>NZ_JASATF010000005.1:0-292166 GCF_038440175.1 Cupriavidus sp. OTU4054
CCCCCCCCCCCCCCCCCCCCCCCCCCCCCCCCCCCCCCCCGAGACGCTGTCGCCGGCGCTGGCCGTGGCGGCCGCGCAGCGCGAGTTTCCGGATGCGCTGGTCACGCGCGTGAGCCTGCCCCGCAAGGCCGGCGACGCCTACGAGATCCGTCTGCGCCAGCCCGGCGAGATCCGCGAGGATTCGGGCGCCACGCGCCTCTGGCTCGACGCCCATACGGGGCAGCGCATCGCCGCGCGCGATCCGAAGCAGGCCGCGTCCGGCGATACGTTCATCAACTGGCTGTTCCCGTTGCACACGGGCGAGGCGTTCGGGATTCCGGGGCGCGTGTTCATGACGCTATACGGCCTGACGCCGCTGGCGTTCGCGCTGACGGGAATCCTGATCTGGTGGAAGCGCCGCTCGGGCCATCGACGGCACTTGCAGCGCGAGCAGGAGCGGGCGCGGACGCGGACGAAACTGACCCGCGCCTGACCGTCAGATCTCGAGGTTGTCGATCAGCCGCGTCGGGCCGAGCCTGGCCGCGGTGAGCACCACGAGCGGTTCGCCCGCGAGGAATTCTTCCTGCGTCGGCGCCTGCAGGTTGTTGCGCTTGCGGATGGACACGTAGTCGGGCTTCCAGCCACGGTCGGCAAGGCGCCTGACCGCATCCGCTTCCACCTCGGTCAGCGTGACATTGCCGCCCAGCACCGTGTCCCGCACCTCGTGCAGCGTGCGATAGAGCACCGGTGCCTCGGTGCGCTCGTCGGCGCTCAGGTAGCGATTGCGCGAGGACAGCGCGAGGCCGTCGTCGGCGCGCACGGTTTCCGCGGGCACGATATCGATCGGCAGCGCGAACTGCTGCACCATGCGGCGCACGATCATCAGCTGCTGGTAGTCCTTCTTGCCGAACACGGCCACGCGCGGCTGCGCGCACGAGAACAGCTTCATCACCACGGTGCAGACGCCCTTGAAGAAACCGGGGCGGAACTCGCCTTCGAGGATGTCGCCGAGGTCGTGCGGCGGCTCCACCCGATATTCCTGCGGGACGGGATACATGTCGGATTCGGTCGGTGCAAACAGCACGTACACACCTTCCTTCTGCAACTTCTCGATATCGTCCTGCAGCGTACGCGGATATTTGTCGAAGTCCTCGTTCGGGCCGAACTGCAGGCGGTTCACGAAGATCGATGCCACGACCGGATCGCCATGCTGGCGCGCCAGCCGCATCAGCGACAGGTGGCCCTCATGGAGGTTGCCCATGGTCGGCACGAACGCCACGCGATTCTGCCCGCGCAACTGGTCCCGCAGCTCTTGAACGGAGGAAATGACTTTCATGAATATCGTGTGCTGTCGTGATGGAAGCCCGGGAGAGCGGGCGCGCCGGCCCGGTGCATTGCCAGGCGGCTGTCGGCGGATTGTAGAACATGCGGGGCGCCGCCGGACATCGGATGGCCGCGAATGCGGCCTGGGGCAGCGCGATTTCAGGTCGGCGTGTACGCCAATCGCACATAAATTGGCGCGAACGGCTCGGCCTGCGTGATCTCGACCAGCGACTCGCGCGACAGTTCGAGCATGGCGATGAAGTTCACGACGACCACGGGCACGCCCCTGCCGGAGCGGATCGCTTCGTCGAACAGCTCCGTGAATTCCATGAAGCGCGCATGCTGGAGCCGGCGCAGGATCTGGCTCATATGCTCGCGCACGGACAGTTCCTCGCGCGAGATCTTGTGGTGCTGGTTCAGCTTGGCGCGCTTGAGCACGTCGGCCCAGGCCGACTGCAGGTCGATCGTCTCGACCTCGGGGAAGCGCGGCGCCAGGCTCTGCTCGATGAAGACCTGCGTGCGCAGGAAGTCGCGGCCGAGCTGCGGCACGTGGTCGAGGCGCTGCGCGGCGAGCTTCATCTGCTCGTATTCCAGCAGGCGGCGCACGAGTTCCGCGCGCGGATCCTCGGCTTCCTCGTCGCTGTCGGCCTTCTTGACCGGCAGCAGCATGCGCGACTTGATCTCGATGAGCATCGCGGCCATGAGCAGATACTCGGCGGCGAGTTCGAGGTTGGTCTTGCGGATCTCGTCGACGTACAGAAGATACTGTCGCGTCACCTGGGACATCGGGATGTCCAGGACGTTGAAGTTCTGCTTGCGGATCAGGTACAGCAACAGGTCGAGCGGACCTTCGAATGCCTCGAGAAAGATCTCGAGCGCATCGGGCGGGATGTAGAGGTCCTGCGGCAGCTTGAACAGCGGCTCGCCATAGAGGCGCGCGAACGCGAGCCCATCGACCATCTCGGCCGGGCCCGACGTGCCGCCGGAACCGGGAGCCACGCTGGGCAGCTCCACCGGCAGGGTCAGCTTTTCCTGAGACAACTCAGTTGTCGAGCGAGTAGACGTACGGCTTCTGCGCCACGCGCGAGTCGGCGGCGCGCTCGCGCTCGTCGAGGTCGATCGGCGCCTTGTCCCACAGCAGGGAGCGGCCTTCACGCTGTTCCGACTCGAGCGCCGGGCGCTCCTGCTTGAGGGTCTTGAGGAACTGGGTGATGTCCGATTCGTACATGGCCATGATGAAACCTGTGCCCGACGGGGCGAGTTGGTGTGGGTGGGGCTGGATTTTACCGTATCGGCGACGATCGCTGACGAAATTGCGCGGAATCGGGTCCGCGCGCGCGCCTTCGCCCCGAAAGCCGCCTCCATGGCCGATTTCTCGCAGTCGCGGGACGCCGGGTGTGGTCAAATAGCGACTTCGCTGGTTCGAACTGACGGATGACGAGAGACCGGGGCCGACGCGCCGCCACGACCCTTCTTCTGCGCTTGTCGCGGCGCCCCCCGCCCGTGTTCCGGTTCGCGTGCGCGCCGTCGTGTGCGTTGGCGTGCGCGTTGTCATTGGCGTGCGTGTTGTACGCGGCGCCGGCCGCCGCGACCTACAAGGTCGTGGTGGACGCCCCGAAGCCGCTCGAGGACATGCTCAAGGAGCATCTGGACCTCGCGCGGTACGCCAGCCGCACGGACCTGTCCGACGACCAGTTCAAGTACATGGTGGAAACCGTGGGCGACCAGGTGCGCCAGTTCGCATCCACGGAAGGCTGGTTCGATCCGACCACCACCGCGCGCGTGGAAGGCGAGGGCGACGGTCGCGTGGTCCACCTGACCGTCGATGCCGGCGCGCGCACGCTGATCCGCAGCGTCGATGTGTCGGTTTCCGGCCCCGCGGCCACGCAGTCGCCCGAGCAGGTGGCCGAGATGCGGGCCAAATGGGGCCTGCCCGTCGGCGACCCGTTCCGGCAGGAAGACTGGGACAAGGCCAAGGACAACGCGCTGCTCACGCTGCAGAGCAAGAGCTACTACGGCGCGAAGCTCGCGTCGTCGCGCGCGCGCGTGGAGGCGGACGAGCATGCGGCCGACCTCACCGCGAAGTACGACAGCGGGCCGGCCTATATCCTCGGCCCGGTCAAGATCTCGGGCACGCGCCGCTATCCCGAGCAGATCATCCGCAACGTGAACCCGCTGTCGGTCGGCGAGCCCTATCGCGTGGAGCGGCTGCTCGAACTGCAGCGCGCGATCCAGAACCAGCCGTACTTTTCGAACGCGCAGGTAGACCTCGAGGAACCGGGTCCGGACGCGGCCGCGAGCGATACCGTGATCGCGCCCGTGAGCGTGCGTGTGCGGGAGTATCCGGTACACCGGCTCACGTCCGGTGTCGGCTTCACGACCGACACGGGTGCGCAGGTGGAAGGCCGCTATTCGTACTACAACCTGTTCAACCGCGCGTGGGTGTTCGACTCGCAGGCGCGGATCGAGCAGAAGCGCCAGTATGCGTTCCTCGAGACGGCGATGCCGCCGGACTCGCATACCTACCGCAACAGCCTGTACGGGAGCTACGAGCGCACGATCGACATCGAGAGCACGGACCTGACGAGCTGGCGCACGGGCCTCAAGCGTTCGCGCTCGCGCGAGAAATACGACACCACGTTCTCGCTCGATTTCTACTACGACAACCTCGTCCCGTACGGGCAGGACGCGCAGATCTCGAAGGCACTGGTGCCCGCCTTCGCATGGACGCGCCGCGATGTGGACAACCCCGTGTTCCCGCGCCGCGGCAACGTCATCAACACGCAGGTCGGCGTGGCGACCAAGAACATCCTGTCCGATGCGACGTTTCTGCGGCTCTATGGACGCATTCGCCAGTACGTGCCCGTGGGCACGCGCGATCTTTTCATCGCGCGGCTCGAACTCGGCGCGGACCTGACCTCGTCCGATCCGGCCAAGATCCCGGCCTCGCTGCGGTTCCGCGCGGGCGGCACCGACTCGATCCGCGGCTACAGCTACCAGTCGATCGGCACGCCGGACGGCGCGAGCGTGCTGCCCGCGCGCTACCTCGGCACCGGCAGCCTCGAGTATCAGTACTGGTTCAAGCCGGACTGGGGCGTGGCGGTATTCTGGGATGTGGGCACCGCGACCAACTCGATCCAGGGCATCACGCTGTACAACGGCGTGGGTGTCGGCGCGCGCTGGCGAAGTCCCGTGGGGCCGCTGCAGCTCGACCTCGGCTACGGCATCCAGCAGAACCAGTTCCGGCCGCATATTTCGCTGGGGGTGGCGTTCTGATGAACAGACCGGACATGCCCCCCATGCCGCGCCCGGACGACGACGCGCCGCGCCCCGCGCGCCAGCCGCGCCGCCGGGCATCGCGCATCTTGCGCGTGTTCGCGTGGATCGGCGCGGTCATCGCGCTGCTGGTGGTCCTGCTGATCGGCGCCGTCGTGCTCGCGCTGCGCACCGAGGGCGGCACGCGGCAGCTCTGGTCGGTGGCCACGCGGCTCTCCGCCGGCATGCTCGCGGGCGAGTTCGAAGGCGGCACCGTGGCCACGGGCCTCCGCCTGCGCAACGTGGTGTATGCGAGCGGCGAGGGCGATGCCGCCACGCGCGTGGCCATCGATCGCATCGACGGCACGTGGTCATTCGCATGGTCGCCGGCACGGCTGCATGTGCAGGACCTGCGTATCGGCAATGTCGACGCGAAGCTGCCGCCGGCGGCGCCCGATCAGGCGGACCGCGCACCGGCGCGCATGCCGGACTCGCTGTCGCTGCCGCTGGCCATCGATATCGACACGCTCACGCTCGCGCAGCTGTCGCTGGTCCAGGGCAATGCACCGACGGCCACGCCGCTGGTCTTCAAGGCGCTGGCCGCGGCGCTGCATTCCGATGGCACGAACCATCGGCTGACCGTCGATCGGCTCGTCACGCCCTACGGCACGCTGCAGGCCAATGCGCAACTGGCCGGGCCAAAGCCGTATCCGCTCACGGCGGAAGCGCTGCTCGAAGGGCAGTGGCAGAAGGAAACATTCGCGCTGTCCGCCAACGTGTCCGGCTCGCTCGACGCGCTGCGCGCGCAGGTGGAGGCGACCGGCGACCGGATTCGCGGCCGCGCCACGGCCGACCTCACGCCGTTCGGCGCGGTACCGTTCACGCATCTGCTCGTCGATGGCGAGCGCATCAATCCGCGCCTGTTTAGCCCCGGCGCGCCGCAGGCCAACCTGACCGTGCACGCGGAGCTGCGCCCCGTGGAGGCGGTGGCGCCGCCGCCCGTGATCGCACGGCCGCAGCCGGGCCAGACCGCGGCGAGTGCCGTGGCGGAGGCTTCGGCGGCGTCGGCCTCCGCGCCGGTGCCGACACCGGCGACCCCCGCGCCCGGCACGCCGCCGCTGGCCGTGGCGGGCGAGATCACGGTGCGCAATCTCGAGCCCGGTCCGATCGACAAGGAACGGCTGCCCGTGGAATCCGTGCACGCGCGCGTGGAGGTCAGCGAGGCCGCGCAGAGCGTGCGGGACCTGCGCATCGCGCTATCGGGCAAGGGCGAGATTCTGGGCCAGGGCATGCTGCGCGACGGCCGCGGCGGGTTCGACCTCGACGTGCGCCGGCTCGACGTGGCCGCGCTGCATACCGCGCTCGTGCCCACGCGGCTCGCGGGCCCGGTGATCCTGCGGCTCGAGCCGGGCCGCCAGAGCGTGGCCCTCGATCTCGCGGGCGGCGAGCTCAAGCTGTTTGCCGATGCGCGCGTCGATGAGGATGCGGTCACGCTGACGTCCCTGCGCGCGGGCATCGGCGCGGGCACGCTGACCGCCGACGGCAAGCTCGCGCTCAAGGAGGAGCAGGCCTTCCAGTTCAAGGGCAAGCTCGCGAACTTCGATCCCGCGCGCGTCGCCAAGGTGGCGCCGGGCCGCATCAACGCGGACTTCTCCACCACGGGCTCGCTGGCCGCGGGGGCGAACAAGGACGCGCTGCGCGTGGCCGTGGATTTCGCGCTGCGCGAAAGCGAGTACGCGGGGCTGCCGATGACGGGCAACGGCAAGATCCGGCTCGAAGGCGAACGGCTGCTGCCGAGCGAGGCGTCGCTGAGCATGGCCGGCAACCAGGTGGACCTGCGCGGGAGCTTCGGCGCGCGCGGCGACCGGCTCAGGGTCGCGATCGACGCGCCGCAGCTGGACCGCCTCAAGTTCGGCGTGGCCGGCCGCGCGAAGGTCGATGCCGACATCACGGGGACGATGCGGCGGCCCGAGATCGTCGGCGACTACAGCGCGCAGGGTCTCGTGTTCGGCCCCCACAAGCTCGCGAGTGCCAGCGGCCACGCCGAACTGCGCGGCGGCCTCGACGGCACGCTGTCCGCGCAGCTGACCGCGCGCGACTATCAGGGGCCCGACGCGGTCATCCGCACGCTCGACGCGAACCTTGCGGGCACGCAGGCCAATCACACGTTCGAGGCGAAGGCAGCCGGCACCGTGCGGCGCCGGCAGGTGCAGCTGAACGTGGCGGGGCAGGGGGCATGGCAGGGCAGCGATCGAAATGGCGGGGGCTGGAATGGCACGATCCGCACGCTCGAGGAGCGCGGCGCGGTCAATCTGCGCCTGACCGCGCCCACCACGCTGCTGGTGGCGGACCAGCATATCAAGGTCGGCGCGGCACGCTTCGCGTTCGATAACGCCGCGCTGGCCATCGACGGGCTCGACTGGGACCACGGCCGCATCCGCACCGCGGGGTCGCTCGATGGCGTGCGCGTGGCGCATGTGCTCGAACTCGTCGAACTGTTCAGCGGCGAGGCGCCGCCCGTGCGCTCGGACCTCGTGCTCGACGGCAAGTGGAACCTCACGCTCGCCGAGACGGCCTCGGGGTTTGCGGAAATCCGCCGGCGGTCGGGCGATGCCTCGATCAATGCGGGCCGGGGATGGACCACGCTCGGCCTCGGCGAGACGCAGCTGCGCGCCGATATCGCCGGCAATCGCGTCACGCTGCGCGGCGGCACCGTGGCCGAGCGCATCGGACGCATCGTCGTCGATGCGTCGGCGGGCCTCGTGACCGAGCAGGGCCTGCAGAACGTCGGCCCCGCGTCCACGCTCGATGGCACCGTGGCGTTCGATATCCCGAGGCTCAAGTCGCTCGAGGCGTTCACGGGGCCGCAGTACGCGCTCGAAGGCAAGCTCGCCGCGAATATCAGGCTCGCTGGCACCGTGGGCAAGCCGCTGCTGACGGGGAATGTCGATGGCAGCGGCATCGGCGTGACGCTTTACGACCTCGGCATCCGCCTGACCGACGGCATCGTGCAGGTCGTGCTCGACCAGAACACCGTGGAACTCAGGCAGGTGCGTTTCCGCGGCGGCGACGGCACGCTGACGGCGACGGGCGCGATCAAGCTCGGCGAGTCCGATCCGAACCTCACGGGCAAGATCGTCGCGGACAAGCTGCAGCTGTTCGCGAGCCCCGAGCGCACGCTCATCGTGTCGGGCGAGGCCGGTATCGCCAACGAGGACCGCAAGCTGGCGATTCGCGGCAAGTTCCGCGTCGATCGCGGGCTGTTCGACCTGCCGAAGGCCGGGGCGCCGGAACTCGGTGACGATGTGGTGGTGATCCGCCGCAGCGACCAGCGCGAACTGCCGACCGCCAGTGCGCCGGTGCCCGAGGACAAGCCCACGAGCCAGTTCAGCCCGGTGATCGACCTCACGATCGACCTCGGCAACAACTTCCGCTTCCGGGGCGCGGGCGCGGACCTGCTGCTCGCGGGGCAGCTCGGCATTGCCAGCGCGCCGCTCACGCCGCTGCGCGCGACGGGGACGGTGCGCGTGGTCGATGGCACGTACGAGGCCTTCGGCCGCAAGCTCAATATCGAACGCGGTATCGTGAACTTCAACGGGCCCATCGGCAATCCGAACATCAATATCCGCGCGATGCGTCGCAATCAGGAGGTGGAGGCGGGCGTCGAGGTGACGGGCACCGTGCGGCTGCCGCGCGTGCGGCTGGTGTCCGAGCCCAACGTGCCCGACGAAGACAAGCTCTCGTGGCTGATGTTCGGCTACGGCGCGGAGAGCGCGGGCGCGGGACAGCAGCGGCAGCTGAGCGGCGGGGCGCTCGGGGGCGCGGCGCTCGGCATGATCGGCGCGCGCGCGGGCAAGGGTATCGTCCAGCATTTCGGCATCGACGAGTTCTCGATCGGGCCGAGTACCGCGGGCCTGAACGACCAGCAGGTGGTCAGCGTGGGCAAGGCCGTGACCGAGCAGATTTCGGTCGGCTACGAGCAGAGCCTGACGTCGGCGTCCAATATCGTCAAGCTGACGTGGGCGTTCTCGCGGCGGTGGTCGCTGATTGCCAAGGGCGGGTCGATCAACGGGCTATCGGTGCTGTTCAACCGCCGGTTCAACAACTGGAGTAGTCTGTTCGCGGGGAGCACCAACCGGCGGACGACCGATGTCGATCCGGATCTGTCGCCCGACGGCCGGCCGGCCAGCGAGCCCGCCGGCGATCCGGTCGAAGCCATCAAGCGTTGACGCGGTGGATGCCGCCCCTCTGGAGACGACATGCGAAACCCTGACGCGTCTGCCCGACGCCTTGCCGCCATGGGAATGATTGCCGCCTTGCTGGCGCTGGTCGGATGCGACCAGCAGAAGGTCGATGAAGCGATGAAGAAGGCCGGCGATACCGCGCGTGGCGTGTGGAACAGCGTCAAGCCGGACAGCCAGCTGTTCAAGGGCATCGAGATCGGCCGCTCGACCGAGGACGATATCCGCCGGCAGGCGGGCAAGCCCGAGATCGTATGGGAGGAATCGGACGGCGGACGCCGGCTCGAGTATCCGCGCGGGCCCGAGGGCGCCACCACGTGGATGGTGACGATCGGGCCGGACAACACCGTAAGAAAGATCGAACAGGTCCTGACGGCCGAGAACTTCGCGCGGGTGCGGCCCGGGATGACACAGGACGCGATACGCCGCCTGCTCGGCAAGCCGACAAAGATCGAGAAGTTCGCGTTGAAGCAGGAAGAGGTCTGGGGCTACCGCTGGTACGAGACGCCCAACGACCGGGCGTTCTTCAACGTGCATTTCGACCCGCAGGGGACGGTGACCACGACGTCGCGCAGCGACGATCCGTCGCGGCGGCAGGGCGGCTGAGGGCGATCGAGGGCGATCGAGGGCGATCGAGGGCGATTGAGGGCGATTGAGGGCGATTGAGGGCCGGCGCCCCCAACCGTTTTACCCCTTAGCGAATGCGCATGCCCGGGACCGCGCCGTCGTGCGGTTCCAGGATCCACAGGCCCGGGTTGGCCTTTTCGTCGGCCGCGCTGGCCGCGAGGACCATGCCCTCGGACACGCCGAACTTCATCTTGCGCGGCGCGAGGTTGGCGACCATCACGGTCAGCTTGCCCACGAGCTGCTCGGGCGAGTAGGCCGACTGGATCCCCGAGAACACGTTGCGCGTCTTGCCTTCGCCGAGATCCAGCGTGAGCTGCAGCAGCTTGTTCGAGCCCTCCACCTTCTGGCAGTCCACGATCTTCGCCACGCGCAGGTCCACCTTGGCGAAATCGTCGATCGTGATCGTCTCGGCGATCGGCTCGATGGCGGGCGCGCCCGAGGCCGCCGGCGCCGTGGCCTGCAGCGACTCGCGGTTGGCCGCCAGCAGCGCTTCCACCTGCTTGCCATCGACGCGCGTCATCAGGTGCGAGTACGGCTGCACCGGGCGCGACGACGACAGTTGGGTATCGATCGCGCGCCAGTCGAGCGGCGCCACGTTGAGGAAGCGCTCGACGCCGGCCGCCATGGCCGGCAGCACGGGCTTCAGGTACACGGTCAGCAGGCGGAACGCCTCGAGGCACACCGAGCACGCCGCGTGCAGGGCCGCGCGCTTCGCCTCGTCCCTGGCGAGTTCCCAGGGCTTCTCGGTATCGACGAACGCGTTCACGGTGTCGGTGAGTTCCATCACGAGGCGCAGCGCCTTGCTGTATTCGCGCGCTTCATAGAGCTGCGCGACCTGCGGAGCGGCTTCGCGCAACTGCAGCAGCAGCGGATGCGCGAGCGCGCCGTCATCGACCTTGCCCTCGAAACGCTTGACGAGGAAGCCCGCCGCGCGGCTCGCGATATTGACGTACTTGCCCACGAGGTCGCTGTTCACGCGCGCGATGAAGTCGTCGAGGTTCAGGTCGAGGTCTTCCATGCTCGCGTTGAGCTTGGCCGCAAAGTAATAGCGCAGCCATTCGGGGTTCATGCCCGTGTCGATATAGCTCTGGGCCGTGATGAACGTGCCGCGCGACTTGCTCATCTTGGCGCCATCGACGGTGAGGAAGCCGTGCGCGAACACGTTGGTCGGCGTGCGATGGCCCGAGAAGCGCAGCATCGCGGGCCAGAACAGCGTGTGGAAGTACAGGATGTCCTTGCCGATGAAGTGGTACTGCTCGGCGGTCGAATGGGGGCCTACCCAGGCGTCGAAGTCGATGCCGCGCTGCTCGCAGAGGTTCTTGAAGCTCGCGTAGTAGCCGATCGGCGCGTCGAGCCACACGTAGAAGTACTTGCCGGGCGCACCCGGAATCTCGAAGCCGAAATAAGGGGCGTCGCGCGAGATGTCCCAGTCGGAGAGCGTCGAGGCCTCGCCGTCGCCACCGAGCCACTCCTGCATCTTGTTGGTGGCCTCGGGCTGCGCGAGATCGGCGACCCATTCGCGCAGGAACGTCTCGCAGCGCGGGTCCGACAGCTTGAAGAAGTAGTGCGTCGAGGACTTGCGCACGGGCGTGGCGCCCGAGACGGTCGAATACGGGTTGATCAGGTCGGTCGGCGCGTACGTCGTGCCGCAGACCTCGCACGAGTCGCCGTACTGGTCCTTCGAGTGGCACTTGGGGCATTCGCCCTTGATGAAGCGGTCCGGCAGGAACATTTCCTTGACCGGATCGTAGAACTGCTCGACGTCGCGCGCGTCGATCAGGTTCTCGGCCTTCAGCGCGAGGTAGATCTTCTCGCTCAGCACGCGGTTCTCTTCCGAGTCGGTGCTGTAGTAATTGTCGAAGGACACCAGGAAGCTGTCGAAATCGCGCTTGTGCTCGGCCCAGACGCGGTCGATCAGCTGCTTCGGGGTGATGCCTTCCTTCTCCGCCCGCAGCATAACCGGTGTGCCGTGCGTGTCGTCGGCGCCGACGTAGTAGACCTCGTTGCCCATCATGCGCTGGAAGCGGACCCAGATGTCGGTCTGGATGTACTCCACCAGGTGGCCGATATGGATCTGGCCGTTGGCGTAGGGGAGGGCTGACGTGACGAGGATGCGACGGGCGGTCATAGGGGAGCCGATGGGTGATGCAGAGAGGGGAAACGGCTATTTTAGCGGAAGCGCCGACGCTGGCGGATTTGAGCGCCGGGCAAAAAAAAAGCGCCGGTCGATACCGGCGCAGCTTTCCACAACGGAAAAGGAGGAGAAATCAGGCACCGCCCGGGAGGTCAGCCACCTATCGCGAGCCAGCAATCGGTAGCAAGCGGCACCTGAACTCTATGACTCCGTTATCCCTGAATTGGTTTCAAAAATATTTCGACCCGGCGATTCTGGGCGCGTCCGGCCTCGGTGGCGTTGTCCGCCACGGGCTGCGTCTGGCCCCGGCCCTCGGCCGTCAGGCGGTTGCGCGCGACGCCGCGGTCACCCAGGTAGGACGCCACGCTCTGCGCCCGGCGCTGCGAAAGCTGCATGTTGTACTGGGCGTTGCCGGTGCTGTCCGTATGGCCCACGACATTGGCCGACACGTCCTGATGCTGGCCCAGCGTCTGCGCCACCTGATCCAGCACGCTGCGGAACGACGGCTTGATCGAGGCGCTGTCCGTATCGAACGTCACCTGGCTCGGAATGTTCACCTTGAGCGAGCCGTCCGGCTGCTCGGTGATCTGCGTGCCGGTACCGGCCGTATCCTTGTTGAGCTTGCCCCGGATCGCGTTCCAGTTGTAGCCCGTCGCGCCGCCCAGGGCGCCGCCCACGGCCGCGCCGACCAGCGTGCCGGTGGTATTGCCGCCAATCAGGTTGCCGAGACCGGCACCGACCGCGGCACCCACACCGGTGCCCACCGCGGTATGGGTCTGCTGTTCCGTGGCGCAGCCGGCCACCAGAAGCGTGGCGACCAGCGGAACGATGGCGAACTTCGCGTGCATGCTTTCTCCTTCTGAGATTTCCCTTGAATGTCTTACCGACTGCATACCGCATGGTAACGGGGTTTGTGCAGGTTCGGCTGTCAGCGTTCATCTGTATCGCGCGTACGGAATGCGACGGTGACAGGCGCACTACAATAGGCATATGCCGCGCCGTGCACAAGCGTCAGACTGTGAGAGATGTAAATGTCTGTAATCGCACACTCACTGCTAAGCTGGCGCCTGTGCGGGCACCGCGCGCCTCATACTCGACTAATTCATCCCCCTACAAGCGGAGACCGTCTTGAGCCTCACCACTGAGCAGGTAACCGAAGCCCTGCGTTCCGTCATCGATCCCAACACCGGCCGCGACCTCGTCTCGTCGCGCTCGGCCCGAAATATCCGCGTGGACGGTGCCGACATCTCCCTGGAAGTGGAGCTTGGTTATCCTGGCAAGAGCCAGATCGAGCCGATCCGCCAGCTTGTGATCGGTGCGCTGCGCAAGCTGCCCGGCGTGGGCAACGTGAGCGCGGCGGTGACCATGAAGATCGTCGCGCACGCGGTGCAGCGCGGCGTCAAGCTGCTGCCCGGCGTGAAGAACGTGATCGCGGTCGCGTCCGGCAAGGGCGGCGTGGGCAAATCGACCACGGCCGTGAACCTCGCGCTGGCGCTGGCCGCCGAGGGCGCCCGCGTGGGCATGCTCGACGCCGACATCTACGGGCCGAGCCTGCCGATGATGCTGGGCATCAGCGGCCGGCCGGAATCCACCGACGGCCAGACCATGAGCCCGCTCGAGGGCCACGGCATCCAGGCCAATTCGATCGGCTTCCTGATCGAGCAGGACAATCCGATGGTGTGGCGCGGCCCGATGGTGACGTCGGCGCTGGAGCAGCTGCTGCGCCAGACCAACTGGAACGACCTCGACTACCTGATCGTCGATATGCCGCCGGGCACCGGCGATATCCAGCTGACGCTGTCGCAGAAGGTGCCGGTCACGGGGGCCGTGATCGTGACCACGCCGCAGGACATCGCGCTGCTGGACGCCAAGAAGGGCCTCAAGATGTTCGAGAAGGTCGGCATTCCGATTCTCGGCGTGGTCGAGAACATGGCCGTCTACTGCTGCCCGAACTGCGGCCACGTCGAGCATATCTTCGGCGAGGGCGGCGGCGCGCGCATGAGCGCGGAATACCACGTGGACATGCTGGGCAGCCTGCCGCTGAACCTGTCGATCCGCGAACAGGCCGACGCGGGCCGCCCGACCGTCGTGGCCGAGCCGGACGGCGCGATCGCGGCGATCTACCGCGAGGTGGCGCGCAAGGTGGCGATCAAGGTCGCGGACAAGGCGCGCGACATGACCAACAAGTTCCCGAGCATCGTCGTGCAGAACACCTGAGATCCGTGCGAGCTGTGATGCATCTATCACGATATCGCCCATAAGCCAGCGATAAAATCGCGGCCACTTTCACCGTGAGGAGGTTTGGCATGAAACGTGTACTTTTCGGTTTGGCAATCGGCGCGGCAGCCGCGGTCGTCGCGGGCTGCGGCAGCATGGGCGGCGACTCGGGTTCGGGCAGCATGGCGAGCGCGGCGGCCCCGGCGGGCGGCAGCGCAAAGGCCGCAGCCCCGCTGGCCGCCAAGAGCGGCACCAATACCGGGGGCCGCGTCACGTTCGAGCAGCAGTCCGGCGGCACGCTCGTCACGGTGTCCGTCACGGGCCTCGCGCCGGGCTCCGTCCATGGCTTCCATGTCCACGAGAAGGGCGATTGCTCGGCCCCCGACGCGATGAGCGCCGGCGGCCATTTCAACCCGACCGCAAAGCCGCACGGCCAGATGGCGATGGGCGACCATCACGCTGGCGACATGAACAACCTGACCGCCGACGCCAACGGCAACGTGCGCGTGCAGTTCGTCATGAAGGACGTGACCGTGGCGCCGGGCACCGCCAGCGTGGTGGGCCGCGCGGTGGTCGTGCACAAGGATCCGGACGACTACCGGACGCAGCCGACGGGCAACTCGGGCGGCCGTATCGCCTGCGGGGTGGTGGCGGCGATCTGATCGGGGAGCGATCGGGTAGCGGGGAGCGGCTGGCGGGCTGGAGCGCCGGCGGGTCGGCGGATCGAGGGCGTTGTTGGCAGATGCCTGTACAATCCCGCCTCATCGCGCGGCAGGGGCCGCCGGCCCTCTTTCACTTCCTATGAGCATCAAGTCCGACAAGTGGATCCGCCGCATGGCGGAGCAGCAAGGCATGATCGAGCCGTTCGAGCCGGGGCAGGTCCGCGAGCAGGACGGCCGCAAGATCGTGTCCTACGGCACGTCCAGCTACGGCTACGACATTCGCTGTGCCGACGAATTCAAGATCTTCACCAATATCAACAGCACCATCGTCGATCCGAAAAACTTCGACGAGAAGTCGTTCGTCGACTTCAAGGGCGATGTCTGCATCATCCCGCCGAACTCGTTCGCGCTGGCCCGCACGATGGAATACTTCCGTATTCCGCGCAGCGTGCTGACGATCTGCCTGGGCAAGAGCACGTATGCCCGCTGCGGCATCATCGTCAACGTGACGCCGTTCGAGCCCGAGTGGGAAGGGTACGTGACGCTCGAGTTCTCCAACACCACGCCGCTGCCCGCCAAGATCTACGCGGGCGAGGGTTGCGCGCAGGTACTGTTCTTCGAGAGCGACGAGGTCTGCGAGACCTCGTACCGCGATCGCGGTGGCAAGTATCAGGGTCAGCACGGCGTCACACTGCCGAAGACCTGATCGCATACAATGCGGCCCGCCTTCAGTCCAATTTTCTTCGAGGACGCCCGATGAAATTCCGCTTTCCCGTCATCATCATCGATGAAGACTTCCGCTCCGAGAACATTTCCGGCTCGGGCATCCGCGCCCTCGCGCAGGCCATCGAGGCTGAGGGCATGGAGGTGATGGGCCTGACCAGCTACGGCGACCTGACGTCGTTCGCGCAGCAGGCCAGCCGGGCGTCCACGTTCATCGTGTCGATCGACGACGACGAGTTCGTGCGGGCCGACGATCAGCCCGAAGCGGCCGCGATCGAGAAGCTGCGCGCGTTCGTCAACGAAGTGCGCCGCCGCAATTCCGATCTGCCGATCTTCCTGTACGGCGAGACCCGCACCTCGCGCCATATCCCGAACGATATCCTGCGCGAGCTGCACGGGTTCATCCACATGTTCGAGGACACGCCGGAATTCGTCGCGCGCCATATCATCCGCGAGGCCAAGGTGTATCTGGACTCGCTGGCGCCGCCGTTCTTCAAGGCGCTGATCGACTACGCGCAGGACAGCTCGTACTCGTGGCACTGCCCGGGTCACTCGGGCGGCGTGGCATTCCTGAAGAGCCCCGTGGGCCAGGTGTTCCACCAGTTCTTCGGCGAGAACATGCTGCGCGCCGACGTCTGCAACGCCGTGGACGAACTGGGCCAGCTGCTCGACCACACGGGTCCGGTTGCCGCATCCGAGCGCAATGCCGCGCGGATCTTCAACTCGGATCACATGTACTTCGTGACCAACGGCACGTCGACGTCGAACAAGATGGTGTGGCACGCGAACGTGGCCCCCGGCGATATCGTCGTGGTGGACCGCAACTGCCACAAGTCGATCCTGCACGCGATCATGATGACCGGCGCGATTCCGGTGTTCCTGATGCCGACGCGCAACCACTACGGCATCATCGGCCCGATTCCGAAGAGCGAGTTCGACCCCGAAACGATCCGCCGCAAGATCGCCGCGCATCCGTTCGCGAGCAAGGCCGCGAACCAGAAGCCGCGCATCCTGACGCTGACGCAGGGCACGTACGACGGCGTGCTGTACAACGCCGAGCAGATCAAGGAAATGCTGACGACCGAGATCGACACGCTGCACTTCGATGAAGCGTGGCTGCCGCATGCGTCGTTCCACGAGTTCTATCACAACATGCACGCGATCGGCCGTGGCCGGCCGCGCAGCAAGGACGCGCTGGTGTTTGCCACGCAGTCCACGCACAAGCTGCTGGCGGGCCTGTCGCAGGCCTCGCAGATCCTCGTGCAGGATTCCGAGACGCGCAAGCTGGACCGCTACCGGTTCAACGAGGCGTACCTGATGCACACCTCGACGAGCCCGCAGTACTCGATCATCGCGTCGTGCGACGTGGCCGCGGCGATGATGGAAGCGCCCGGCGGTACCGCGCTGGTGGAAGAAAGCATTCAGGAAGCACTGGACTTCCGCCGCGCGATGCGCAAGGTGGAAGGCGACTACGTGGCCGACAACGGCGACTGGTGGTTCAAGGTGTGGGGCCCGGACGCGCTGGCCGAGGATGGCATGGCCGACCGCGAGGAGTGGATGCTCAAGGCCAACGAGCGCTGGCACGGCTTCGGCGACCTCGCCGACGGCTTCAACCTGCTCGACCCGATCAAGGCCACGATCATCACGCCGGGGCTGGACGTCGATGGCGAATTCAGCGATCGCGGCATTCCGGCGGCGATCGTCACCAAGTACCTGGCCGAGCACGGCATCATCATCGAGAAGACCGGGCTGTACTCGTTCTTCATCATGTTCACCATCGGCATCACCAAGGGCCGCTGGAACTCGCTGGTGACCGAGCTGCAGCAGTTCAAGGACGACTACGACCAGAACCAGCCGCTCTGGCGCGTGCTGCCCGAGTTCGTGGCGCGCCATCCGCAGTACGAGCGCATGGGCCTGCGCGACCTCTGCGATGCGATCCACAGCGTCTACAAGGCCAACGACGTGGCGCGCGTGACCACCGAGATGTACCTCTCGGACATGGAACCCGCGATGAAGCCGTCCGACGCCTGGGCGATGATGGCGCACCGCGAGATCGAACGCGTGCCCGTGGACGAACTGGAGGGGCGCGTGACCGCGATCCTGCTGACGCCGTATCCGCCGGGCATTCCGCTGCTGATTCCGGGCGAGCGCTTCAACCGCACGATCGTGCAGTACCTGAAGTTCGCGCGCGAGTTCAACAAGCTGTTCCCGGGCTTCGAGACCGATATCCACGGCCTCGTGGAAGACGAGATCGACGGCCAGAAGGCCTACTTCGTGGACTGCGTGAAGCAGTAACCCAGGAAGCTACGCGGCCAACCCGCTTATCGACGCGATCGCCGCGACCGCAGCTAGGGTCGCAGCTCGCGGCGATATTCGAGCGTTGACTCCCACGCCCGCCTATTCGCGTGCAACAGCCGCTGGAAGGTGTCCGCGTTGCCGAGAAAGCGGCCGAAGAACGCGCCGTAGTGCGACGCCGGGGCCGGGCTCGCGTCCAGTGGCCGGCGCACCGGTTCCGGCAGCCTGTCCGCGGTCTGCTCCAGCACGCGCAGGACCTCGCGCAGCGAGTGGCCGCCATCGCGCATCACCATCGTGGCCAGTCCCAGAATCATGTGGTCGATATCCAGCCGCGCCACGGCGCTTGCGGTCGCGGGTTTTGTCGCGGCATCCGCCAGGAAATGCAGCAGGAGATTGGTCGTTCCCGACGAGCCCCAGACACTGGGGCGTCCGGTCCGCAGCGCGGTATCGATCTCCGTCGTGCGCGCGCCGAAATCGGTCACGCTGGACAACACACCGCGCACGTCCTCCTTGTCGTCGTAGTTCACGAAGTTCGGGGAGATCTGATGGCGCATCAGTAGCCCGACATCCGGTCCTTCCTTGAAGCTGTCGTCCGGGAATTTCGCCGGTCCCCGCTCGTCGAGCAGCCGGTCGTAATTCTCGTCCGAGGCGTCCTTCCATGTCGCGACGTCCGGGACCTCGTCCTGCATGGCTGCCAGCACGCGGCAGGCGACGAGGTACGTGGCCATGCAGGACACCCCGTCCCTGACGGTGCGGTTCAGGAACGCTCTCAGCGCCATGGCGTCGTCCGGGCGCTCGCGCAGCCATGCGGTGGCCATGTCTGCGTCGAGCCAGTGTCCGGGATACGCGCTTTCGATGCGGTTCACCGCGTTTTCCGTGATGGCCTGCTTCTGGGCGGGCGTGCATGTTGCCAGGGCTGCCGACAATAGCCGGCGCAGGTTCGTGGCCGCGTCCAGCATCGCGGGCGACGGATTCTCGGCCAGCGCTTCCGCGAACGCGGATTCCCATCGCCGTCCGTTGACGTTGTCGTGGAGGCGGGTCGCCGCGGGACCCTCGGCACCGTGCGATCGCAATCCCTCGATCTTCTCCCTGATGTCCGTCGCGGCCTGCGCGAGCCGCGGGTCGCCGGTGGCCTGCAGGCCCTGCCGCATCGCCGTCAGGAAGGCGATGGTCGATGCCGTGTCGAGGCGATCGGTCAGCCAGTGCTGCTGGGCGCGCTGGCCAATGAGGGTAAAAGCTTGCTGGTGCCCGGGCGAGCCGCCGGACTCCCTTGCGCCGCGATCCGCGAGATCGACCAGCCAGGCGATGGCTTCGGTAGGCGTGGGTTTCGCCGGCGGGGCATCGACATCATCGTGCTGTGTGGAAAGGCGGCGGTCCTGGGCCAGCAACGGAATGTTGTCGAGCAACGCGACCGCGTGCCCGGCGGTCAGCGGCTCGCCGCTGAAATCCGCCTTGAGGTCCTGCAATTGCTGCGGCGGCAGATCGGTGCCGCGGCCGGCGAGCTCGGTCCACGCGTGATCGAACATCTGCATCAATGCCTGCTGCGCAAGCGCTTCGGCCGGTCCGGGGGTATGTGTCAGCCGGCTGGTCATGACGATACCGCCACGGCCATCGAGGTAGGCCGAGAGATAGCTGCCCGGCGCGACGGCGTCCAGAAACGGCAGCAACTGCCCGCGGTTCCCGGGCGTCGGCGGCATGGGCAGCGTGACGGCGGGCGGAGTGGCGTAGCGTGCCAGGCGTGCCTCGATCTTTCCGGCGAGCGCCATCACGTCATTGGCGTCGAGCGGCGCGGCATTGGGGCCAAAGCGCGTGAAGTCCTGCTCGGGAAACAGGATGCCGGGCGCATGGTTGTCGGCGTCCGGCAGCGCGCGGATGGCCTGATTCACGACGGCCTTGAGATAGGCTTTCGCTTCCGCGGCGCCGGCGAGTGGCTGTGTACCGGCCTCCGATCCGGCATCCGACGCGGCATCGGGTGCGCTATCGGGTGCCGGTGCGGGTGCCCATGCGAGGCGAGGACCCGCGGCGGTCTGCTGCAGGATCAGGTAATGCAACGACGACGACGGCGGGTCGTCCAGCGGGCCCAGCTGGCCGAGCAGGCGTTGCCAGCCACCGTCATCGCGCGGCAACGGCGTGGACGACGAACCTTGCGTCGCGGGCTGGGGAAGGCGGCTGCGCGGAACGGGCCGGCGCGCGGCGCGCGGATGGGTGGGGGTCGCCACCGAGGGGGACATCGAGGGGGACATCGAGGACGCCGCGGTACCCGCTTGCGGTGCCGTCCCGCCCGGCATGCCGGGCGGACGGGCGTGGAGGGCGCCATGCCGCCTGTGGTGCCGCGCGGGCGCGCCCGGCGCCGCGGGGTTCGACGTGTCTGGCTCGCCGTAGGCGTCGACGGCGGAGCGGGAAGAGACTTTGGGCATCACGGCTGTGCGATCGATAGTCCGAACGCCGACCATCTTCCGCGCCCGACCGGGCGCGTGGGGCGGTAATGCGAAGACCCGTGTGCGTGGGCGAAGCCCGGTCGTCTTGCTGTCGTCTCTCCCGGTCCGGCGTCAGTTCTTCTTCTCGAACTCGAACTGCGGTGCCGCCGGTTCGCTCTCGCTCTGCTGCGGCACGTTGAGGTCCAGCGAGCCCGCGCTGGAGCCTGGCGCCGATGCCGGTGCCGTCGGTGGCGGCACGTTCTCCGCGCCACCCCCGCCCCCAAGCGGAATGCTGATCTCCGCCGAGTTGCTGTGTTTCATCGACCCCTTGTCGAGGAACATCGTCACCATGCCGGGCCAGAACATCACCAGCAGCACCATGATCATCTGCAGGCCGACCCAGGGCAGCGCGCCCCAGTAGATGTCCGAGCTCTTGACTTCCTTCGGCGCGATGCCGCGCAGGTAGAACAGCGCGAAGCCGAACGGCGGGTGCATGAACGACGTCTGCATGTTCACGCACAGCATCACGCCGAACCAGACCAGCGCGGCCGTGGCCGCCGCTTCGGGGTTGCCGCCCATCGAGTCCGCGACCACCGGGGCCAGTACCTTGACGGCGACCGGCGCGAGCATCGGCACGACGATGAACGCGATCTCGAAGAAGTCCAGGAAGAACGCGAGGAAGAAGATGAACAGGTTCACCACGATCAGGAAGCCGATCCAGCCGCCCGGCAGCGAGGTGAACAGGTGTTCGACCCATGCCCCGCCATCGACGCCCTGGAACACCACCGAGAAGCAGGTGGAACCGATGAGGATGAACACGACCATCGCGGTGATGCGCGCGGTGGACTGGTAGGCATCCACGATCAGCAGGCGCAGGTCGGTCAGCTGGCCCGCGCGCAGCAGCAGCCAGACCACCACGAGGTAGGCCACGGCCAGCGGAATGCGGAACGCGTGCGAACCGAACGCAAACACGCCGACCGCGGCGGCCACGAGCGTCGCGGCAATACCGATGCGGTAGATGTTGCGGTCGATACGGTTGAAGCCCTTGTCGCGGATGACGGCCAGCACCAGCGCGCCGACGGCGCCCATCGCGCCCGATTCGGTCGGCGTGGCGATGCCGAGCATGATCGTCCCGAGCACCAGGAAGATCAGCACCGCGCAGGGAACGATGCCGCGCAGGCACTTGGCCCACAGCGCCCACCCGCGCAGCGTGCGCGCTTCCGCGGGCACGGGCGGCAGCCAGTCCGGCTTGATGCGCGTAAGCACGAACGTGTAGAGCGCGAACAGCGCGATCTGCACGACCGACGGCCCCCATGCGCCGAGGTACATGCTGCCGACGTCTGCACTGCCGGCCGGCGTCTTGAGCTGGTCCGCCAGCACCACGAGCACGAGCGACGGCGGCACCAGTTGCGTGATGGTGCCCGACGCGGCCAGCACGCCGGTGGCGTACTTCATGTTGTAGCGGTAGCGCATCATCACGGGCAGCGAGATCATCGCCATGGCGATGACCTGCGCGGCCACGGTGCCGGTAATCGCGCCGAGGATAAAGCCGACGATGATCACCGAGTAGCCGAGGCCGCCGCGCACGGGGCCGAACAGCTGGCCCATCGAGTCGAGCATGTCCTCGGCGAGCCCGCATTTCTCGAGGATCGCGCCCATGAAGGTGAAGAACGGGATCGCGAGCAGCAGTTCGTTGGCCAGCACGCTGCCGAACACGCGGGTCGGCACGGCCTGCAGGAACTGGAGCGGGAAGTAGCCCCATTCGATGGCAAGAAAGCCGAACGCGAGACCGACGGCCGACAGCGAGAACGCCACCGGGAAGCCGATCAGCATGAACAGCACCAGGCCGCCGAACATCAGCGGCGGCATGTACTCCAATGGAATCATTGCACGGGCCTCTCGTATTTCGATTCGATGCGCACGAGGCCCTTGAGGGCGGCAAAGCGCTTGATGAGTTCGGAAATGCCTTGCAGCGTGAGGAAGGCAAAGCCGAGCGGTACCACGAGCTTGATGGGGTAGCGGGGGAGGCCGCCCGAGTTACCCGATTGCTCGAGGATGCGCCACGAGGGCATGAACAGCGAATCCCACGCCAGCCACGTGAAGAGGATGGTCGAAGGCAGCAGGAACACGACAATGCCGAAGATGTCGATCCAGTGCTGCGCGCGTTCGGACACGTTGCCGTAGATCAGGTCCACGCGCACGTGCTCGTTGCGCTGGAACGTGTACGACGCGCCGAACATCACCGCGACGGCGAACATGTACCACTGCAGTTCGAGCGGCCAGTTGTCGCTGAGATTGAAGCCGTAGCGGAGCAGGGCGTTCCCTGCGCTGATCAGGCACGACAGCAGGATCATGATGTTTGCAAGCCTGCCCGTGTGCTGATTCAACCTGTCGATCTGCCGTGACAGACCAAGCAAGTAGTTCATGGGTTGTCTCCCCCGTATTTTGCGGCGATTAGTGTATCTGTAACAAAATGCTGCGGCGCTCCGTAGTTGTACCTATCGATGGCGTGCGCGCAACGGACAGACATGAAAAAAGCCGCCGGAGCTTTCGCTCGGCGGCTTTTTGTTGCGCAGGCTTACGCGAAACTTACGACGATGGCGAGAGGCTCGCGCGCGCCGCCTTGATCGCCGCCCGCACCTGATCGGGAGCAGTGCCGCCGATATGATTGCGCGAGGCCACCGAGCCTTCGAGCGTCAGCACCGCATGCACGTCGTCACCGATCAGCGAAGCCTTGTCGCCAAGGCCCGACGCGTCGCGGAGCTCGGCCACCGTGAGGTCGGCCAGATCGCACTGCCGCACGTCGCAGGCGCGCACGGCGTGGGCCACGGCCTCGTGCGCGTCGCGGAACGGCAGGCCGCGCTTGACGAGGTAGTCGGCCAGATCCGTCGCCGTGGCATAGCCCTGCAGCGCGGCCGCGCGCATGGCATCGGGCTTGACCGTGATGCCGGGCACCATGTCCGCGAAGATGCGCAGCGTATCGACGACCGTATCGACGGTGTCGAACAGCGGTTCCTTGTCTTCCTGGTTGTCCTTGTTGTACGCGAGCGGCTGGCCCTTCATCAGCGTGAGCAGGCCGATCAGGTGGCCGTTGACGCGGCCGGTCTTGCCGCGCGCCAGCTCGGGCACGTCGGGGTTCTTCTTCTGCGGCATGATCGAGCTGCCCGTGCAGAAACGGTCCGCGATATCGATGAAGCCGACGCGCGGGCTCATCCACAGCACGAGTTCTTCCGAGAAGCGCGAGACGTGCGTCATCACGAGCGCGGCGGCCGCGCAGAATTCGATGGCGAAGTCGCGATCGGACACCGCGTCGAGCGAGTTGCGGCACACGCCGTCGAAGCCGAGCTGGCTCGCGACGAATTCGCGATCGATCGGATAGCTCGTGCCGGCCAGCGCGGCGGCGCCCAGCGGCAGGCGGTTGACGCGCTTGCGGCAGTCGGCCATGCGCTCGGTGTCGCGCGTGAACATTTCCACATAGGCCATCAGGTGGTGGCCGAACGTCACGGGCTGGGCGACCTGCAGGTGCGTAAAGCCCGGCAGGATCGTATCGGCGTTCTGCTCGGCGAGGTCGAGCAGCGCGCCGCGCAGGGCGCCGAGCAGCCCGATGATGTTGTCGATTTCGCTGCGCAGCCACAGGCGGATGTCGGTCGCTACCTGATCGTTACGCGAGCGGCCCGTGTGCAGGCGCTTGCCGGCGTCGCCGACCAGCGCGGTCAGGCGTGCCTCGATATTCAGATGGACGTCCTCGAGGTCGAGCTTCCACTCGAACGCGCCAGACTCGATCTCGCCACGGACCTGCGCCATGCCGCGCTCGATCTCGGCACGGTCGGCCTCGGCGATGATGCCCCGCTTCGCCAGCATGGCCGCGTGGGCCAGCGAGCCCTGGATATCGAACAGCGCGAGGCGCTTGTCGAAGAAGACCGAGGCGGTATAACGCTTCACGAGGTCGGATACCGGCTCCGAGAAGCGGGCGGACCAGGCTTCGCCTTTCTTGGCAAGTTGGGAAGTCATGACGGCAGGGCGCAAAAACGGGAAACCGCGATTATAAGCCGAGGCGGCCTCCCGGCTGGCGTCTTGTCCCGATGCGACCGCTGGCCCATGCCGGCGCGTGTGACGAAAGCTACTCTCCGCAGGTGTCGAAGTAGACGGCGCCGTCGCGCACGAGCTTCCGCAGCGTCCGCAACCCCCCAAGCATCTCCACGCAATCGGAGCAATCCTCGAGATGATGTTCGAGCCGGACGCTGTCCCCCGCGCCGATTTCCCCGTCCGCACACACCTCCAGCAACTGGCGGGCTTCGTTACAGTTCATGGCGTGGAACTCCGGAGCAGGACGATGGTGGCGGCGAGCTGGCGCCGCGCGCGGGAGAGCGTGGCTTGCACGGCCTCGCGGGAGCTATCGGTGACGGCGGCGATGTCGCGGTAATGGAGTCCCTCGAGCTCGCGCAGCACGATGGCCTCGCGCGCCGCAACGGGCAGCCGTTCGAGCGCGGCCTGCACGAGGGGGAGATCCTCTTCGCGCAGACGGAGCATCGGATCGCCCGCGCTGGGCGTGCCGAGATCCAGCGTATCGCGCTCGGGCATGGCGGGCTGCCGCGCGCGCCACGTCGCGTGGACCATGGCCAGCAGCCATGTGCGGGGCCGCTCGCCCTGAAAGCCGCCGATGGCTTGCTCGGCATGGCGCAGCGATGCGTGCGCGAGGGCATCGGCGTCCTGCGCATTGCCGCACAGCCAGCGCGCGAGATTGTGCGCGGCATCCGCGTGCGGCAGCACGAGCGCGTCGAAACGGTTGGTCCGGGCGGACGACGTGGATGATGCAGACGAGGCAGACTGGACAGTCTGGTGAGACCACAGGCTCATGCGCTAACCCTCCCGCCGTCGGCATGACGGCGGGCCCAGTGTATCCGCGGCCCTTCCATTGCGCATCGACTTTCTGTCATGCGCCTGCCGCATCAATCGGGGTTCGACTCCGCGAGAGGCCGGTCGTGCGGGGCATGCGGCGATGCTGCACCGCCGCGAGCCAGGCGCGCGGCTTCGTGTGCTTCCGCACGCGCGGCCTTGCGCCGCATGTACCAGTAGTGCGCGCGATCGAGGTACAGGTAAACCACAGGTGTCGTGAACAGCGTGAGCAACTGCGAGACCAGCAGCCCGCCGACCATCGCGTAGCCGAGCGGGCGGCGCAGCTCGGAGCCCGCGCCGTGGCCGAGCATCAGCGGCAGGCCCGCCAGCAGCGCGCACATCGTGGTCATCATGATCGGGCGGAAGCGCAGCAGGCACGCTTCGTAGATGGCCTCCTGCGGCGTCAGTCCGCGTTCGCGCTCGGCCTGCAGCGCGAAGTCCACCATCATGATGCCGTTCTTCTTGACGATGCCGATCAGCAGGATCACGCCGATCAGCGCGATGACCGTGAAGTCGTAGCCGCCGAGCAGCAGCACGAGCACCGCCCCCACGCCGGCCGACGGCAGCGTCGAGAGAATCGTCAGCGGATGGATATAGCTCTCGTACAGCAGGCCCAGCACGATATAGACGGCGATGAGCGCCGCCGCGATCAGATACGGTTGCGAAGCCAGCGAGGCCCCGAACGCCTGCGCGGTGCCCTGGAACGCGCCCGAGAGCGCGGTGGGCTTGCCCATGGCCGCGAGCGCCTGGTTGATCGCGGTCACCGCGTCGCCGAGCGACGTGCCCTGCGACAGGTTGAACGAGATCGTCACCGCGGGGAACTGCCCCTGATGGCTGATCGACAGATACGACGTGCGGCCCGTGTCGATGCTCACGAACGCGGATAGCGGCACCTGCTGGCCCGTGATGGGCGAGGTCACGTAGAGCTTGTCGAACAGGCGCGGGTCTTCCTGCAGTTTCGGCGTGGCTTCGAGAATCACGTGATAGCTGTTGATCTGCGTGAAGTACTGCGCCACTTGCCGCTGGCCGATCGCGTCGTACAGCGTGGCGTCGATGAGCGCGGGCGTGATGCCGAAGCTCGAGGCGCGCGCGCGGTCGATCGTGATCATCGCGGCCGCCGCGGCGTTCTGCTGGTCGGACGCCACGTCGGCGAGTTCGGGCAGTTGCCGGAAGCGCTGCAGGATGCGCGGCGCCCAACTGTTGAGTTCGGCGAGGTTGGCGTCGGTCAGCGTGAACTGATACTGCGTGCGCGACAGCCGGCCGCCCACGTTGATGTCCTGGCCCGCCTGCAGGAACAGGTTGGCGCCTTCCACCCTGGCCAGCTTCGGCCGCAGGCGCGCGATGACCTCGTCGGCGGTGGCCGTGCGGCCCTCGTCCTTCGGCTTCAGCGAGATAAAGAAGTTGCCCGTGTTGACGGTGTTCTGGCCGCCCGTCATGCCCACCGCGGCCACATCGGGATCCGCGCGCACGACGTCGGCCAGCGCGACCATGCGCGCATTCATCGACTTGAACGATGCGTCCTGCGCGGACTCGGCAAAGCCGAACAGGAAACCGGTGTCCTGCTGCGGGAAGAAACCCTTGGGGATATACAGGAACAGCGCCACGGTCGCGGCCACGGTCAGGATGAACGCGCAAAGCGTGAGGAACTGGTGGCGCATCACGCGATCGAGCCCGTGCCGGTAGGCGTTGAGCATCGCGTCGAAGCCGCGTTCGAACAGCTGGAACAGCTTGCCGTGCTGCTCGGTGTGCCCGGGCGTATGGGGCTTGAGGAAGCGCGAGCACAGCATTGGCGTGAGCGTCAGCGAGACGATGACCGACACCGCGATCGTCAGCGTGACCGTCACCGCGAATTCGCGGAACAGCCGTCCGACGATGCCGCCCATCAGCAGCAGCGGAATGAACACGGCCACGAGCGACACCGAGATGGAGATGATCGTGAAGCCGATCTCGGCGGCGCCCTTGAGCGCGGCCTCCATGGGCGCCATGCCGTCCTCGACGTGGCGGTAGATGTTCTCGAGCATCACGATCGCGTCGTCCACGACGAAGCCCACCGCGATGGTCAGCGCCATCAGCGAGAGGTTGTCGCGCGAGTAGCCGAGCATGTACATGCCGCCGGCGGTGCCGAGCAGCGCGAGCGGCACCGTCACGCTCGGGATCAGCGTGGCGGGCAGGTTGCGCAGGAACATGAAGATGATCATCACGACGAGCGCGATGGTCAGCACGAGCGTGAACTCGACGTCCGCTTCCGACGCGCGGATGTTCTGCGTGCGGTCCGCGAGCACGTTGACCTGCACCGACGCCGGGATCGACGCGCGCAGCTTCGGCAGCGCGGCCTTGATGCTGTCCACGGTGGCGATCACGTTGGCGCCGGGCTGCTTGGTCACCGCGAGGATGATCGCGCGGCCATTGTGGATGGTGGCGTCCTCGGGCACGGCCGCGCCCGCGAAGCCCCAGCCCGCGAGCTTGGCGTTCTCGGGGCCGTCGATCGCCACGCCCACGTCGCGCACGCGCACGGGAGCGCCGTTGCGGTACGCGAGCACCATGTCGTTCCACGCGGCGGCCTTGGTGAGCTGGTCGTTCGTGTAGACGTTGAACGCCTTGTTCGGCCCGTCGGTGCTGCCGGTGGGCGCGTTGACCGTGGTCGAGGCGATCACGCCGCGAATGTCCTCGAGGCTCATGCCGAGCGCCGAGATCTTGCCCGGGTCCACCTGGATGCGCACGGCCGGCTTCTGCTGGCCGCCGATATTGACGAGGCCGACGCCCGCGATCTGCGAGATCTGCTGCGCGAGGATGTTGTCCGCGTAGTCGTTGACGGCCGTGAGCGGCAGCGCGTCGGACTGCACCGCCATGACGAGGATCGGCGAGTCCGCGGGGTTGATCTTGCGGAACGAGGGCGGGCTCGGCAGGTTGGTCGGCAGCTGGCCGCCGGCCGCGTTGATCGCGGCCTGCACGTCCACGGCGGCGGCGTCGATGCTGCGGTTCAGGTCGAACTGCAGCGTGATCTGCGTGCTGCCCTGCGCGCTCTGCGAGGTCATCTGCGACAGTCCCGCGATCAGCGAGAACTGGCGCTCGAGCGGCTGCGCGACGTTCGACGCCATCGTTTCGGGGTTGGCGCCGGGGAGATTGGCCGTGACCTGGATCGTCGGGAAGTCGACCTGCGGCAACGGGGCGATGGGCAGCAGCGGCCAGGCGGCCACGCCGACCAGCAGCAGCGCCAGCGCGAGCAGCGACGTGCCGATCGGGCGCTTGATAAAGGCGGCGGAAATACTCATGAGCGGGGCGTGGCGGCGGTAGCGGTGGATTCGACGATCTTTGCGCCGGCGCGCAGCTTGTACTGGCCTTCGGCGACGACGCGGTCGCCCGCGGCGATGCCCCTGGCGATGACTGCGCGGTCGCCCTGCAACTCGGCGACATCGACGGGCTTCATCGCCACGGTGTCGTCGGCCTGCACTGCATAGACATACGTGCCCGCATCGTTGCGCTGGATGGCGGAAGAGGGCACCGTGATCGCCTGCGTGCGCTGGCCCAGTACGAGGCGCGCATCGACGTACTGGCCCGGCCACAGTGCATGGGTCGGGTTCGGAAAGCGCGCCTTGAGCTGGATGGTGCCGCTCGTGGTATCGATCGTGTTGTTCACGAGAATCAGCTTGCCCTCGCCGAGCCGCTTGCCGGACTCGCGCTCGTTGGCATCGACGGCCAGTGTGGTGGTGTCGTCGTGCGTGGCGTCATGAATGCGCGACACCGCTTCTTCGGGCAGCGTGAACACCACGTCGATGGGATCGATCTGCCGGATCACGACGAGACCCGTGGTATCGGTCGCGTGGACGATATTGCCGGGATCGACGAGGCGCGCGCCGACGCGGCCGGCCAGCGGCGCGGTGATCGTCGTGAAGTCGAGCTGCACACGCGCGAGCGCGATCTGCGCGTCGTCGTTACGCACCGCGGCTTCGAGCTGCGCCACCGTTGCGCGCTGCGTATCGAGCGTCTGCTGCGTGGTCGCGTTTTCCGTGATCAGCCCCTGGAAGCGCGTGAGGTCCAGCTTCGCGTTGGCGAGGTTGGCCGCGTCGCGCGCGCGCGTGGCCTGCGCCTGCTGCAACTGCGCCTGGAACGTGCGCGGGTCGATGCGCGCGAGTACCTGTCCCTGCTTCACGTCCTGCCCCTCGACGAAGCCCACGCTCTCCAGCTGTCCGTCGATGCGCGGCTTGACCGTGACGGTCTGCATCGCCTGCACGGTGCCGACGCCGACGAGGCCGATATCCACGTCCTGCGCCTGTGCGCGGGCCGTGGTCACCCCGACGGGCGGCGTGGGGGGCTTGCCCGGCTTGGGCGCGAACACGCGCGTGGCAACGTACCCGCCCACGCAGACGAGGAGGATCGCCGCGATGGCGATGCGTGCGCGGGCGTGCTTGTGAGGTCGGGCTGCGGCGGTCATGGCAAGGGATCGGTTGGTATGCGGGGCGTATGAGAGCGGCGCGCGGTTCAGCGCTGGGCGGCGACGGCCGGTGCGTCGTGGGTAGTCATCGGCGGTGGAGACCGCAATGCATCGGTCTGCCATCCGCCACCGGTCGCCTTGACGAGTGCAACGCTGGCCGCGAACGCGCGGCCGCGCAGCGTGATGGCCGTGCGCTCGTTGGTCAGCGCCAGCTGCTGCGCGGTGATGACGGTCAGGTATTGCGCGGTGCCGGCGCGGTATTGCGCGAGCGACACGCGCTCGGCGCGCCGCGCGGCATCCACCGCGCGGTCTTGCACCACCACTTCCTGATCGAGCACACGCAGCGCGGACAGGCTGTCTTCCACTTCCTGCAGGCCCGAGAGCACGGTCTGGCGGTATGCGGCCGCGCTTTCATCATAGGCCGCGACGGCCTGATCGTTGCGCCCGCTGCGCAGGCCGCCGTCGAAGATGGTCTGCGCGAGGCCCGCGCCCAGCGACCATACCCGGCCCGGCGCGATAAACCAGTTGGCAAGGTTCGCACTGCTGCCGCCGCCCGATGCGGACAGCGTCAGCTGCGGGTAGTACGCGGCGCGCGCCACGCCGATCTGCGCATTGGCGGCCGCCATCCGGCGTTCGGCGGCGGCGATATCGGGACGGCGTTCGAGCAGCGTGGACGGCAGGCCCGGCGGCGGCGCGAGCAGCCGCATCGTGACCGGCGTGCCGGGTGCGGCCTGCGCGAGCGCGAAGGCGCCGGGCGCATGGCCCGTGAGCACGGCCAGCGCATGTTCGAGTTGCGTGCGCTGGACGTCGAGGTCGATGCCCTGCGCGCGCGCGGATTCGAGCGTGACCTGTGCCAGCGACACGTCCGCATCGGTGGCGATGCCCGCGCGGAACTGGCTCTGCGTGAGCTTCAGCGACTCCTCGTCGGCGGCGACCGTGCGCGCGAACAGATCCTTGAGCACGTCGGTCGTGCGCAACTGGACGTAGTCCTGCGCGACCTCGGCCTGAATGGCGAGCCGCGCGGCGGCCAGGTCGGCCGCCGTGGCCTGCTCGGTGTCGCGCGCGGCTTCCACGGCGCGGCGCACGAGGCCCCACAGATCGACTTCCCAGCTGGCATCGAGCAACGCGGCATGGCTGTTCGACACGGCCGGCACGCCATTCGACGACGCGCGGCCGCGGCCCGTCGAGACCTCCGCGCCGAGCGTCGGGAACAGCCCGGCCCGCGCCTGCTGCGTGAGCGCGCGCGCCTGCCGATAGCTCGCTTCCGCCTGCCGTAGCGTCTGATTGGCCGCCATGGCCGCATCGACGAGTCCATTCAGGGTCACATCGCCATAGGCGGTCCACCAGTCCTGGTTCGGATCGATGCTGGCCGGCTGCGCGACCTTCCACTGGTCGTCGGGCGGCGGCACCTCGCGCCAATTGGCCGGTAATTGCTGGTCGGAGAGCGTAGGCTTGACGTAGTCGGGGCCGACCGTGCATCCGGAGAGCGCCGCCAGCGCGGCGAGCGCGAGCGTGGTGAGGGTGGCGGCAACGGCGGCGCGCGCGGCACCTGGTGGGGGAGCGGTCATTGGCGGACTCTGTCGGTCGGGCTTGACGGGCAAGCAGGCGCGCGACGGTCTGCTCGGGGCAGCCATCGCGGACAGATTCACTGTAAGCCTCGCGGGGGTGCCCGTGTATGTCCGGTTACACGTGGCGTATTACGGTGTGTTTCTCCGTATTACGCCATGTTTCGCACTTGGTACCGAGTCGCTTCCCACGCGCTTTCCATGGGCTTTCCAACGAGGAGACATGACGATGCCAGCATTGCACGACCATCGCTATCCGAACGAATCGGCCGACTACCGCGCCGCGCGCGACGCGCTGCTCGAGGCCGAAATCGCGCTGCGCCGCCAGACCGAAGCCGTGGCCGCGATGCGCCGCGCGCTGCCGCCGGGAGGGCGCGTCGAGGAAGACTATCTGTTCGAGCAGGCCATGCCCGGCCAGCCGGGGCAGGTGCGGCTCTCGGAACTGTTTGCGCCGGGGCAGGACACGCTGGTGCTCTACAACTTCATGTACGGACCGAACATGAAGCAGGCCTGCCCGTCGTGCACGTCGATCCTCGATGCGATCGACGACGTGGTCCCGCACGCGCGCCAGCGCATCGGCTTTGCCGTGGTGGCCCGTTCGCCGCTGGAGCGCCTGCTCGCCTATGCCCGGCAGCGCGGCTGGGCACACATGCGGCTGCTGTCGTCGGCCAATAACGCGTACAACGCCGACTACCATGGCGAAACCGCCGAGGGCGCCCAGATGCCGATGCTCAACGTGTTCACCCGCCGCGACGGGGAACTGCGCCATTTCTACGGGACCGAGCTGATGTTCACCAAGGGCGAGGACGGCCAGGATCCGCGCCACGTGGATCCGATCTGGCCGCTCTGGAGCCTGCTGGACTACACCCCGGAAGGCCGGGGCGACTGGCGGCCGGCGCTGAATTACTGACTTCCCACGTGAATGTTTCAAGACATTAGGGAAAACCCGTATCAAGTTCCTGCCTTGAAAAGGACATACCCCGTCCTTATAATTAGCACTCGTCGGGCCTGAGTGCTAACAGCATTCACCCGCAGGTACGTGAAGCGTGCCAACCCCTTCCCGATGGAAACCTGATGGTCGTCCGGATGTTCAAGACTGGACGGCCATTTGTGGATCAAAACTCACTTTTTTGTATTAGGAGTCCGTATGAATCTGCGTCCCTTGCACGACCGCGTGATCGTGAAGCGTCTGGACAACGAAACCAAGACCGCGTCCGGCATCGTGATTCCCGATAACGCCGCGGAAAAGCCCGATCAGGGCGAAGTGCTGGCCGTGGGCCCCGGCAAGAAGGACGACAAGGGCAACTCGATCGCCCTCGACGTCAAGGTGGGTGACCGCGTGCTGTTCGGCAAGTACGCCGGCCAGGGCGTGAAGGTGGATGGCCAGGAACTGCTGGTCATGCGCGAAGAAGACATCATGGCCGTGGTGCAGAAGTAATTTTTTCGCATCCACCTCGTACAGCATCAGGAGAATCAGAACATGGCAGCAAAAGACGTAGTGTTCGGCGACGCCGCCCGTGCCAAGATGGTCGAAGGCGTGAACATCCTCGCCAACGCAGTGAAGGTTACGCTGGGCCCGAAGGGTCGTAACGTGGTGCTGGAGCGCAGCTTCGGCGGCCCGACCGTGACCAAGGACGGTGTGTCCGTGGCCAAGGAAATCGAACTGAAGGACAAGCTCCAGAACATGGGCGCGCAAATGGTCAAGGAAGTGGCTTCCAAGACCAGCGACAACGCCGGTGACGGTACCACCACCGCAACCGTGCTGGCCCAGTCGATCGTGCGCGAAGGCATGAAGTTCGTGGCCGCCGGCATGAACCCGATGGATCTGAAGCGCGGCATCGACAAGGCCGTGGCCTCCGCCGTGGAAGAGCTCAAGAAGCTGAGCAAGCCCACGACGACCAGCAAGGAAATCGCTCAGGTTGGCGCCATCTCGGCCAACAGCGATGCATCGATCGGCGAGCGTATCGCCGAAGCGATGGACAAGGTCGGCAAGGAAGGCGTGATCACCGTGGAAGACGGCAAGTCGCTGGCCGACGAGCTGGAAGTCGTGGAAGGCATGCAGTTCGACCGCGGCTACCTGTCGCCGTACTTCATCAACAACCCGGAAAAGCAGGTTGTTGCACTGGACTCCCCGTTCGTGCTGCTGTTCGACAAGAAGGTGTCGAACATTCGCGACCTGCTGCCGGTGCTGGAGCAAGTGGCCAAGGCTGGCCGTCCGCTGCTGATCATCGCTGAAGACGTCGAAGGCGAAGCCCTGGCGACCCTGGTGGTGAACAACATCCGTGGCATCCTGAAGACCGCCGCCGTCAAGGCTCCGGGCTTCGGCGACCGCCGCAAGGCCATGCTGGAAGACATCGCCATCCTGACCGGCGGTACCGTGATCGCCGAAGAGATCGGCCTGACGCTCGAGAAGGCTACCCTGCAAGACCTGGGTCAAGCCAAGCGCATCGAGATCGGCAAGGAAAACACCATCATCATCGACGGTGCTGGCGACGCATCGGCCATCGAAGGCCGCGTGAAGCAAATCCGTGCCCAGATCGAAGAAGCGACCTCGGACTACGACCGTGAAAAGCTGCAAGAGCGCGTGGCCAAGCTGGCCGGCGGTGTTGCCGTGATCAAGGTTGGCGCTGCCACCGAAGTCGAAATGAAGGAAAAGAAGGCACGCGTGGAAGACGCGCTGCACGCAACCCGCGCTGCCGTGGAAGAAGGCATCGTCCCCGGCGGTGGTGTTGCACTGCTGCGCGCTCGCGCTGCCATCTCGGGCCTGACGGGCGACAACGCCGATCAGAACGCCGGTATCAAGATCGTGCTGCGCGCGATGGAAGAGCCGCTGCGCCAGATCGTGCTGAACGCCGGTGAAGAAGCCTCGGTCGTCGTGGCCAAGGTCATCGAAGGCAAGGGCAACTACGGCTACAACGCGGCCTCCGGCGAGTACGGCGACCTCGTGGAAATGGGCGTGCTGGACCCGACCAAGGTGACCCGCACCGCGCTGCAGAACGCCGCTTCGGTGGCGTCGCTGATGCTGACGACCGACTGCGCCGTGGCGGAAACGCCGAAGGAAGAATCGGCGCCGGCAATGCCGGGCGGCATGGGTGGCATGGGCGGCATGGAAGGCATGATGTAATTTGCCTGACAGCCGGCCTCCATCGGCCTGCTTCAAGAAAAACCCCCGCGGGTGCGAACCCGCGGGGGTTTTTTCATTGGCGTGCGGTTATTGCTGCTGGAGCTGGACCGGCGCGCCGGGCTTGCCGTCGGCCTGCGGCGCCACCATCAGGTAGCGGCGCTTGTCGGTCGCAGGATTGGTCGGCGCGTGGGTCGGCGCGTGGGTCGGCGCGTGGTCCGGCGTCACCACCTGGCGGATCGGGCCGATCGAATTGACGATGGCCGAGCCCGCGGGATTGGTCATGAACGACGCGAGCGGCTGCACGTTGCCGCTGCCGTCGGCGTTGTCGGCCAGCGCGAGCACATACGGCGCCTTGGGCTGCAGACCCGTCACCGATGCCTGCAGCACCTGCACGAGGCCCTGATCGAACAGCGAGACGCTGGTAGGGGCCGCGGCCGCGCTGGCACCGGCCGGCGCGAGCGTCAGATGCGAGACCTGCCCGGCCACGCCGAGCGGCTGCAGGTTCTGCGTGCCGTCGCCTTCGGGCACCGCCTCTGGCACGTAGGCGATGGCCTGCGGCGCCTGGCCGATCGGCACATTGGCGACCACGCGCTGCGTGGCGGTATCGATCGCGGCAAGCGCGTCCGCGTTCTCGAGGCCCACATAGATGCGCGTGCCATCGGCCGAGGGCCACACGCCGTGCGGGAGCTTGCCGACCGGAATCGTCGCCACCTGCGAGAAGTCGTCGGTGCGGAAGACCTTGACCACGTTGAGGCCGCCGACGGTGATATAGGCGAACGTTCCGTTGGGCGTGCGCGCGAAGTTCACATGGTTGGTGATCGGGCCGGTGTCGATCGTCCGGATCGGCGCGAACGGCGGCCTGGCATCGAACACCTGCGTGCGGCCCACATCCTTGAGCGTGAACCAGACCTGCGTGCCGTCCGGCGAGGCGGCGATATTCGGGCAGAACGGGCTTTCCTGCTTCACGGTGCCGACGATCTTGTGATCGGCCACGGAGACGACCTTGGTCTCGGGATTGAACGACGAGCAGATATAGCCGTACTTGCCGCCGGGCGAGAAGATCTGCATGCCGGGGCCCGCCGGCGTGACGATGCGCGTCTTCTCTTCGAACGTGTTCGCATCGAGCACGGCCACGTAGTTCTCCCCGCGCACGGTGACCCAGACCTCCTTGCCGTCTGGCGTGTAGAAGGCCTCGTGCGGCGAGCGGCCGACGTAGGTCGTGTGCTTGACCGTATTGGTCTGCGTGTCGATGAACGTGACCGAGTTGGAGCCGATGGATACCACGGCGAGCGTGCGGTGGTCGGGGGAGAAGCCCATGCCGTGCACGAGCACCTGCCCGCGATAGAGCGGGCTGAAGTTGCCCGGGGACGGATCGCCGAGGCGGATTACGCCAAGCAGGCGGTTATCGGCGGGGTCCGTGACCGATACCGTGTTCGAGAACTGCTCGGCCGCGTAGAGACGGTCGCGGTGGCTGATGGGAATGTCGGCGGCGCTGGCTGCGCCCGGGGCCTGGCCGGCCCAGGCGGTGGCGGCGGTGGCGGTGAGGGCGATGCCAGCGGCGAGCGCGGCGGCGAGGCGGGTAAGCGGGTGATGTGTCATCGGGGCTTGGGTCGTTGGGATGTATGGGTGTGCAAGAGGACGCGTCAGTCGTGATGCGACATGGACATCGCGTGGGAATGCGTGCCCGATGGCGCGGTGGCGGCCGCCGGTGCCGCGGTCGGAGCCGACCCACCCGGCGCGGTAGGGGCCGGGGCCGATGGCGGGGCCGGCTGGCCGAGCGCGAGCTGCATGGCGGCGATCTCCTGCTGCTGATCGACGATGATTTCCTGCGCGATGCGCCGCAGCTGCTCGTTCTTGCCATGGCGCAGCACGGCCTGCGCCATCTCGATGGCACCCTGATGGTGCGGCGTCATCATGGCGACGAAGTCGCGGTCGATGTCGCCGGTGGGCTGGATGTCCATGTCTTTCATCATCCTGGCCATGGCGGCATCGTTCTCGGCGATGAAAGCCGCCTCGCCGGCGGGCGGCGCCGCAAAGGCAGGAAGGACGACAAGCGGCGTCAGCAATGCCAGCAGGCCCAGCAGGCTTCGCGGCCGTCTTGTTCTCGGGGCTGGCGCTGTCGGGACCGGTGCTGTCGGGACTGGTGCTGTCGGGACTGGTGCTTTCGGGCCTGATGCGTTCGCGCGTCGTGGCATGGGATCTCTCCATCGGGGTTGTTGCCGGGTATACACGGCCGCCACGCGCTTATTCCGCCACGTGGCGCAAATAAAAAATTTGCCGGCACGCTGGAATAAACTCGCGGCTGCCCGTGTATGCCTCGGGTAAGGGCGGCTCGATGCCGCCGCCAACGGAAACCGACGATGAACATCCGGGATGTCCTGATCGACCATGTGCCGCGGCTGCGCCGCTACGCGCGTGCGCTGATCCAGAACCGGGAACTGGCCGACGATCTCGTGCAGGACACGCTCGAACGCGCGCTCGGCCATGCGCACCAGTACCGGCCGGACGGCGATGCGCGCGCATGGCTGTTCGCGATCATGCATAACGTCCACGCCAACCAGGCGCGGCGGGCATCCGCGCGCGCGCCGCATGTGGCGATGGAGGGCGATGTGCTCGATGCCGCCATCGACGCTGCGGGGTTTGCCGGCCTGGCGGGGACCCCCGACGGCCAGGCGCGCGCGCTGGAGTTGCGCGACCTCGACGCGGCGCTGGCAAAGCTGTCGGCCGAACAGCGCGAGGTGGTGCTGCTGGTCGGTCTGGAGGACATGAGTTATGCCGAGGTGGCGCAGACGCTCGGCATTCCGCTGGGCACCGTGATGTCGCGCCTGTCGCGCGGACGCGAACGGCTGCGCGCGCTGATGGCGGGAGAAGCCGGCGACCTCGGGCAGGGCGCCGCGACGAAACTGAGGGTGGTGCGATGAACGACGAACGACCAACGGGCCCGGCCGACGCGGCCATCGGCGAACTCGAACTGCATGCCTATGTCGATGGCGAGCTGTCCGCCGAGCGGCGGGCGGCCGTGGAGCGCGCGCTCGAGTCCGATCCGGTGCTCGTGGCGCGCGTGGACGACTACCTTGCGCAGAAGCGCCTGCTGCATGCGCGATACGACGCCGTGCTCGACGAGGCCGTGCCGCGGCGATTATGGCCGGCCGCCAATGCGCGGCGCCGGTCGCGGATGACCGTGGCGTTTGCGATGGCCGCGATGCTGGCGCTCGGCGTAGGGATCGGCATCGGCATGGGTGGCGTCATGGGCGGCGTCATGAGCGGCGGGCCGTCGTCGCGCGTGGTGGTGGCGTCGCAGGGCGGCGACGCCTCGTCGGGCTTCGCGCGCCGCGCGGCGCTCGCGCATGTGGTGTTCATGCCCGATATCGTGCGGCCGACGGCGATGGATGGCGGGCACGAGCAGGACTTCGTGAACTGGCTCGCGCAGCGGCTCGGGACCGATGTGCATCCGCCGATGCTCACGCGCAGCGGGTTCGAACTCGTGGGCGGGCGGCTGCTGCCCGATGCCAATGGCGATGTCGCCCAGTTCATGTATCGCGATGCGCAGGGGCAGCGGATCACGCTATGCGTGTCGCGGCGCAAGGCGGACAGTGGCACGACCGCGTTCCGGCTCTATCAGGATGGGTCCGTCAATGTGTTCTACTGGATCGATGGCGATTTCGGCTATGCCGTATCGGGCGGCATCGGCCGCGACGTGCTGCTCGAGTTGTCGCACGACGTGCATGAGCAGATTGCGAACAGGAAGCGTTAGCCGGCGCTTCAGCGCTCTCCGACGCTTCAGCGCTGTCCGATTCAGATCTCCACGACGTAGTTCCAGTCGAACCGCGGGTTCTCCATCTCCCCCGTCCGCCGCGACCGGTAGCCGCGCGGGTTGCAGACCACACGGGCATCGTCGATGCGGTAGTCGAAGCCCGTATGCGTATGCCCATGCACCCACAAATCTGTCTGCATGACCAGGTCCGGCCGTTGCGAGAGGAAGCCCGCCGACACGATATCGTGCGCATAACGCGCATCGAGGCTGCCGATATCGGGGCCGTGATGCGTGACCACGACGGTCTTGCCGTCGAACGGCTGCGCGAGCGTTGCCTCGAGCCATGCCGTCGCGCGCCGGTGCCGGGCCAGCGCATCGGCGGGCGTAAAGCGCCGAAGCGTCCCGTCTTCCGAAGCCGTGTGGATCAGCCGATGGTCCACCATGACGCTCGCGCAGGCCGCCATCGCGTCGTCGAAGCGCGCCGCGCCGAACAGCTGGTAGTCGGTCCACCACGTGGTGCCGATGACGCGCACACGCGTCCCGTCGCGATCGGCAAATTCCGCCACCCCCTCGTTGAGCACGATCACATGGCCGAACTCGGCCGACGCGGCCGCGAGCTGCCGATCGACCAGCGCGAAATTGCTCTCGTAGTACTCGTGATTGCCCGGCACATAGACCACGGGCACGTCGAACGTGCGCGCGGCCCAATCGACGCCCTCGCGACCGTTGGCGATATCGCCGGCGAGGATCACGAGATCCGCGTCGCAGGTGGGCACGTCCTGCGGCATGTCGTGCTCGAGGTGGAGATCGCTGAGCAGGCGCAGCTTCATGGGCAACTCCCGGATGCGTGAAGGATCAGGCATCCGATTCTCCCACAGCTATTTGGAAATGCGCAGGATCTCCGAGGCCAGTTTCGCGAAGCAGGGACGCAGGTCGTTGATCGTGGCCGCGTAGCAGTACACGCCACTTGTCTGCTTGTTGTTGTAAGACGGGGCGTCTGGGGTATTGGCCATGTTCCGCAGCAGATCCGCGTCGAAGCCGCCGTTGCCGTCGAGGCCGAGCGTGAAGATATACACGCCCGCGTCGCGCATGGACGACGCCATGGCCAGCGGTACGTTGGCCGCCGCGTTGTAGACATTGCGCGCGAGATTGTTGCCGTTGGTGGCGGCCGTCACCGTGTTGGGCTTGCTGCCGACGATCAGGAACTCGGTATCGTTCGCGTTGTGCACGTTGTAGTAGGTGGGCATCTGCGTCGGCGCCTTGTTGCCATTGACCGCGTCGCAGTTGCCGCCCATGGTCGAGTTCTGCTTGTCGAACGTGTAGTAGCCGCTCGGCGTCGCGGTGGGGGAAGACGCCGTGATGCCGCCCGCGCAGGTGCGATTGCCGTTGAGCTGGTACGTGGCCGCGATCGTATTGGGCCGCCCGTCGGAGAAGAACACCACCACGCGCAGGCTCGACCGGTTGGTCTGCAGAATGCTGTTGAGCTGCGCGCGTGCCTGCCAGAGCCCCTCGGCATAGTTCGTGTTGCCGCCGTTGCTCATATTGGTGATGGTCGTCTGCATCGTGGGCCGGTCGAAGCCCCGCTGCGACGTGCGGATGGGAATGTCCGTGAGGCCACCCGATGAAAAATGTACGAGGCCCACGCGATCGGTCGTCGGGCTGAACTGGTTCAGGAAACTGTTGGCATTGGACCGCACGGTGCTCCAGACCGGACCCATCGAGCCCGACGAGTCGATCACGAAGATCATGTCGAGGTCTTTGCGGATCGTCGTGGACGTGGCCGCGACCGCGACGTTGTTGAAGCCGAGGACCTTGAGCAGCGTGAGGGGCATCGTGCTCGTGGCGGAAACCGAAATCGTGACCTTGCCCTGTTCGAACTGCACGGTCGGGGTGTTGAGCGACGGCGTGCCGCGCAGATAGCCGTTGGCGAAGTTCGCGTGGAAGAAGTCGGAGGCGGCCTGCTGTGCCGAGGCGGTCTGCTGGGCCTGCGTCGTGCCGTTGGTGACGGCGCGCGCGGCGGCCACGGCGGCCGAGTCCACGGCAGCGTTGAGGCGCGCCTTGGTGACGTACGCCATGCCGGCGTCCACCGCCAGCCCGACGATGCCCGCGAGTCCGATCATCGTCAGCGCGGCGATGATCGTGATCTGGCCTTGCTGACGTGCATGTCGTGGGGAGAGGGGTTTCATGGTGCCTCCTGCCGCTTGGCTTCGCTCAGAACACCGTCGAGGAATACAGGTTGGGGCCGAGCGTCGGCATCCGCAGCGTGCCGATGCCCAGACCCTGGAAGAACATGTTGAAGCTGTAGTACGACTCCACGACCCAGATGACCTGCCCGTCGGCGATCTTGCCGGGCATCGTGTTGGCGGTGGGCGAGCCGGTGCCGGGCGAGGGCAGGCTCGAACAGCTGCCGTCGTTGCCCCAGCGGCTGCAGCTGCCGTACGTCTTGCTGGCGGGCGCGCTGCCGCCCATGCTCCAGCCGCCCGTCCAGCGATATTGCTCGAGCACGATATTGCGGACCGTGCAGTTGGTGCCGGACTTGTTGCAGTTCTCGGCATTGCCCATCACCTTGGTCACGTAGATCATGCCGCGCCGGCCCATATCGAGCGGCGGCGTGGTCTGCGCGAGCGAGTTCATGATGACCTGCGGCGTCTGCGAACTGCGCGAGGCCAGGCTGGCGCCTTCGCGCGTGAGGTTGACGAGGATGAGGTTGGCCTGGATCGCGCGGGCGAAGTCGATGACGGGCAGCGTGAGGAATACGAAGATCGGCATCAGGATCGCGAACTCGATCACGGCGATGCCGCGTTGCGTGCCACGCTGGGTCCGGAGGGTGCGTGCGTGAGTCATCAGAAGGCCTCGTTGCGCATGGTGGCCGCCACGCGAAAGCGGTACTTGCCGCCGGTGGAGGTGTAGAACGCGGCCACGACGGGGGTGAGCAGCGGCCAGTTGCAGGTGACCTCGATGATCACGATGTCGCCGGCCGAGCCGAACATGCCCGCGCCGCTGGCCTGCGAGGTACCGTTGACCCGCGTGGTGACCTGCGCGCCGGACATGTCGTACACCCCGAGCGAACTGTCGTGGATTTTCTCGAGCACGGCGCGATAGCGCTGCTGGCTGCTCGTGTTGGGGTCGAGGTTGGTCTGGCCCGTCACCGCATAGCGCGCGCCTTCGCGCACCGCGTGCTGCATGGTGAGGTTGGCCCACATCATCGCGCTGAAGTCGATGATGGAAAAGAACGTGAGGAAGAACAACGGGGCCACGAGCGCGAACTCGACGGCGCTGGCGCCACGCGTGCGAGCGCGACGAAGGATGCGGGCAGTCATGGGAATCCCCCCTTTGCATGGCAGCGTGGGCGGCTATCCGCCCTGTCCCATCATGAACGGCATGAGCGCGCGATAGAACTGCAGCGCTGGCGAGCCGAGCAGTACGACCATCAGCGACGGAAAGATAAAGAAGATGAGCGGGAACAGCAGCTTGACCGCGATCTTCGCCGCGCATTCCTCGGCGCGCTGTCGGCGCCGTGTGCGCAGCGTATCGGCCTGCACGCGCAGCGACTCCGCGATGCTCGTGCCGAAGCGGTCCGCCTGAACGAGCATGCTGACCAGCATGTCCACGTCATCGACGTCCGTGCGCAGCGCGAGATTGCGCAGTGCCTTTTCGCGCGAGAGGCCGGCGCGCAACTCCAGCACCAGCAGTTCGAGCTCTTCGCCCAGCGCGCCGCGCTGGCTGCGCAGTTCCTCCACCACCTTGAGCAGCGCCGCGTCGAGCGCGAGGCCCGCCTCCACGCAGACCGTGATCAGGTCCAGCGCATCGGGGAACGCCTCGAAGATTTCCTGCTTGCGCTGGCGGATGCGCCGGCGCAGGACGAGGTCCGGCAGGTAGAAGCCCGCGATGGCCGCGGCGAGCATCGCGATGGGCAACAGCCGCGGGTTGTCCTCGCTGACCACACCGCCCGTGGCGAGGAACACCGCAAGCGGGAAAGCAAGTGCCAGCGCGGTCTTGGCCGCGAAGTAGACGGGAATCGCCGCGGGGCTGCGCCAGCCGGCGTTCATGAAGCGCGTGCGCAGCACCGAGCCGTCCCAGCCTTCCTTCGGCACGGCGAGCTTCGCGAGGGGCTTCGATGCCTGCGCGAGCCGTTGCAGCCATTCGTCCTGCAGGACCGACGGCGTGTCGTCCTCCCCGGCCGTGGCGCGCGAAGCCTCCTGGATGCGCTTGCGCATCGCATCGGGCTGGAGCAGCAACATCGCCGCGAGCGCCGCGCCAAAGGCCAGCACGAACGTCAGCACCAGTACCGCGATCTGTTCGACTTTCATGTCGCTCTCCTCATGGCGATCTCCCGGTGTCTAGATATGGATCCGCACGATCCGGCGCATCCACACGAGTCCCAGCGCCATCAGCAGCAGCGCATAGCCGACGATCCACGGTCCGGCCGGATCGTTGCGCAGCGGCTTGAGAAAGCCGGGGTTCACGAGGTACATCGCGCCCGCCAGCCCGAACGGCAGCAACGCGAGGATGATGCCGGACAGCCGCCCCTCGGCCGACAGCACGCGCACCTGGCCCATGAGCTTCATGCGTTCGCGAATGATGTAGGCGACGTTGCCGAGAATCTCGGCCAGATTGCCGCCCGACTCCCGCTGGATCAGCACCGCGATGACGAGGTAGCGCAGGTCGGGCAGCGGCGCGCGCTCGGCCAGGTTGGTCAGTGCATCGTGCATCGAGGCGCCGTAGTTGATCTCGTCGAACGTGGTGCGGAACTCGGCGCCGAGCGGATCGGACAATTCGGCACCGGCCATATCGAGCGCGCTCGAGAACGAGTGGCCGGCGCGCAGCGCGCGGCTGATCATGTCCGCGGCCTCGGGCAACTGCATCTCGATGCGTGCGAGCCGGCGCGCGCGGCGGCGCTGCACGTGCCAGAACGGCAGCACGAGCCAGCCGAGGCAGGCGACGGTCAGCATGAGGTCGGGCACGCCCAGCAGCCGGCCCAGCAGCCACAGCGCCACCGGCGGCAGGAACGTGATGGTCGTGAACGTCGAGACGTTCCACCGCAGCCCCGACTGCATCAGCATGCGGTCCAGCGCGTGGATGCGCGGCATGCGCTCGAGCAGCGCCGCGACGAATGGCGAGCGGCTGAACGCGCGGTCCTTGACGATGGAGCCGGCACCGTTGCCGTCTTCCTGCCAGCTCGCTTCCGACACTGCGCGCAGGCGGCGGTCGAAGCGGCGCGCGGCCGCGCTATGGCGGCGCATCCACCATTGATAGCCGAGCGCGAGCATCACGACGATGGCGATGAAGAGCGACAGCGCGAAGCCGATCAGCGTGTTGTCCATGGCGGTCTCCGATCAGACGTCGAACCGTACCGAAGGCTCGTAGAGCCGCTCGGGCACCGACAGCCCGAACGCGGCGAGCCGGTCCGAGAAGTGCGGCCGCACGCCCGTCGCGCAGAAGTAGCCCTTGACCCGGCCGTCGGCATCGACGCCCGAGCGCTTGAACGTGAAGATCTCCTGCATGTTGACGACGTCGCTCTCCATGCCCGTGACTTCCTGGATGCTCAGCAGCTTGCGGCGGCCATCGGTCAGCCGCGATACCTGCAGGATCACCGTGATGGCGGACGTGATCTGCTGGCGCATCGTGCGCGGCGGCAGCGAGAGGCCCGCCATGCTGACCATGTTCTCGAGGCGCGTGAGCGCGTCGCGCGGGCTGTTCGCGTGGATCGTGGCGAGCGAGCCTTCGTGGCCGGTGTTCATCGCGTGGAGCATGTCGAGCGCTTCCGCGCCGCGCACTTCGCCGAGGATGATGCGGTCCGGGCGCATCCGCAGCGCGTTGCGCACGAGCGAGCGCTGTGTGATCTCGCCACGGCCCTCGATGTTGGGCGGACGCGTTTCCAGCCGCAGCACGTGGTCCTGCCGCAGCTGCAGTTCGGCCGCGTCCTCGATGGTCACCACGCGCTCGCTGGCGGGAATGAAGCCCGAGAGGATGTTCAGCATCGTGGTCTTGCCGCTGCCGGTGCCGCCGGAGATCAGGATATTGAGCTTGGCCTTGACCATCGCCTCGATCAGCTGCGCCATCGGCGGCGTCAGCGTCTGGAGTTCGACCAGGTCCTTGACCATCAGTGGATTCACCGCGAAACGGCGAATCGACAGCAGCGGGCCATCGACGGCCGACGGCGGGATGATCGCGTTGATGCGCGAGCCGTCGGGCAGGCGCGCATCGACCATCGGGCTCGATTCATCGATGCGCCGGCCCACGCGCGAGACCATGCGGTCGATCACCTTGAGCAGGTGCGCGTCGTCGTGGAACGTCACGTCGGTGAGTTCGAGCTTGCCGCGCCGTTCCACGTAGACCTTGCTCGCGGTGTTGACGAGGATGTCCGAGATCGTGGGATCGGCAAGCAGCGGTTCCAGCGGACCGTAGCCGAGCATCTCGTCGCGCACGTCGGAGACGAGCCTGCGCCGTTCGGCCTCGTTGATCGGGATATTGCGTTCCTCGATGATGCGCTCGACGAGCACCGCGATTTCACGGCGTACCTGATCGGGCGTGAGGCGCTGCAGCTTTTCCAGTTCCACGCGCTCGATGATGGCCGCGTGGATATCGAGCTTGAGTTGCTGGTAGGCGGCGTTGGCGCCCGACCCGGGGGGCTGGGCGCTACCGCCGCCCGGATGGCAGGCGTTGGCCGCGGTGCCGGTATCGGCGGCCACCACATGGTCCGGCATGGCCTCGCCGGCTTTCTCGAACAGTTGGGCGCGCAGGGACATGGCGGTTCTCCGTGGGGGTCTCGATCGGTGGCGGCGTCAGGCCTGCTTGCCGAGCGCGAGCGGCCGGGCCGGCGCGGCGCGGTGGCCCAGCAGCCGCGACAGCAAGCCTTCTTCGCGCGCGCCGGCCTGCGGGAACATGTCATCGACCATGCGCGTGAACGCGCGCGAGATCGCGCTGTGCGGCGCGAGCTGCAGCACGGGCACGCCCTGGTTGGCCGCTTCGCGCGCGGTCTTCGGATCGTGCGGCAGCGTATGGGCCACGCGCGCGCCGAGGGTTTCCTCGAGCGTGCGTCCGGTGATGGGTGCGTGGCGATCGAACTGGTTGACGACCAGCTGCGTGCGTTCGGCCGGGTAGCCGAGCGAACGGAAGATGTCCAGCAGATGGCGGCCCGCGCGCAGGTAGGGCAGCGACAGTTGCGTGACGCAGTGGATCGAGTCGCTGTGGTCGAGCACCATGATCGACGACGGATTGATCTCCTGCCCGACGTCGAACACGAGCACGTCGTACGCGGGTCGCGCGAGGTCGAGGATCAGTTCGAGATGCGCGGCCTTGAGATCGCCGGCCTTGACCGGATCGCCGGCGCCGGCGATCACGTCGAGATTCGGATGCGCATGCGTGATGCATGCATCGAGCAGCGCGAGATCGAGCCGGCCCGCCTGCTGGCAGATATCGGCAATGGTGGCGGGCGGCTTCTTGTCGGTGACGACGAACGCGGCGTCTCCGAACTGCTGCACGAGGTCCACGAGCAGCACGCGCTTGCCGCGCAGCGCGGCCACCGCATGCGCGAAGTTCGCCGCGACGAAGGTGGTACCGGCACCGCCCTTGCACGAGGAGAACGAGATGGTGCGCGCCTCGGCCTGCATCTCGGCCGGCGTGCGCGCGGCCACGCGGCAGAGCTCGGCGTGGAATTCGCGCGGGTCGAGCGGCCAGCGCAGCACGCTGCGCACGCCCATGCGCATCGCGCGCATCAGCAGGTCAGCGGTCGGCGCCGGCGTGACGAGGATGCAGGGCACGTCGCCCGGTTCCGGAAAGCGCTGGCGCAGCCGTTCGAGCACGTCGGCGTCGAACTCGTCCGCCTGCAGCACGAGGAAATCCGACGTGTGGATCAGGCCGGCCATGGCGAGCGCCTTGGCGGGCTCCGCGCACACGAGCTGCGGCTGGCGCTGGATGTCGGCCTGCTGGGCCAGCGCCAGCATCTGCCGTGCGCGGGTGTCGTCGGCCGACACCAGGATAAGCTTTGCCATGGCGAATCTCCGTTGGATGCAAGTTCAGGGCGAACCCACGCTGCCGCCGCCCACGCCGATCACGTACGCATTGGTGTCGGTCGGCGGATTGCGAAAGGACTGGTTGTAGCGGTCCATGGCGAACGTGGCCGCGCGGCCATCGACGCCCGTGACGGGGTCGGGGTTGTATGGCGCATTGGGATTGAGCGTCTGCATCATGCGCACGGTGCGCACGGCGTCACCGAAGTGCGCGTCCCAGACGGGCGAGGTGTTCATGCAGCCCCCGAGGCCGAGCGTGAGCAGCGCGCCGAGGACGGTGAGGGCGGTGGCGATGGGACGTGAGTTCATGTCGGTCTCCTTGACGATGCCGTGCGGACTACTGCGTGCTGCTGGCCGCCGCCAGCGAGGACGCCGTGGCGGGGGGCGCGGAGGGCGGCAGCGCGGCCGTCGGTGTGAAGCCGCCGCTCGCCGGTTGCTGCGGCGTCGGTGCCAGCGGCGTTGCGGTGACGGCAGGGTCCGCAACCGTGTTGACCGTTGCCGGCGCCGGCGCGATCGATGTGGTCGGGGGCAGGGCGCTGCCGGGGGTGGGCATCGGTTGCGGCTGCGGCACGACCATCGGCGGCGTGCGCGGGTGGCCTTCCATATTGCCGTTGATAAAGACCTCGCCCGGCGTCACTGGCCCGAACGAATCGGTCGGCATCGGATAGTTGGCCGGCAGCGGCTTGACCAGACGCGGCGTTACCACGAACAGCAGTTCGCTGCGGTCCTGCTGGAAGTTCGTGCTGCGGAACAGGTTGCCGAGAATCGGCAGCTCGCTCGCGCCGGGCAGTCCCTTGAGGCTGCCCGTCACACCGCTCTTGATCAGGCCGCCGATGGCGAAGCTCTGGCCGTCCATCACCTGCAGCGTGGTGGACGCGCGTCGCGTATTGATCAGCGGCAGGATCGTCGATCCGGACAGGTTCGGCGCGGTGAGCGCGACGCCCGTCGGCGACAGTTCGGAGACTTCCGGTGCCACCTTGAGGTTGATGCGCCCGTTGGCGAGCACCGTCGGCGTGAAGCGCAGGCCCACCCCGAAGGTTTCTTCCTGCAGCACGATCGAGGTCACGCCGCCGAACGTCGATTGCGGCACGGGAATGAAGACCTTGCCGCCGGCGAGGAAGCTCGCTTCCTGCCCGCTGATCGCCATCAGGTTCGGTTCGGCGAGGATCTTGACAAGGCTGTCGCCCTTCTGCGCGTCGATCGCGACCTGGAAGGGCAGGTTGTTCGCCTTCGAGCCGGTGATCACGCCCGAGGCGCCCGAGAGGAAGTTCGCGAGCAGGCCGAACGACCAGCTGCCGAACGCGCCCTGCAGGTTCGCGGCCGCGCCGAGCTGGTCGATGAGCGTCTTCGACACCTCGGCCACTTTCACCTCGAGCATCACCTGCTGCGGGGCATCGACGGACATCATGTTGATGATGCGCGGGTTGCGAACGGGCATGCCGCCGTTGCTCGTGGCGGCAAGGTTGTTGGCCATCGGCATCATTGCACCGCCCATCGCACCGCCCATCGCCATGGCCGGCATCATCGGCATGCCAGGCGTGCCCGGCGTGGGCGCCGGCGTGCCCATCGGCTGCTGCGGCGCCTGCAGCGGGCTGCGGCTCTGGCGCTGCACGAAGGCGTTGGCGATATCCATGATCTGCTGCGCGACGATCGCGTCCGGCACATTGCCGGACAGCACGAGGCTGTCGGCCGCCGCGGAGACGCGCACCGCCCGTGCCTGCGGCAGCAGCGAGTGGAGCGCGGACTGCAGGCCGGCCGGATCGGCACCGACCGTCACGTCGATCACCGTGCAGCGGCCGCTGCGTCCCTGCACGATCATGTTCGTGGTGCCGACGTCGAGGCCGAGCACATAGAGTGTCTGCGGCGAGACCAGCATCGCCTGCACGATGCTTGGATTGCCGAGCGTGCGCGTGCGCACGGGCTCGGGCAGCGGCAGCATGCGCGACTTGCCGATGGGCACGGTGACCTGTTCGGGCTCGGCGGCGGCGCCGACGCAGCTGGGGCCGCGGCTGATGCTGCCGTCGGCCGGTGCTGCCGGTGCGGCGGCGGCGCCGATGGTCAGCTGGATCGGGCCCGTCGCCGCGATGCGTGTCGGCTGCCCCGCGGCGGCCGAAGCCGCTGCCGCTTCCTCCGCGGCCTGTACCTGCTCGCTGGCCAGCCAGACGCTGACGAACGCGAGGCTCGCGAGGGTGGTGGTACGCAGGACCCGGCGCATGCGCGGGCGATCGGTGGAGCGCGTAGACCGTGGGGTCCGCGCGGGCGTATGGCTGGCTTTCATTTCGATTCCCCCGGTGGATATGGACACGGTGCTTAGAAGCACTCCTGGTTCTGTTGCATGCCGCTGATCACGCCGACGCACTGGCTGTTGAGCTTTTTCTCGACGACGCGTTGCACCACCTGCACGGCACGGACGACCGGCGCGGGCGCGGCGGCCTGCACCACGGGCTCGTTGAGCAGGCTGCGCTTGGTGGCGCCCGCCGTATCGACGGGGCGCTGCTCGACCTGGTTGCGCAGCACGAGCGAGAGCGAGCCGACGCTACGCGCGAGGTCGAGTTTCTCCGCCTCGACCGGCGACACTTCAAGGGTTACCGCGTTGACGACCTTCGGCTTGGTTTCGTCGCGGTTCACTTCCTGCGCCACGGCGAGCACGAGGATCTTCTCGAGCACGATCTTCGAGATCGATTGCTCGGGTTGCGCGCCGTCGGGTTTGTCCTTTTGCGTATTGACGATGATGTCGACGAAGCTGCCGGGCAGCGCGAAGCCCGCCACGCCAACCACGTCGTTCACGCGCACGGTGATCGCGCGCTTGCCTTCGGCAATGACGGCCGAGAGGCCGCCCTTGGTGCCCGCGGGCGTGAGCTTCGACTCGAGGATCGGCTCGCCGCGCATCACACTTGCCTTGGTCACGCGGCCGTCGATCGTGGCGACGTCGCGCATCGCGCCCGGCGGCAGGCTTTCGCGCGGCCAATCGACGAGCTTGACGAACTCGGGCGCGAGGCGTTGCCCGAGATTGATGTCGGCGGTAGCGACCGCGACCTTGGTGGTGCTGCCGGCGCTCTGCTGGACCATCCAGCGCGAGGCCATCACTACCGCCGCCAGGCCCGCGAGGGCTGCGACCAGCAGCATCACCAGTGTGCGTACGTTTCTCATTTCAAGGTCCCTCCGGTCTGTCGGTGCGAACGCATGCACGCCGCCCTGGCCGCGCCGGTTGCCGGCGCGCCATGGTCGTGATGCGGTGGTGCGGTAATGCGGGCGAGCGTCGCTGCGCTAGCGGAACATTCGGCCCGCGAGCTGCCGCATGTGGCGGCCCGCCTGCAGCGGCGCCTCGCTCTGCGGCGAGCGGCTCCAGAAGCGGGAGGGGCAGGGGCGCTGGCTGGCGGCGGTGGCGTCGCTGGTGTTGCTGTCGCCGTCCTTGCGTGTGTTGCGTGCGTTGCGGTCTGACCTGGCCATGATGTTTCTCCCGTTCCTGACTTCCCTGTGTTGCCTGTCGAATGCCCGTCGGTGGCCGGCGTCAGAGGACGCCCGTCATGACCAGCAGGACGCCGCCCGCGATGGCGACTGCATAGGGCAGCCGCGCGGTGGTCGTTATGTTCGTTTGCGCGGTGCCTTCGCTGCCGGCGCGCCAGCTGAACGGCAGCCACAGCAGCGTGCCCATCACCCCGGCCATCGTGCGGCGCACGTGCCGGCGCATCACCATGGTCCACACTGCCATCGCCCCGCCGCACAGCAGCGTGGCGATCAGAATCTCGAGAGCGGTCTCGGGGCCGACGAACGCGCCCACGCAGGCCATCAGCTTTGCGTCGCCCGCGCCCACCGCGCTGACGAGGTACAGCACGACGAAGGGCGCGATGCCGGCCGCGAGGCCGGTGAACCAGAGCCATGCGCCAGGGCCCGCCCCATGCAGCGCGATCTGCAGCAGAAGGGCCGCGATGGCGCCCGTGGCGACGAGCCGGTTCGGAATACGATGACTGCGGAAATCGGTCACGGCGGCCGTGCCCACCAGTGCCAGCAGGCCGATGGCGGTCAGCGCATCGAAGCGGCCCAGCTGTCCGGCGGTGGCCATGCCGGCGAGCGCGGCGAGCGGCTCCAGCAGGCGGGACAGCGAGCTGACGGGTTCGATGGCCATGATGCGATCCTTTCAATCGTTGAACGATGAAGCACGGAGGCGCGGCGCGAAGCCCGGAAAGTGGCGCACTTCCCGGGCCGCGCGGCGCACCGCCCGACCCGATCGACTCAGGTCGAAGCTGCCGTCAGGGCGGTCTGGATGCGGGTCCAGATCGTCGTGACCGCGGTTTCGATCGCCGGACCCGCGGCGACCATGCAGAGGGCCACGAATGCGAGCAGCAGCGCGTATTCGATGCCAGCGGCGCCGTCTTCCTCATGTGCAAAACGCTTGATGCCTTCGAACATGGTGTTCATGTCCTTCTCCTTCACGTCATGGTTGATGGGAAAAAAGCGCCCGCTGGAGACCGGGCACAAGCTTCGGCCGGCAATGCCGGCCGGGCCAAACCGGACCGCGGCCGCTGGCGCGAGCGCGTTCCCGTTCCACCCTGCCCAGGCGGCCCCGCCGCGGCCAGTGACCGCTGCGGCGCGCGTCGCCCGATGCGTGGCTGCTCCCGGCAGGCCATGCACCCCGTTGGGCGCCGCGGACCGGTCCGACCTTCTCCAGGGACCGGCCCGCGCCTGAATGTGCTGCTACCCGCGTTCGACGGTCCCGTTTCCGGGTCCCGCCCCGGGCGGCATTGCAGCGTGCCGCCCGGCCTTCCTCCCCCCGGGCGGACCTCGACTGCGATCCTTTGGCCCGTTCCCCGTCCCCACTTGTGCGTATCCGCTTTCTTGCGGCCGGTCCGCTGTGACGCTGGCCGTCCGTCGTGGTTGCGGGACATGGAGCGACGAACGTGCCATTAAGGCTAAGTCTTTGATTTATATAGAGGTGGGATTTGCCGAGTGCGTCGTTTTCGAGACTGTGTAACTAATTGTTTCTGTGTGGTTACTAGTCTTTTTGAGCACTTCAGCACGCGCGTTTGCTCGCTTTTTCATCATTTGTGATGGAAAAGGCGTATCAAACGCCGTCAAATGTGATCGAAACGATGGTCGGGGAGGGGTTGTGCCCGATATGGTCCGTGCGGACCAAAACGTTTCATTTGTGAAGCGGCTAAACATCCATACGGCCACGCGACGCCGGGAGAAACGCGCCGGCTCCCTCTTTTGGCGCGGCCGATCGCACGAGACCCTCGGGCAACCGGATGTCCCTTCGGCGGCGTGGCATGGCGTTGCAACGGGGGGGTGTGCCCCATATTGGGTGAGTCCCCATTCATCCTTTCAGGCGAGGCGCAGGCTGGAAGGCTCTGCTACGCCACAACGGCATCGCCCAGAAGATGGAGGCAAGCGCTCGCTGCGGGCGCGAACGCGCGCGCGGCGAAATGGTTGCATCCGTGAAACCTCGGCCCCTGCCGGGCGCGAGTTGTTAAAAACGTGAAGCGCCTGACAGGCCATATGCCGACCGGTCGGTCCGGGATCTGTTTCAGTTCGGAAACGGCAGTGAAGATTGTTCAACCTGCTGGCACAGCCACTGGTAGAAGCGATGGATCGCGCGCTCGCGCGGATTGCCTTCGCGCCAGGTGACCCAGTAGTGGAGGCTGGACGGGATGCGCGTGGTCCCGACCTGCACGAGCTGCCCGCTGGCCAGGTAGTCGTGCGCGAGCTGCGCGCGCGCCGTGGCCACGCCGAGGCCCGCCACCGCCGACTGGAGCATCAGGCCGGCATCCTGGAAGATCGGCCCGCGCTCGGGCTCCACCGGCGGCAGGCCGGCCACCACGAGCCAGTCGCGCCAGGGCCGCAGCGCGAAGCGCAGCATCGGCAGCCGCGGCAGGTCGGCCACGGTAAAGCCGGGATACTGCGCGAGCAGCGCCGGGCTGGCGACGGCGATCACATAGTCCTCGATCAGGTTGTGACAGACGAAGCCGGGCAGGTCGATGCGCTGGTGCCAGATGCCGACGTCCACCGCGTAGGGGTCAGGCGGCGGCGAGATCTCGGCATGGAGCCGGAGATGCAGATCGAGCTCGGGCGCCTGTGCATGGAGGCTCGGCAGTCGCCGGATCAGCCACGCGTTTGCCAGGTCCGCCATCACACTGATCTGCAGCTGGACGACGGGCGGGCCCGCGTCGTGGGTGGCTTCGCGCAGCGCGGACTCGAGGTCGTCGAGTGCGCTCCGCACCTGTTCGGCGAGCCGCGTCCCCGCGCTCGTGGGCGTCATCGAGCTGCCCGTGCGCTGGAACAGCTTGGTGCCGAGGCTATCCTCGAGCCCGCGGATATGGTGGCTGATCGCGCTGTGGGTGAGCGCAAGCTCCTCCGCCGCACGCGTAAAGCTGCGGTGCCGCGTCGCGGCCTCGAGCGCGCGCAGCGCCTGCAACGCCGGCATGTGGAAGGGGCGCTGCGCGCGATCCGGGCGGGAAGACGGCGCGGCGGGGGTGGGAGGAGTTTGGGAATCGGCCATGGCCGTCAAATTCTACTCACAATGGGCGCGGGTATCTTTCGCTGGCCTTGCACTGTTTTGGTGACGACAATGCACGGCATGACCGCCACCAACGCTTCTTCCCCCGCCGTCGACGTGCGGCCGCCGGCCGCCGCCGGCAATGCGCGCTGGCGCGTGCTGGCCGTGTTCTCGCTCGGCTTCCTCGTCTCGTATATCTTCCGCGGCGTCAATCTGGGCTTCGCGCCGCACCTCGTCCGCGAACTGGGACTGACCGCGGGCGACCTCGGCCTGCTGACCAGTTTCTATTTCCTCGGCTTTGCCTGCGCGCAATTGCCCGCCGGCCTGCTGCTCGACCGCTTCGGCCCGCGCCGCACGGAGGCGGCCCTGCTGTTGCTGGCCGTGGCCGGGTCGCTCGTGTTCGCCTCGGCGCCCGGCATGGTGGGCCTGGCCGCGGGCCGCATGATGATCGGCATCGGCGTGTCGGTGTGCCTCGGCGCCGCGATCCAGGCACTGTCGATGTGGTTTCCGCTGTCGCGCATGCCGCTGCTGAACGGCGTGGTCATGGCGATCGGCGGCCTGGGCGCGGTCGTGGTCGGCACACCGCTCGCCTGGCTGCTGTCGTGGACCGACTGGCGCACGCTCAGCGCCGCCATGGGCGGCGTGTCGCTCGCGATGGCCGTCTTGCTGTGGTTCGGCGTGCCCGACGTCCCGCGTGTGGGACGCGAGAGCCTGGCCGAGCAGTTGCGCGGCACACGCGAGATACTCTGCAGCGAGCGCTTCTGGCGCGTCGTCCCGCTCACGTTGCTCAACCAGGGCATCTTCCTCGCGGTGCAGACCCTCTGGGTCACCGCGTTCATGCGCGACGTGCAGGGACTGGCCGCCGCCGACAGCGCGCGCTATGTGTCGGTGATCGGCATGGCGATGATGGCCGGCTGCGTCGGCGCGGGCTGGGCCGCGCGGCACCTCGAACGCGCGGGCATCAGCCTCTATGCATTCGCGGGCTTCGGCATGATGGGCTTTATCGCGATACAGGGGCTGCTGATGCTGCGTGTGCCCGTGCCGCTCGCGGTGCTATGGGCCGCGTACGGCGTGTTCGGGTCGAGCGGTATCCTCACGTACGCGGTGCTCGCGCGGCGCTTTGCGGATGCCATGATCGGCCGCGCGACCACGGCGCTGACGCTGACGGTGTTTCTCGCGACGTTTGCGTTCCAGATCGGCATCGGCTTCGTGCTCGATTTCTGGCCGGCCACCGACGGCCACTATCCGCCGGCCGCGCACCTGTCGGTGTGGGCGGGGCTGGTCGTGCTGCAGGTGCTGGCCGCCGCGTGGTACCTGATGGGCCGCAGGCCCGCCTGAGACTGCGGGCTGAGACCGCGCTACAGCACGATCGGGCGGTCGTCGAGCTCGTTCGGGTTGTAGCCGCCGTCCGAGGGGTAATGCTCGATCAGCAGCGCGTGGATGCGCGCGATGGCATCGAGCACGGGCTTGACCGACACATCCTTCGCCAGCCCGCGCGCGAGGTCGTCGCAGATCTGCCGCCACGCGGTCTGGCCGACGCGCGCGTCGATGCCGCGATCGGCGAGCAGCTCCACCGCATGATCGGCGAGGTTGATATAGAGCAGCACGCCCGAATGGTCCTCGGTATTCCAGACCTCGAGCGCGCCGAACAAGGCGCGCGCGCGCTCGCGCGGCGTGACGCCGGCCCAGGCGTGGCCCACGGGCATGGCGGACTCGATTGCCACGCGCACCTCGCCGCGATGATGCTGTTCGCCGGTATGGACGGCCACCTGCAACTGGTGCTGGGCCTCGGGCGGAAACGCCTTGCGCGCGGCGCTCTGCGTGGTGCCGAGATGTCGCAATGCACGCTTGAACGATGGCATCGACCGGGCCTCCCGTTACCAGTTGCCCGAGGCGCCGCCGCCGTCGAACGTGCCGCCACCGCCGCCGCTGAAACCGCCGCCGCTGCTTCCGCGGCCAAAATCGCCACCACCGAGGCCACCACCAAAGCCGCCGCTGCCGCGTCCCCAGCGCTGCCCGATCTCGTAGCCCGCGATACCGCCGAGCCCGCCCGCCGTCGTGTTCTGCCAGCCGCGCCGGCCCGTGACGATATGCGGCCCGCGCGACGCGCGCATCAGTGCCGAGAAAAAGAAGAACGCGATGATCGCCAGCGGAAACAGTACGGGCAGCCAGTCCTGCCACGACGACTGCTGCGCGCGCTGTTTCGCCTGCGGCGCGGCCAGGCCTTCCTTGTCGATGGTGGCCTGGATCGCCGTGATGCCCGCCGCGAGCCCGCCGTAGAAATCGTTCTGACGGAAGTGCGGGGCGATGACGTCCTGCAGGATGCGTTTCGACATCGCATCGGTCAGCGAGCCCTGTACGCCGCGCCCCACCTCCAGCCGCAGGCGGCGCAGATCGGGCGGGTTGTTCATGGCCACCAGCAGGATCACGCCATCGTCGATGCCCTTGCGGCCCGCGCGCCAGGCGTCCGCCACGCGGATGCTGTACGCGTCGATGGTCTCCGGCGCGGTGGTCGGCACCATCAGCACGAAGATCTGGCTGCCGCGCTGCTGATCGTATTCGGCCAGCACGTTCTCCAGCGCGCTACGCTGGTCCGCCTTGAGCGTGCCGGTCAGGTCGGTCACGCGCTGGGTCAGCGGCGGCACATTGACGAAGCCGTCCGTCGTGCCCTGCGCCCGCGCGGCACATGCAAACGCGCACAGCAGCACCATGCTCAGCAACATCGTGGCGGCCGCGCGCCACCGCGCAGGTTGCGGCCACAGGCCCAGCGACGGACGACGGGTTTGCGGACAGGCCGCGCGCGCGAGCATGACGCGTCAGAATTTGACGGCTGGCGGCGTGGAGATCGCCTTCTCGTTTTCCACCGTGAACGACGGCTTGACGGGGTAGCGGAAGACCATCGCGGTCAGATTGGTCGGGAAGCTGCGCGCGAGCACGTTATAGGACTGCACCGCGGCGATATAGCGCTGGCGCGCGACGGTGATCCGGTTCTCGGTCCCTTCCAGCTGCGACTGCAGGTCGCGGAACCCCGCGTCGGCTTTCAGCTGCGGATAGTTTTCCGATACCGCGATCAGGCGCGACAGCGCACTCGAGAGCTGGCCCTGTGCCTGCTGGAAGCGCGCGAACGCTTCGGGATCGTTGAGCGTCTCGGGCGTGACCTGCACGCTGGTGGCCTGCGCGCGCGCCTTGGTCACGGCCTCGAGCGTCTCGCGCTCGTGGCTCGCGTAGCCCTTGACCGTGTTGACGAGGTTGGGAATCAGGTCGGCACGCCGCTGGTACTGGTTGACGACCTCGGCCCACGCGGCCTTGACGGCCTCGTCCTTCGACTGGAAGTCGTTGTACCCGCAGGCGGACAGCAGGCTGACGGCGCACAGCAGCGCCAGCCAGCGGAAAACGTTGATTCGGGCAATGGGGGGGACAACGGTCGGGGATGCGCGCATCGATGGCTCCTGAACACAAGGTGCGACAGCAACCAGTGTAGCGCAGGGCCGACGCGCGGCACCCCTGTCCTGGATCAATCGGCGGCGAATGCCCTGGCCGCGGCGGCCACGGTCGCGTCGATGATCGCGTCGTCGTGCTGGGCCGACACGAAGCCCGCCTCGTATGCCGACGGCGCCAGGTAGACGCCTTCGTTCAGCATCGCGTGGAAGAAACGGTTGAAGCGGCCGACGTCGGATTCCGTGACTTCGGCGAAGCGCTTCGGCACCTCGTTGCGGAAGTAGAGGCCGAACATGCCGCCGACCGCGTCCGCGGAGAACGGCACGCCCGCCGCGCGCGCCGCGGCGGTCAGGCCGTCGGCGAGCTTGCGCGTCTGCGCGCCCAGGCGGTCGTAGAAGCCCGGTGCCTGAATCAGGCGGAGCGTCGTCAGGCCCGCGGCCACCGCCAGCGGATTGCCGGACAGCGTGCCGGCCTGGTAGACGCCGCCGAGCGGCGCGAGCTTCGCCATGATGTCGCGCCGGCCGCCGAACGCCGCCGCGGGCATGCCGCCGCCGATCACCTTGCCCAGGCAGGTCATGTCGGGCCGGATGCCGTAATGCGCCTGCGCGCCACCGAGCGCCACGCGGAAGCCAGTCATCACTTCATCGAAGATCAGCACGGCGCCGTGCTGGCTGCACAGATTGCGCATCGCGCGCAGGAACGCCTCGCTCGCGCGCACGAGGTTCATGTTGCCGGCCACGGGCTCCACGATCACGGCCGCGATCTCGCCCGCATGGCGCGCAAAGGCCTGCTCGAGCTGCTCCACGTCGTTATAGGCGAGCACCATCGTGTGGCGCGTCACGTCGGCGGGCACGCCGGCCGAGGACGGGGCGTTCTGCGTGGTGTCCGCGAACGTCAGCAGGCCGGAGCCCGCCTTCACGAGCAGGCTGTCCGCATGGCCGTGGTAGCAGCCCTCGAACTTGATGATCAGGTCGCGGCCCGTGAAGCCGCGCGCCAGCCGCAGCGCGCTCATGGTGGCTTCCGTGCCCGACGAGACCAGGCGGACCTGCTCGATCGACGGCACGAGCTTGCAGATTTCCTCGGCCATCTCGATCTCGCCCTCGGTCGGCGCGCCGAACGAGAAGCTGTGAGCGGCGGTCTCCTGCACCGCGCGCACCACGTCCGGGTGGGCATGGCCGACGATCATCGGGCCCCAGGAGCCGATGTAGTCGATATAGCGCTGGCCGTCCGCGTCCCACATGTAGGCGCCCTCGGCTCGCGTGATGAAACGCGGGGTGCCGCCCACCGAGCGGAAGGCACGGACCGGCGAATTGACGCCGCCGGGGATGGTTTGCTGGGCACGATCGAAAAGCTGCTGGTTACGGGACATGGTCACGGGAGTGTCTTGAAGGTGCAAAAGAGGCGAAGCGCGCGCGATTTCGTTATCAACGGCATATAACAGGCGCGAACGCGTGAGAACTGGCCTGAATCTTGCGGCGCCACGCTGGCGCCTTGGGTATCGATTCGGGTACCATCATGCGCTGGATTTTAATGGAGAGTGGCAGAAGCCTGAATATGGAATACAAGACCTGGATGTGCCTGATCTGCGGCTGGATCTATGACGAGGCCACCGGCGCCCCCGAAGACGGCATCGCGCCGGGCACCCGCTGGGAAGACGTCCCGATGAACTGGACGTGCCCCGAGTGCGGCGCGCGCAAGGAAGATTTCGAAATGGTTGCCATCTGACGCGGCGTTTCGCCGCGCCCGGCGCGCCGTAGCGCCAAAGCGACAGATCGGCGGGCCGCGTCCGGGGCTCCGGATTGACGGCCCCTCGCCGAGAAGTCACACTCTGCGGCAAAACCGGATAACCGTCCCGACTCCCGGGGCGGCATGGAAATCCGGAAGCTTTGCAATAAAACAGAGGCCCTGAACCGGGCCCATGCGTACAGCGCCGGCTGGTCGGCTGGCTTTTTTTGACTGGGAAACAGGATATCGGGGGCCGCCGCCGCAGCGCTTTGCTGCGTCGTGCGGGTGTTCTCAAGTGAATACTGGCGCCTGCTTTCCGCAGGCAGCTGGTCGCGGGAACAACATGCGGGTCACGCAAACAGAAGACGTATCGGGTCAGGCGGCCGCGCGCCGCAAGGTGCTCGTCATCGACGACTCCAGCACCATCCGCCGCACAGCGGAGATTTTCCTGTCGCAGGCAGGCTGCCAGGTCATGCTCGCCGAGGATGGCTTCGACGCGCTCGCCAAGATCGGCGACATGCATCCCGACCTGATCTTCTGCGACATCCTGATGCCGCGCCTCGACGGCTATCAGACCTGCTCCCTCATCAAGAAAAGCCCGCGTTTCCACGCGATCCCGGTGATCATGCTGTCCTCGCGGGACGGCGTGTTCGACCGCTCGCGCGGCAGGCTCGTCGGCGCGCACGATCATCTCGCCAAGCCCTTCACCCGCGAAGCCCTGCTGCAGGTCGTCAATACCTGCCTGCCGGGCGGCGTACCGGAGGAGGGCGCGGCCGTGGCGGCCTGAACGGGGCCGCCACAGCATTCCCAGGAACGATACCAATGACCATCAGCAAAATCCTCATCGTCGACGACTCGCCCACCGAAGCCCTGTTCATGTCCGACCTGCTCGGCAAGAAGGGATTCAAGGTTTCCGTGGCCGGCAACAGCGACCAGGCCATGGCGCGGCTCGAGGCCGAAGCGTTCGACCTGATCCTGATGGACGTGGTGATGCCCGGCCAGAACGGCTACCAGACCACGCGCGCCATCAAGCGCGACGACCGCTTCAAGGACATCCCCGTGATCATGTGCACGAGCAAGGGGCTCGACACGGACCGCATCTGGGGCATGCGCCAGGGCGCGTCGGACTATGTCGTGAAACCCGTCGACGGCGAGGAACTGTTGTCGAAGATCGCCGCGCTGGCCCAGTAACCGGGCACCGGCCCGCCGCCGCACTGTTGTAGTCGCCACCTTGCCATCCCGGCGGCGCTGCGCCCATGCAGCCCGCCCTCCGCCTTGGGTATTCCGATCATGAACGCGCCGCGCCAAGACCTCCGAGCCCGCCAGACCAGGTTGCAGGACTATCAGGCCATGCTGGCCCGGCGCCTGCGCGAGGCGCGCAGCCTGCCCGCGGTGGACAGCTACCTCGGCGTGCAGATCGGCCAGCGCCACTGGCTGCTGCCGCTGCCCGAGACCGGCGAGGTGCTCGAAATGCGCCAGCCCGCGGGCGTGCCGCTGACCCAGCCGTGGTACCGCGGCCTGATCAACGCGCGCGGCAACCTGCTCGGCGTGATCGACTTCGGCATGTTCTGCGGCGAGGCGCCCACGCCGGTGCAGGCGGGCAGCAAGATCGTGGTGCTGTCGCGCAACGTGGAGCGCGCGTGCGGGATCATCGCGACGCGCGTGGTCGGCCTGCGGCACGCGGGCGACCTCACCCTGCCGCACGGCGAGCTGCCGCCCGCCGAGTCCGCATGGGAAGGCGCGAGCTTCGCGGACCGCGACGGCCGCGACTGGCAGGTGCTCGACATCCGCCAGCTGCTGGAAGCGCCGGCATTTCTGCAGGCCGGCCGCGTGGCAGCCTGATATCGGTTTGTTTTCGAGGGTAACTCCCGGCTCCGGACGGAGCGGGAGGCAGCAGATAAACAGGTCAGACGAATAACGACAAGAGGGTTGCTATGGGTATCAAGAAGATCAGCCTGGGACGCCGGGGAGCGGCGGCGGGCGCGGCCGAGGCCCCCGCGGGTATCGCGCCGGGAAGCGTGTTTGCCAAGCGCAAGGCGCCGAGCGGGCTGGGACGGACCCCCGTGGAGCAGATGTCGTCGTGGCTGTCGCGCATGCCGTTCGCCTCCCAGCAGCGCGTGCTGACCGGCGGCGTGGTGGTGTCGCTGCTGGCCCTGCTGGCCTCCGTGTACCTCGATAACCGCCAGGCGACCAACGGCGCGGCGCAGATCGAAATCGCCGGTAACATGCTCATGCACTCGCAGCGCCTGGGCAAGGCGGTGCCGGTGGCGCTGCTCGGCAATGCACAGGCTTTCACGCAGCTGCGCCAGTCCAAGGAAGAACTCGCGGCCGACCTCAAGGCGCTGCAGGACGGCAGCGACGAGCGCCACGTGCGCGCCACGACGGGCACGGCGCAGCCGCTGCTGGAGCGCGCGATCGACTCGTGGAAGCGCTCCGAGAAGAGCGCGGGCGACGTGCTCGCGCAGCAGCCCATCCTGACGCAGATCGGCCAGACGCTGCAGATCTTCAACGCCTCGAACCCCGAACTGCTCGAAGCCGCCGAACAGGTGGCCGCCATCAAGCTGCAGGCCGGCTCCAACGCGCGCGAGGTGGCCGCCTCCGCGCAGCTGGTGATGCTGACGCAGCGTCTGGGCAAGAACCTCAACGAATTCCTCTCGGGCGAAGGCGTGAACCCCGAGACCGCGTTCCTGCTGGGCAAGGACACGAACACGTTCCGCGAAACGCTGGACGGGCTGCTCAACGGCTCCGAACCGCTGCGCCTCTCGGCCGCGGCCGACGCGGAGACGCGTACCTACCTGCAGCAGCTCTCGCAGCGCTTCGACGCGGTGCAGAAGACCACGCAGACCATTCTGCAGAACCTGCCCGGCCTGATCGCCGCCAAGCGCGCGCAGCAGCAGATCTTCAACGACAACGAAGCGTTGCGCGGGGAACTGGGCTCGCTGCAGAGCGCCTACGTGGAAGCCGCGCGTTTCCGTCCGTGGACGCTCGGCGCGATGATCGTGTCGGCGCTGGCGACGCTGGTGTTCCTTGGCGGGCTGGCCGCGCTGTATCTGCGCGACTCGCGCCTGCGCGCGGTGGAAGCCGAATCGCGCGAACGCGAGGCGGATGCCCGCCGAATGGAAGAAAAGCGCACCAACGACGCGACCCAGAAGGCCATTCTGCAGCTGATGAACGAACTGCAGGACATCGCCGACGGTGACCTGACGCGTCAGGCAACGGTGACCGAGGACATCACGGGCGCGATCGCCGACTCGGTGAACTACACGGTGGAAGAACTGCGCGAACTGGTGGGCCGGGTCCAGCAGACCGCGGGGGAAGTGCAGAACGCCTCGAGCCAGGTGCAGGAAACGTCGGTGCAGCTGGCCGCGACCACGGAAGAGCAGTCGCGCCAGATCCGCCAGACCGGCGAGTCGGTGGTGGAGATGGCGGACCGCATCACGCAGGTGTCGCGCGGCGCGGCGGAATCCGCGAACGTGGCGCGTGCCTCGCTGTCCGCGGCCGAGCAGGGCCAGCACGCGGTGCAGAACGCCATCGCGGGCATGAACGACATCCGCGAGCAGATCCAGGAAACGTCCAAGCGGATCAAGCGCCTGGGCGAATCGTCGCAGGAGATCGGTGAAATCGTCGAACTGATCTCGGACATTACCGAACAGACCAACGTGCTGGCGCTGAACGCGGCCATCCAGGCCGCATCGGCCGGCGAGGCGGGCCGCGGCTTCTCGGTGGTGGCGGAAGAAGTGCAGCGCCTGGCGGAACGCTCGGGCGAGGCAACGAAGCAGATTGGCGCGCTGATCCGCACGATTCAGACCGATACGCAGGATGCCGTGCACGCCATGGAGCGCAGCACGCAGGGCGTGGTCGAAGGGGCCCGCCTGTCCGATAACGCCGGTGCCGCACTGGTGGAGATCGGCCGCGTGTCGCGCCAGCTTGCCGAGCTGATCGAGCAGATCTCGCAAACGACGTCGCATGAGGCGGACCTCGCCACCAACGTGGCACGCCATATCGAAGGCATCCTGCAGGTGACCGCGCAGACCACCGCCGGCACGCGACACACCGCGAGCTCGGTGCGACAGCTGACGGCACTGACCGAAGAGCTGCGTAACTCCGTGTCGCGGTTCAAGATCGCCTGAGTCCTCACGCCCGGACGCGTCCGGGCACAACCCAAGCCGTCATGTCCCTGAATTCCACCGTCCCGAGCGCCCTGAACGAGCCAAGCGACCCGAGCGATCCGGCTGAGCCGCTTTCCACCCACGCCGCCGCTGACATCGACAGCGGCGCGCCGGTGGCGGCGCAGCGCGACCTGTCGGTCCTCGCCTGGCTCGCGCCGAGCCTGCGGGCCGCGCTCGACGATGCCGCGAGCGAACTCGGCCATTACATGGACGAGGTCCGGCAGACGCCCGAGGCGCTCGGCGCGCGCGACACCACGTCGCTGCGCCTGGCCGGCCAGCAGCTGCATCAGGCCGCGGGCGCGGTGCATATCGTGGGACTGCGCGGCGTGGACGTGTATTGCCAGGCCTTGCGCCGGCTGCTGGAGGCCATCGACGCGGGGACGGTGCCGGCGGGCGCGGAAGCGCTCGCGGTATTCCGCCATGGCGTGCAGGCACTGGCCGAGTACGTCGACGACCTGATGGCCGGCGACGCGGAAGATCCGTTACGGCTGTTCCGTCCGTATGCCGACGCGCTGGCGCTGATGAAGGAAGAGCGCATCCATCCGGCCGACCTGTGGGTCGAGGAGCTGCAGATGCTGCCGGGCATGGTGCTGCCGTCGCGTTCGGCCACCGCCGTCACGCGCGCGCGCCAGCGCTTCGAGGCCGCGCTGCTGCGCGCGTTGCGCCTGCCCACGCCGTGCCATGACGCGTCGCTGTTGCGCGAGGCGTGGCTGCCGCTGCAGACCGCGCTCGACGAGGTGCGCAACCACGAGCAGGACTCGCGCCGCTCGTCCGATCATCCCGACCGCGGTATCTGGCATGTGCTCGCGCTCGTGTTCCGCGCGCTCGCGCACGGGCTGCTGCCGTCGGACCTGCTGGCCAAGCGCTTCGCGGCGCGCGCGCATCTGCTGCTGCGCCAGTATCTGCAGGGCCAGGTGCGCGTGCCGCAGGCGCTGCTCAACGAAGCGGTGTTCCTGCTCGTGTCCACGGGTTTGATGCCCGATCCGACGCCGGACGCCACCACGCCCGCGATGCAGGCCTCGCTGGACGTGCTGCGCATCGATATCGCGCGCTGCCTGCAGGCGTTCCGCATCGATGCCGCGCATGCGTCGGCGCGCGCGGACTTCCGTCTGCGCTACTACGGCTGGCTCGACCCGATCGATTCGCAGAACCTGCAGCAGGCCGCGGGCGCCATCGAGCGCGCGGCCGGTGGCGATGCCGCCGAATGGGAGCGCGCGCTCGCGGCGCTCGCGGAAGCCGCGATGCCGCTCTCGCAGCCCGCGTTACAGAAGCTTATCGCCACGGCCGCCGCACGCGGCGGCGAGGCCGGCGACAGTACTCGCGACGATGGCGGCGACGCCAGCGATGCGCGGGCCGAGGCGCTCGGACCGGCGGGACTCGTCCTGTTTCTCTCTCGCGCGCTCGCCATGCCGTGGCGCGTGCATGGCAACTCGGGCCATCCATCCGCGGCAGCGTTCGCGGCGCGCTGCGAGGCGCTGACGGCCTGCCTCGAGGATGCCGGCGCTGCCGTGCCCGACTGGTTCGCGGAGATGGTCGAGGCCGCGCAGGCGCAGACGCTGCGGACCGAAGCGGTCACGCAACTGCGCGCGCAGCTCGACAGCGGCGAGTCGTGGCTCGACACGTACGACCGCAATGCCGCCAATCCGGCGGGTCCCGGGGCGCCGGCCGTGTCCAGCGCGCTCGGCGACGCCATCGGTGCGTTCGATGCGCTGCGCGCGACGCTGGAACGCCTGCGCGACAGCGTCGCGATGCCCGAAGGCATCGACGCGGAAGCCGACGCCGCCCGCTCGGCGATGGCCGCGGTACGCGAGCGCCTGGACGCGCTCTCCGCGCTCGGCGGTGCCACTACCGCCGAAATGCGGCTGGACCGGTTGTCCGCCATCGCGTCCGAACTCGGCGCGGTGCATGCGTTCGTCGATACGCTCGAGTTCGGCCGCGGCAAGCGCAATGCCGATCCGCTCGCCGATGTCGAGAGCCTGCTGACGGGCGGCGGCGCGCTGGAAGGCACGTCTGGCGCCGCGCTGAATCCGCTGGCGGCCCCGCGCGCGGCCGCGGTCGATGCAATCCGCGTGGGCGCCGGTGCCGATTCGACCGAGGTCGCGCGTCTGCGCGCGGCCCTGCAGGTGGTGTCCGATCAGGCCGCGATCGACGACGACGCGGCGCTGCGCAAGCAGGCCCACGATGCCACCACGCAATTGCATGCGTGGCTGGCCGGCAGCGAATCGGCCGCGGAGCGGCTGGTCGTCGCGCTCGCGGAGCCGATGCCCGCGCCCGCGTCCGCGGGCGAGCAGAAGCCGGGTGCGCCGATGCCGACCGATGCGGCGGCCATCGATGCCGAGCTGCTCGAGATTTTCCTGGCCGAGGCCGAAGAGGTGCTTGGCAATGTCGCGCTGGACCTGCCCGGCGGGCTCGATGCGTTCCGCAATGCCGACGTGCTGAGCCGCGTTCGCCGCGCGTTCCACACGCTCAAGGGGTCGAGCCGCATGGTCGGCCTGACGCGCTATGGCGAGGCCGCGTGGGCGATCGAGCAGGTCATGAACCTGTGGATCGCCGAGGCGCGCGAGCCCGTGCCCGCGCTGCTGGCATTGCTCGAACGCGCGCACGCGCTGCTGGGCGACTGGGTCGCCGCGCTCCAGCGCGATCCGGCATCGCTGCGCGATATCACGTCGCTGGTCGAGGACGCGCAGCAGCTGCGCGAGCCGTCGCAGGGCGGCGCGCAGGCTGCGGCGGAGGAACCGCTGTCGCTCGATGCGCTGCTGGCCGCGCATTCGGAGGGCGCGACCGACAACGCGACCCACAACGCGACCCACAACGCGACCCACAGCGCGACCGACGGCGCGACCGACGTGGCGGGCGATATCGATCCGCTGGCCGAAGCGAACGAGCCGTCCGCGACGATCGTGATCGCGCCGTTCAACGACGCCGGCGATGCCATCGGCATGACCGCGTCCGACGACAACAACGTGCTGCCGTTCCGGCTGCCCGATGCGCTGTCTAACGACGACGATCACTTCAAGGTCATCGGTCCGATCCGCATCGGCCTGCCGCTCTACAACGTGTACCTGCAGGAAGCCGACGACCTGCTGCGCCAGTTCGCGACGGACCTGTCCGAGTGGCGCCTGTCGGGCTATCCGTCGCCGAGCGACCTGTCGCTGCGCGTGGCCCACACGCTGCAGGGCAGCGCCTCGACGGTCGGCCTCGAACCCGTGCGCGAGATCGCCGGTGCGCTCGAGCGCCTGCTGCTGTTGCTCGGCAATCATCCGGTGGTCATGCATCCGGGCGACTTCCGTCTGCTCGAACAGGCCGTGGAACGGCTGCGCGGCATGCTGCATCAGTTCGCGGCGGGCGTATGGCCCGATGCCGAGCCCTCGCTGTGCCGCAGCCTCGACGAGTTTGGCGACCGCGCGCTCGTGCGTCCGCGCGTCAACCTGCCGCCGCCGCAGGTCAGCGTCGGCAACGAAAGCTCCGTGGCGCAGCTGTTCGAACAACTGCCGCAGGCCTCGGTGCTGCCACTCGTGTCCGAGCCTTCGCTGCATGCGGGCACGGCATCTTCCGGCGCGCTGCCGTCGATCGATGCCGTCACGCCGCATCTGACGCCCGTTACCGAACTGCCACCCGTGCACGATGCGGTGGTGCTGCCGCTGCGCCAGCCGCAGGCCGCGACCCTCACGTCCTTCGCGCACGATCCTTCGCACAAGGAAGTCGTCGAGATCCGCGCGCCCGAGCCCGAGAACGATCCCTCGCTCGATGCCTCGCTGCTGGACCCGGCCCTCGTCGAGATCTTCCTCGAAGAGGCGCAGGGCAGCGCGCCCGAACTCGGCAAGCTGCTCCGCACGTGGGAGGCCGCGCCCGAGGAAACGCAGCATGGCGGGCTGATGCTGCGCGCGCTCCATACGCTGAAGGGCAGCGCGCGCATGGCCGGCGCCATGTCGCTGGGGCAGGCCGCGCATGAAATGGAAACGCTGGTCGAGGCCGCGGTGCGCGGTCAGCGCATCGAGCCCGATCTGTTCCGCCGGCTCTATGCCTGGTACGACCGCATCCTCGCGCACGTCGATGCGCTGCAGAACGGCCGCCTGCTGTCCGCCGACGACGCGGAAGTCGTCAACGGTCTCGTCGAGGCGCCCGCCGATCCTGCGGCGCCGCAGGGGCAGCCAGGCGAGGCATCGCAGGCGATCGCGGAGAGCGAGCCGGCGCAGGGTACCGGCGGTGCCGCGCTCGTGCCGGTGGCCGCGGCCTCCACGCCGCCCGCGACGCAGCTGCCGGCGCAGTCCGATGGCGAGCGCCAGCGCGCGATGGTGCGCGTGCAGGCGCGCGCGCTCGACACGCTGATCAACGACGCGGGCGAGGTCGGTGCCACGCGCGCGCGGCTGGACAGCGAGCTCGAGGCGCTGCGTTCGTACCTCGGCGAACTGAACGACAACGTCGCGCGTCTGCGCGGCCAGCTGCGCGAGATCGAGATCCAGGCGGAAACGCAGATGGCCTCGCGCATCGCGGACCAGCAGCAGAATCAGGAGTTCGATCCGCTCGAGTTCGACCGCTTTACGCGCTTCCAGGAACTCACGCGCATGATGGCCGAGTCGGTGAACGACGTGGCCACGGTCGAGCAGAACCTGCAGCGCGGTTTCGACCGCGCGTCCGGGGACCTCGCGGCGCAGGCGCGGCTCACGCGCGGACTCCAGCGCGGCCTGATGCAGGCGCGCATGGTGCAGTTCGATGCGCTGGCCGAACGGTTGTATCGCGTCGCGCGGCAGGCCGCCGGCGAGACCGGCAAGGAAGTGCGGCTGCTGATCAAGGGCGGTACGGTGGAGATCGACCGCTCGGTGCTGGACCGCATGGCCGGCCCCATCGAGCATCTGATCCGCAACGCGGTGGTGCACGGTATCGAGGCCGCTGCGGTGCGGCAGGCCGCGGGCAAGCCCGCGACCGGTTCGCTGTCGCTGGAAGTGCAGCAGGAAGGCAACGAGGTCGTGCTCCATTTCTTCGACGATGGCGGCGGACTGGACCTCGCGCGCATCCGCTCGCGCGCCATCGAGCGTCAACTGCTGTCGCACGACGACGATGCGAGCGAGGCGCGGCTGACCGAGATGATCTTCGCGCCCGGTTTCTCGACGGTCGATGCGGTATCGGAACTCGCGGGCCGTGGCGTCGGCATGGACGTGGTGCGCGCGGAGACCGTGGCGCTGGGCGGCCGGATCAACCTGACCACCGAAGCCGGCCGCGGCACGCGCTTTACCGTGCATCTGCCGCTGACCACGGCGATTACGCAGGTGCTGCTGATCTCCGTGGGCAACCGTCTGTACGCGATGCCGAGCGGCATGGTGGACCAGGTGCATCAGCTACGCTCGCAGCCGCTGCTCGAAGCCTACAACGCGGGCACCTATGCGGCGGCGGGCGGCGACGTACCGTTCTTCTATTTCGGCACGCTGCTCGAGGAAGCCGCGGCCATTGCGTCGGGCCGCAAGTATTCGCCGGTCGTCGTCGTGCGCTCGGGTGCCGAGCGTGTGGCGGTGCACGTCGATGAAGTGGTCGGCAACCGAGAAGTGGTGGTGAAGCATATTGGGCCGCATCTCGCGCGTCTGGAAGGCATTGCCGGCGCGACGACGCTCGGCGATGGCGAGATCGTGCTGATCTACAACCCGGTGGTGCTCGCGCAGCGCTTCGTGCGCGAACGTGGCGACCAGCCGGCGGCACTGCCGATGCCGGCCACGGCCGAGGCCATCGGCGCGGTGGCCGAGATCGGCCGCGCGGGCGATGCCACGCCGGTACCGGGTCTGGCCACGCGGCCGACCGTGATGGTGGTGGACGATTCGCTGACCGTGCGCAAGGCGAGCCAGCGGCTGCTCTCACGCGCGGGCTACCAGGTCGTGCTCGCGCGCGATGGCGTGGATGCGCTGAAGCAGCTGCAGGAGGTGATGCCCGATGCGATGCTCGTGGACATCGAGATGCCGAACATGGACGGCTTCGACCTGACCCGCAACGTCCGCGCGGACGATCGTACGCAGCATATGCCGATCATCATGATCACGTCGCGCACCGCGGAGAAACACCGCAGCTACGCGATGGAGATCGGCGTGGACGTGTACCTGGGCAAGCCGTTCAACGAGGACGAACTGCTGCGTACGCTGCACGAACGACTCGGCGAGCGCGCGGCTGGCACGGCAGGTTCCGTCGCGCAGATGCTGGGCGAGTAATTCGCGTCCGGAAAAACAAGGGGCCCCGCGGGGCCCCTTTTCTATTTGCGGCTGACCATCGCCGCCGGCACGGAGAGCGCCAGCGCCGCACCGACCACCATGCAGGCCGCCAGCAGATACATCCCCGAGTCCGTACTCTGCGTGGCGTCCTTGAGCCATCCCACCGCATACGGGCTGATAAAGCCCGCGAGGTTCCCCAGCGAGTTGATCAGCGCGATCCCCGCCGCGGCGCCGGTCCCCGCGAGAAACGCGGTCGGCAGGCTCCAGAACAGCGGCAGCGTGGTCAGGATGCCGATCGTGGCCAGCGTCAGCGCCACCATCGCCAGGGTGGTATCGGCCCGCCAGTGCACCGACAGCACGAGCCCCACCGCACCGATCAGCGCCGGAATCGCGATATGCCAGCGGCGTTCGCCACGCCGGTCCGCGCTGGACGCAAAGAGGACCATGCCGATTACCGCGCAGCCGTACGGAATCGCGGTCAGCAACCCGATATGCAGCGCGCTGCTGACGCCGGTCTGCTTGATGATCGTCGGCAGCCAGAAGCTCACGCCGTACAGGCCCATGACGAAGCTGAAGTAGATCGCCGCCATCAGCCACACGCGCGGGCTCGACAGCACGCGGCCGATCGGCGGATCTTCCTTGTGCTGGTCCTCGGCCGCGATATTGCGCTCGAGCACGGCCTTCTCGTCGGCGGTGAGCCACTTCGCATGGCCGATGCGATCGTCGAGGTAGGCCAGCACCCACAGTCCCACGAGTACCGACGGCACGCCTTCGATCAGGAACATCCACTGCCAGCCGGACCAGCCGTTATGGCCGTCGAACGCCTGCATGACCCAGCCCGACAATGGTCCGCCGATCACCCCGGAGAGTGCGATCGCGGTCATGAAGTAGGTGGTCGTGCGCCCGCGCCGGGCGGCCGGATACCAGTAGGTCAGGTAGAGAATGATGCCGGGGAAGAAGCCGGCCTCGGCCACGCCAAGCAGAAAGCGCAGCACGTAGAACATGGTCGGCGTGGTCACGAACATCATGGCCGCGGAGATCAGCCCCCACGTGATCATGATCCGCGCGATCCAGATACGCGCCCCGACGCGATGCAGGATCACGTTGCTCGGCACCTCGAACAGGAAATAGCCGATAAAGAAGATGCCGGCCCCGAGCCCGTAGATCGTCTCGCTGAACTTGAGGTCGTTGAGCATCTGCAGCTTGGCAAAGCCCACGTTGACGCGATCGAGATACGCGACCACGTAGCAGAGCAGCAGGAAGGGAACCAGCCGCCAGCTCACCTTGCGGTAGATGGCGTCTTCGGATGTCGTATTGACGCCGGAATCGACTGTAGCCGCGGTCATCGTTTGTCTCCTCGTTATAGGGATACCGCCAACAGCAAAAACAAAAACGGGTTTACACGCACCGGCCTCCGTCGACCTCGATGCACGTTCCCGTAATGAAAGCCGCCTCGTCGGACGCGAGATACAGGCACGCATTCGCCACGTCCGCCGGCGTGGACATGCGTCCCATCGGAATCGTGGCAAGAAATTTCGCGCGGTTCTCGGGCGTGTCCGGCATGCCCATGAACTGCTCGAGCAGCGCCGTGGCGCCGATGACCGGATTGACGCAGTTGACGCGAATATTGTCGGGCCCGAGCTCGGCAGCCATGGCCTTGCTCGCGGTGATGACCGCCCCCTTGCTGCCGTTGTACCAGACCAGCCCGGGACGCGGCCGGATGCCGGCGGTCGAGGCGATATTGACGAAAACGCCGCCGCCGCGCTTGCGGAAATGGGGAATGAAGTGATGCGCGGCCCAGTAGATGCTCTTGACGTTGACCGCGTAGACGCGATCGAACTCGTCTTCCGAGATCTCGAGGATGGGCTTGTTGCGATGCGTGGTGCCCGCGTTGTTGACGACGATATGCACGTCGCCGAATGCCGCGAGCGTGGCATCGCGCATGGCGCAGACGTCGGTGCCGCGCGAGACATCGGCAGGCACGGCCTGCGCGCGTCCGCCATCGTCGCGAATGGCGGCGGCCACGCGTTCGGCCGCTTCGAGGTTCATGTCGGCCACCATCACCGCCGCGCCCTCGCGCGCGAAGGTCTGCGCGATGCCCGCGCCGAAACCGGACCCGCCGCCCGTGACGACGGCGACCTTGCTGGCAAGTCTCATCTGGTGTCTCCTCGTTGGGCCCGCCGCGGTCTGTCGCCGTCGATCGAAGCCGGTGGTTTCCCCTCTTAGTGCGAGAACGGTCCCCGTCCGCGCAGCGCGTTCGCCACCATCATCAGCGCGAGCAGGAGCGGCAGCGCGACGTACAGGCACCAGTGGACGCGATCGCCCACGGTTTCGCCCCATTTGCGCTTGAAGACCTGGAGGCGCGGCATGCCGGACGGGTTGGTGGCGCGCTTGTTCTTCACGTGCCACGCCATCCAGAAAAAGAAGATGGCAAATGCGACCGACAGGAAATTGATGTTACCCATGTTGAATGGCGATGGTTTTCAGTGTGGTGAATCCGTACAGGGCCTCGAAACCCTTCTCGCGGCCGTAGCCGGACTGGCCCGCGCCGCCGAAGGGCAGCTCCACGCCGCCGCCGGCGCCGTAGTTGTTGATGAAGACCTGGCCCGCGCGAAGTTTGCGTGCAAGGCGCATCTGGCGGCCGCCGTCGCGCGTCCATACGCCCGCGACGAGGCCGTAGGGCGTGCCATTGGCCAGCGCGAGCGCTTCTTCCTCGGTATCGAACGACATGGCCGCGAGCAGCGGGCCGAAGACTTCTTCCTGCGCCAGGCGGTGCGTGGGCGGGACGTCGCGGAACAGCATCGGGACCTGATAGTAGCCGGCCTCCGGCGCTTCGCCGACGATATGTCCCTGCGCGACCACGGCGATGCCGGCATGCTGCGCGTCGGACACGAAGTCCCACACGCGTTGCTGCTGCTTGCGGCTGATCAGCGGGCCGCATTCGAGGTCGAGCGCGGAGGGGCCCACGCGCAGCGACTCGAAGACGCCAGCGAGCTGGTCGAGCAGCGCGTCGTAGACGGGCCGCTCGACGAGCAGGCGGCTGCCGGCCGAGCAGGTCTGGCCCGCGTTCTGCACGATGCCGTTGACGATCACGGGCAGCAGCGCGTCGAGGTCCGCGTCGGCGAACACGATCTGCGGCGACTTGCCGCCGAGCTCCAGCGTGACGGGCACGTGATGCTCGGCCGCGAGCTGGGCCACGAGCTTGCCGGTCTCGGGCGAGCCCGTGAACGAGAGATGGTTGATGTCCGGATGGCGCGCGAGCGCCGCACCGGCTTCATGGCCGTAACCGGTCACGATATTGAGCGCGCCCTCGGGCAGCCCGGCTTCGGCGGCAAGCTCCGCGACGCGCAGCAGCGACAGGCAGGCGTCCTCGGCGGGCTTCACCACGCAGGCATTGCCCGCGGCGAGCGCGGCACCGACGCTGCGGCCGAAGATCTGCAGCGGGTAATTCCACGGAATGATATGGCCCGTCACGCCATGCGGCTCGCGCACGGTCAGTACCGTATAGCCGGGCTGGTACGGAATCGTCTGGCCGTGCAGCTTGTCCACGGCACCGGCGTAGAACTCGAAATACCGGGCCACGGCGCGCGCGTCGGCCTGTGCCTGGCGCAACGGCTTGCCGGTATCCCGCGCCTCGAGCGCGGCCAGCTCGTCCTCGTGCGCGATCAGCGTCAGCGCCACGCGATTGAGCAGCCGCACGCGGTCGGCCGGCGCCATCGCCCCCCAGGCACCCTCATACGCGCGCCGCGCGGCGTGCACGGCCACGCTGATATCGGTGCCATTCCCGCGCGCGATCTCGGCAAACGGCTCCCCGCTCGACGGATCGAACACCTTGATCCGCAACCCGGAGTCGGGTGCGATCAGACGGTTGGCTACGAAATGCTGGGCGTGCATGAATGTCTCCAGCTCATGAATTGAGCGAATGCCAATGCGGCATTATCGCGCATTCGCGGGCCCGGCTATAATGCCCGCCATCCGACAACACCAGCCATCTGGAGAATCCGCATGAGCTTCAACCTCGTCTCCCCGGGCAAGGACATTCCCAACGATTTCAACGTCATCATCGAAATCTCCGCCCAAAGCGATCCCGTGAAGTACGAGGCCGACAAGGAAACCGGCCTGCTGTTCGTGGACCGCTTTATCGGCACCGGCATGCGTTACCCGGCCAACTACGGCTTTATCCCGCAGACGCTGTCGGGCGACGGCGATCCCGTGGACGTGCTCGTGCTGTCGCCGTTCCCGATCCTGGCCGGCGCGGTGGTGCGCTGCCGTGCCCTCGGCATGCTGAAGATGACCGACGAAGGTGGCGTGGACGCCAAGCTGGTGGCCGTGCCCGTGGACAAGCTGTCCCCGGCCACCGCGTTCATGAAGGGTCTCTCGGACGTGCCGCAGAACCTGCTCGACCAGATCAAGCACTTCTTCGAGAACTACAAGGCACTCGAGCCGGGCAAGTGGGTCAAGGTGGACGGCTGGGCCGGCATCGAGGAAGCCCACAAGGAAATCGCGGACGGCGTGGCGAACTACAAGAAGTAAGCCGCACCCAGTCAGCCGCACGCGCCCGGATCCCGGGCCGCAGGACAAAACCGCCAGCGATGGCGGTTTTTTTTATGCCTCAGCGCCTGGCGAACGGATTCCGGTCGTCGAGCTCGTCCAGATAGGCGCTCATCCCCTCGCGCTCCCGCTCCAGAAACCGCTCCACGGCATCGGCGAAGGACGGATGCGCCAGCCAGTGCGCCGACCGCGTCGCCACGGGCAGGAACCCGCGCGCCATCTTGTGCTCGCCCTGCGCGCCGCCCTCGAACGTGCCGATCCCCTCGGCAATGCAGAACTCCAGCGGCTGGTAGTACGCGGTCTCGAAATGCAGGCAGGGATGGTGCTCGAGCGCCCCCCAGTAGCGGCCATACAGCGTGCTGACTGCCGGATCGGCGTCATAGACCACCAGCGACGTCGCAATCGGCCGGCCCTCGCGCTCGGCCACGACCAGCAGCAGGTTCTCGGGCATTTCCGCCCCGATACGGCGGAAGAAGTCGAGATTCAGATAGGGCGTGGAATGGTGCTCGCGATAGGTCTGCCGGTAGCACCGGTTGAACAGCTTCCAGGCGTCATCGTCGATCTCCGCCCCGCGCAGCCAGCGGAACGTGATGCCGGCCTCGGCCACGCGCCGCCGCTCGGCCCGGATGTTCTTGCGCTTCTTCTGCGACAGCGTCGCGAGGAACGCCTCGAAATTCGCGTAGCCGGCGTTGGTCCAGTGGAACTGCACGCCGTGCCGCATCATCATGCCGGCTTCCTGCAGCAGCGGCTCCTCCTCGGCGGAGGGGTAGAGCACGTGCAGCGAGGACATGCCCGACTCCTCGGCCAGGGCCAGCGCCACGCGCACGAGCCATGCGCGCGCCTCGGCGCTCTCGGCCAGCAGCCGCGCCCCGCGTACCGGGGTGAACGGAATCGCGGACAGCCATTTCGGGTAATACTCGACGCCGTGGCGCTGATAGGCGTCGGCCCAGGCCCAGTCGAACACGTATTCGCCATAGGAGTGCGCCTTGGCGTAGAGCGGCATCGCGGCGGCCAGGCGCGCGTCGGCACCGTCGCCGGCCCAGAGCGTCAGGTAGCGTGGCGACCAGCCCGTCTCGTCGGTCGCGCTGCCGCTCGCATGCAGTGCATGGAGAAAGGCATGGCGCAGGAACGGCGTGGGTTCCGGCTGGGCCGCGAGCAGCGCGTCCCATTGCGCGGGCGCGATGCGGCTCAGGTCCTCGACAATCTCGGTACGGAAATCGGCAAAGCGGGAATCGGACATCATGTCATGAACTGCCGCGACGGCGGCGCCGGACGAGTCTACCGGATTTGCCCCACCGATGTTGGCCGCACTCGGGCCGCCGACGCCTACGCGACGTAGAATGCGACTATGCACGGCGCAAGCCAGACCATCGAGCCACAAAAGGCAACCATGACGCATCCGTTCTTCAACCTGTATTCCCACGGCTTTGCGCGCGTGGCGGTGGGCGTGCCCGAGTGCCGCGTGGCCGATCCCGCGTTCAACGCCGAACAGACCATCGCGCTCGCGCGCGAGGCCGCGGCCAATGGCGCCGCACTCGTCGCGTTTCCCGAACTGGGCCTGTCGGCCTACACCTGCGACGACCTGTTCCACCAGCGCGCGCTGCTGCGCGAATGCGAACTGGCGCTGCAGCAGATCGTCGAGGCGTCGGCGACCATGGCGCCGGCCATCGTCGTCGGCATGCCGCTGCTGGTCGAGCACCAGCTGTTCAACTGCGCGGTGGTCGTGGCGGGCGGCGCGATCCGCGGCGTGGTGCCCAAGAGCTATCTGCCCAATTACTGGGAGTTCTACGAGGCGCGCCAGTTCAGTGCGGCCGACAACGCGACCGTCTCGCGCATCTCGCTGCTCGGCGCGACGGTGCCGTTCGGCGCGGGGCTGCTGTTCGAGGTGGAAAACATTCCGTTCTTCCGTTTCCACGTGGAGATCTGCGAGGACGTGTGGGTACCCGTGCCGCCGTCGTCGTTCGCGGCGCTGGCCGGTGCCACCGTGCTCGTGAACCTGTCCGCGTCGAATATCGTCATCGGCAAGGCCGGCTACCGGCATCAGCTCGTGTCGCAGCAGTCCGCGCGCTGCCTCGCGGCCTATCTGTACACGTCCGCGGGCAAGGGCGAATCGACGACCGACCTCGCATGGGATGGCCAGGCCCTGATCTACGAAAACGGTGAACTGCTCGGCGAGTCCGAGCGCTTTTCCGACAAGTCGCATCTGCTGTGCGCCGATGTCGATGTCGAACGGTTGTCGCGCGAACGCATGCACCAGGTGACGTTCGGCCATTCGGTGCGCCGCCATCGCGAGGAAGTGGCGCGCTTCGAGGTCGTGTCGTTCCGCGTGGACGTGCCCACGACCGAGGCGCTGCCGCTCGCGCGCCATGTCGCGCGCTTCCCGTACGTGCCCGCGGACCCGCGCCAGCGCGACGAGCGCTGCATGGAGGTCTACAACATCCAGGTCCAGGCGCTCGTGCAGCGGCTTTCGTCCAGCAAGCTGTCGAAGGTGGTCATCGGCGTATCGGGCGGGCTCGATTCCACGCATGCGCTGCTGGTCTGCGCGAAGGCGATGGACCGGCTGGGCCTGCCGCGTTCGAATATCCTCGCGTACACGATGCCGGGCTTTGCCACGAGCGACCGGACGCTGAAGCAGGCGCGCGAACTGATGGCGCGCGTGGGCTGCACCGCGAGCGAGATCGATATCCGCCCGAGCTGCATGGCGATGCTGAAGGACCTCGATCACCCGTACTCGCGCGGCGAGCCCGTGTACGACGTCACGTTCGAGAACGTGCAGGCCGGCGAGCGCACCAACCATCTGTTCCGGCTGGCCAACCATCACGGCGGGATCGTGATCGGCACCGGCGACCTCAGCGAGCTCGCGCTCGGGTGGTGCACCTACGGCGTGGGCGATCATATGTCGCACTACAGCGTCAACGCGAGCGTCCCGAAAACGCTGATCAGCCACCTCGTGCGCTGGGTCGCGGACACCGGACAGGTCGTGGAGGAGGGCAAGGACGTGCTGCTTGCCGTGCTCGATACCGATATCAGCCCCGAACTCGTGCCCGCTGGCGCGAAGCAGGGCGGCGAGGCAGACGAGGCCCCGGGCCAGAAGACCGAGCAGATCATCGGGCCGTACGAACTGCAGGACTTCAACCTCTATTACACGCTGCGCTTCGGTTTTTCGCCGTCGAAGGTCGCATTCCTGGCGCAGTCCGCATGGGGCGACCGCGAGCGCGGCGTCTGGCCGAATGGCCCGGAAGTCGCGCGCAACGCGTACGAACTCGCCGAAATCAAGCGCATCCTCGCGATCTTCGTCGATCGTTTCTTCCGCACGAGCCAGTTCAAACGCTCCTGTATTCCGAATGCACCGAAAGTGGGCTCGGGCGGATCGCTGTCGCCGCGCGGCGACTGGCGCGCGCCCAGCGACGCCGAATCGGTGGTGTGGATGCGGGATCTGGCGCGGATTCCAGACTGATGGAAAGGGCGGGGCAAGGGGGGTGAAACCGCCCAAGGTGGGCCAGCGCACGCTTTTTTCGAGGTGCCGCTGGCGCCGCGCCCGATCCGTCAGAATCGTTTCGCGTTAAAATCGGGCATCTTTGACGACAAAACGCAGGGGCCAGACATGAAGCAGATTACCGCGATCATCAAACCGTTCAAGCTCGACGAAGTGCGCGAGGCGCTGGCCGATGTGGGCGTGACCGGTCTGACGGTCACCGAGGTAAAGGGCTTCGGCCGCCAGAAGGGGCATACCGAGCTGTACCGCGGCGCCGAGTATGTCGTGGACTTCCTGCCCAAGATCAAGATCGAGGTCGTGGTGGCCGAGAATCAGCTCGACACCGTGCTCGATGCGATCGTCAAGGCCGCGCACACGGGCAAGATCGGCGACGGCAAGATCTTCGTCACCGAGATCGAGCGCGTGATTCGTATCCGCACGGGCGAGCAGGACGAAGCCGCGGTCTGAGTCCTCGGACCCCGCAAAAAAAAAAAAACCGGCCTCGGCCGGTTTTTTTATGTCTTCGCGTCTTGCGTACTCAGCTCGGCAGTTTCCATCCGAACTGCACGGACACCAGCCGCATCGTCATGGTGACGAGCGACCCCGCCAGCAGCGCCACCTCCTGATCGGCGCGCAGCCACGTCAGTCCCACATAGACCCAGCAGCCGACGAATGAACAGGTGGCATACGGCGACCGGTCGCGCAGGATCATCGGCACCTCGTTGCACAGCACGTCGCGCACCACGCCGCCGAACACCGCGGAGATGATGCCCATCATGACGGCAACGGTCGGCGTCATCTGCGCAACCAGCGCGAGCGACGTGCCCGTGACGGAAAACAGGCCGAGGCCGATCGCATCGGCCACGAGCATCGCGCGGTCGGATGCCACGGAGCTCACCACACGAAAGACGATGGCCGCGCCGATCGACATCGCGAAGATCAGCATCACGTAGTACTCGTGCTCGACCCAGTAGAACGGCCGGCGGTCCAGCAGCACGTCGCGCACGGTGCCGCCGCCGAATGCGGTGGCGAAGGCAACGATAAACGTGCCGACGGCATCGAGCCGCTGCTTGCGCGCATCGACCACGCCGGAGATGGCGAACGCGAGCACGCCGATGACCTCCATCACGTGGAGGATCAGGGGCAGGCGCCCCATCAGCAGGTCGAAGGGCAGATGCAAATGCATCAAGTGCGAGGCTGACGCAGCAATACCATCACGGCGCCGGCGCCGCCCTGCGTCTCGCGGGCCTGCACGAAGGCGATGACCTCTTCTTTCTGCACGAGCCAGCTGCGCACCTTGCCCTTGAGCACCGGCAGCTTGTCGGGCGAGCCATTGCCCTTGCCGTGGATCACGCGCACGCAGCGCACGCCGTTACGCACGGACCGGCGCAGGAACTCGGCCAGCGCCTCGCGCGCTTCCTCGCGGCGCAGGCCGTGCAGGTCGATCTTGTCCTGCGGCACCCATTCGCCGCGGCGCAGCTTGCGGATGACGTCGAGCCCGATGCCGGGACGGCGGAACGACATCTCCTCGGTGTCGAGCAGATTCTCGATATCGAACTCGTCCGATAACGAGGCCTCGAGCACGGCCTGGTCGTTCAGCTGGCTTTGCACCGGAACTGGTGCGGGATGTTGCGGGGGATGGCTCACGCGATTGCGATCGCGCAGCTGATTGACGCCGCCGATGCTGCTGCGGAAGACGTTGGCTTCCTCGTGCGCGCGCTGCGCGGCCGCCTCGGCGGCAATGCGCTCGGCCTCGCGCCGTTCGGCATCGGCCTTCAGACCGTCGCGCAGGCTGGCGAGATCGCCAAGGCCAAGGCGTTGTCCGGAAGGGCGGTTGGATTTGGGGGCGCCTTGCGACATGGAAACTTCTCCGTAAGCACGACGCCGATTATAGCCATCGCCCGCCGCCCCGGCCCCACCCGTGGGGAGGGGCGCGGCGGCGGCGCGGCTGACGCCTGCGATTACTTCAGCGCTTCGACGTAGCGCTGCGCGTCGAGCGCGGCCATGCAGCCCGTGGCCGCGCTGGTGATCGCCTGACGGTAGATCTGGTCCTGCACGTCGCCGGCCGCGAACACACCCGGGATGCTGGTCGCGGTGGCGTCGCCGTTCAGGCCGCTCTTGGTCACGATATAGCCGTTGTTCATCTCGAGCTGGCCCGTGAACAGATCGGTGTTCGGCTTGTGGCCGATCGCGATGAACACGCCCGCGAGCTGCTTCGCCTCGACGTCGCCGGTCTTGACGTTGCGGATGTTCACGCCCGTCACGCCCGAATCGTCACCGGTCACTTCGTCCAGCACGCTGTCGAAGCGGATCTCGACGCGGCCTTCCTGCGCGCGTTGCAGCAGGCGGTCGCGCAGGATCGGTTCCGCGCGGAAATCGTCGCGGCGATGGATCACGGTGACCTTGCTCGCGATGTGCGACAGGTACAGCGCTTCCTCGACCGCGGTATTGCCGCCGCCGACGACCGCGACTTCCTGGTTCTTGTAGAAGAAGCCGTCGCAGGTCGCGCAGGCGGATACGCCGCGGCCCATGAACGACTCTTCCGAGGGCAGGCCCAGGTACTGGGCCGAAGCGCCGGTGGCGATGATCAGGGCATCGCACGTGTATTCGCCCGCGTCGCCGATCAGCCGGATCGGGCGTTCGGTCAGCTTGGCCGTGTGAATGTGATCGAAGATGATTTCCGTGTTGAAGCGCTCGGCGTGCTCCAGGAAGCGCTGCATCAGTTCCGGGCCCTGCACGCCGTTGGCGTCGGCGGGCCAGTTTTCCACGTCGGTGGTGGTCATCAGCTGGCCGCCCTGGGCCAGGCCGGTGACGAGAACCGGGTTCAGGTTGGCGCGCGCCGCGTAGACGGCGGCGGTGTAACCCGCGGGCCCGGAGCCGAGAATCAGCACTTTTGCGTGTTTGGACATGATGCGTTCCTTTACTGGCGCGGCTTCCTCGCTGTGGAAGCCTCACGCCGGCTTGAATTCGAAGCCGCCATTATAAGTGGTGCGGCATTTGCTCACTGTTGCAAATTCCAATGGGGGCGATAGCCGCCGGCGAGGGTAAAATGGCCGCCATCGTCCACATTCGGCACTCCGTCTCCTGCATGGCCCGAGCTACCACGACAACCCGTACCGACCCGTCCGCGCTGCCTTCCCGCATCGGCAAGCTGCTCGGCGAAGTACGCTGGTTCCTGCTGCTAGCCGTCACGCTGGGTTTCCTCTGCGTGCTGGCCAGCTACAGCAAGGCGGACCCCGGCTGGTCCCACGCCAACCAGGTGGCCGATATCCACAATCTCGGCGGCCGCGTCGGCGCCTGGCTGGCCGATGTGCTGTTCTTCATCTTCGGCTTCTCCGCCTACTGGTGGAGCGTGCTGCTTCTGCGCCGCTGCTGGCGCGGCTGGCGCACGCTGACGGCCGAACTCCCCGAACGCGCGCACGCCGATGCCGGCGAGGGCAGCGCCGCGGTCAGCTGGATCGGCTTCACGCTCACGCTGGTATCGAGCATGGGCCTCGAGGCCATCCGCATGTATCCGCTGCGCGCGGCGCTGCCGCGCGCGCCGGGCGGCGTGCTCGGCGACCTGCTCGGCGGCTGGCTGCAGATCGCGCTCGGCTTCTCCGGCGCGACGCTGCTGCTGCTGACGATGTTCGCGATCGGTCTGTCGCTGTTCTTCCATTTCTCGTGGCTCTCCGTGGCCGAACACGTCGGCGGGTTCGTCGAGTCGCTGTTCCTCGGCTTCAAGGCGCGCCGCGAAAGCAAGCAGGACCGCATCATCGGCGAGGCCGCCAAGGTCGAGCGCACCGAGACCGTCGAGGTCCAGCGCGTGCGCATCGAGGAAGCCACGCCCGTGCAGATCGTGCGCCCGCAGGCCGTGCCCAAGCACGAGCGCGTGGAGCGCGAAAAGCAGCAGCCGCTGTTCGCCGACATCCAGGACTCCGACCTGCCGCCGCTGTCGCTGCTCGATCCGATTCCCGCGCATCAGGAAACCGTCAGCGCGGAAACGCTCGAGTTCACGTCGCGCCTGATCGAGAAGAAGCTCAAGGACTTCGGCGTCGAGGTCAAGGTCGTGGCCGCCTACCCGGGCCCCGTCATCACGCGTTACGAGATCGAGCCGGCCACGGGCGTCAAGGGCAGCCAGGTGGTGAACCTCGCGCGCGATCTCGCGCGCTCGCTGTCGCTGGTCTCGATCCGGGTCGTGGAGACGATTCCGGGCAAGAACTACATGGGGCTGGAGCTGCCGAATCCCAAGAGGCAGACCGTGCGCCTGTCGGAGATCCTCGGCTCGCAGGTGTACAACGAGAGCGCGTCGGCGCTGACGATGGCGCTCGGCAAGGACATCGCCGGCAAGCCGATGGTGGCCGACCTGGCCAGGATGCCGCACTGCATGGTGGCCGGCACGACGGGCTCGGGCAAGTCGGTGGGGATCAACGCGATGATCCTGTCGCTGCTCTACAAGGCCAAGGCCGAGAGCGTGCGGCTGATCCTGATCGACCCGAAGATGCTCGAAATGAGCGTCTACGAAGGCATTCCGCATCTGCTGTGCCCCGTGGTCACCGACATGCGCCAGGCCGGCAACGCGCTGAACTGGGCCGTCGGCGAGATGGAGCGCCGCTACAAGCTCATGAGCAAGCTCGGCGTGCGCAACCTCGCCGGCTACAACAAGAAGATCGAGGAAGCGGCCGCGAAGGAAGAGAAGATTCCGAATCCGTTCAGCCTGACGCCGGACGCGCCGGAGCCGCTCGAGAAGCTGCCGATGATCGTGATCGTCATCGACGAGCTGGCCGACCTGATGATGGTCGTCGGCAAGAAGGTCGAGGAACTGATCGCGCGTATCGCGCAGAAGGCGCGCGCCGCGGGCCTGCACCTCGTGCTGGCCACGCAGCGGCCGTCGGTGGACGTGATCACGGGCCTGATCAAGGCCAACGTGCCCACGCGTATCGCGTTCCAGGTCAGCAGCAAGATCGACTCGCGCACGATCCTCGACCAGCAGGGCGCGGAAGCGCTGCTGGGCATGGGTGACATGCTGTACCTCGCGCCGGGCACGGGCCTGCCCATCCGCGTCCATGGCGCGTTCGTCTCCGACGATGAAGTGCACCGCGTGGTGGACAAGCTCAAGGAAGCGGGCGAGCCCAACTATATCGAGGGCATTCTCGAGGGCGGGCTCGTCGATGGCGATGGCGCCGGCGACAGCCTGGGCGGCGGCGCCGGTATCGGTGGTGGCGGTGCCGAGGCCGATCCGCTCTACGACCAGGCCGTCGAGGTCGTGATCAAGAACCGCCGCGCGTCCATCTCGCTCGTACAGCGGCACCTGCGCATCGGCTACAACCGCGCCGCGCGGCTGCTGGAAGACATGGAAAAGGCCGGGCTGGTCTCGGCGATGTCGGGCAACGGCAATCGCGACATCCTCGTACAGGGCGGTGCCGCCGGTGCGGGTGCCGGCGCCCGCGACGACGAGTAGTCGGCCGGCTAACGCGCTGTTACGTCCGTCACAGGCTGGCCGGGAATCCCCCGGCCGCGCCGCGCTCTAATCGGACAGACACCGGACAGACCGGACAGACCGGACAGACCCCAGGGAAAGGAAATAGACTCATGCGATTTCGCGTTTTTGCGTCCACCGTCGCGGCAGTGACGACCATGCTGGTCATGACGCCTGCCGCCCATGCTGCCGCCACCGACCAGCTGCAGAGCTTCGTGTCGAGCGTGAAGAGCGCGCGCGGCGAATTCACGCAGAAGCAGGTCAAGGGGCAGGGCGATATCCTCAAGGTGGCCGGCCAGTCGAGCGGGACCTTCACGTTCGCGCGGCCCGGCAAGTTCGTCTGGCGCTATACCAAGCCCTACGACCAGCTGCTGCAGGCCGACGGCCAGACGCTGTACATCTACGACAAGGACCTGAACCAGGTGACCGAGCGCAAGCTCGATGGCGCGCTGGGTTCGAGCCCCGCGGCGATCCTGTTCGGCAGCAACGACTTCGAGAAGAACTTCAATGTCGCCAATGGCCCGACGCGCGACGGTATCGAGTGGCTCGAGCTGACGCCGAAGTCGAAGGACACGCAGTTCGAACGCATCGGCATCGGTTTCAAGGGGGGTAATCTGGAGGCCATGGAACTGCGCGACGCGTTCGGCAATACCACGCTGCTCACGTTCACGAATATCCAGAAGAATCCTTCGCTGCCGGCGGACACGTTCCGGTTCGCGGTGCCGAAGGGCGCCGATGTCATGAAGCAATAAGGTCGATCGATGTCCCACGCCTCCATTCGTTACCTGCCCTTTGTCTCGCTGAGCACGGCGGCGACGCTGGCCGCGCTCGGTGCCGCCACGCTGATGTCGGGCTGCGCCGCGCCCGGCAGCAGCCGTCATTTCGACGTCGACGCCTTTCTGCGCGGTTCGGACACCGCGCTGCCCGAGGTCATCGGCAATGCCGACTTCCTCAAGGCCACGCGTGTCTCCACGACCGAGTGCGCGACGCTGCTGCAATCGCCGACCAGCGGCGCGCTCGAGGACCTGCCGCCCACGGGCCTGCGCCCCGCGTGGCTGCTGCATCCGGCCGGCACGCCCGACAAGGTGTGGCTGATCGTCAGTGAAACGGGGGGCGAGCGCAGCTGCCATGGTCCGCTGCCGGCCGATGCGATGAAGACGCTGGCCGAGCGCGCCAGGGGCTGACATGACAAATTTGTAATTTGACCCCCTTGATGCGAATGATTATCGTCATCGGCTGACATCCGTTCACGGAGAAGACGATGACGAAGCTAGGGGGAAGGGCGGCTGTGGTGGCCGCGGCGGCCGCGTTGCTGAGTATTTCCATGGGCCTGCCTGCACAGGCAGTCGCTCAGGAAAAGGTGCTCAATCTGTACACCGCGCGCCACTATCAGACCGACGAGTCGCTGTACAACAACTTCACGCGACAGACCGGCATCAAGATCAACCGCATCGAGGGCCAGGAAGATCCGCTGCTCGAGCGCATCCGCAACGAAGGCGCCAACAGTCCCGCCGACGTGTTCATCACCGTCGATATCGGACGGCTCTGGCGCGCGCAGCAGGCCGGCGTCTTCGCCCCCGTGAAATCGAAGGTGCTGGAGTCCCGCATTCCCGCCAACTATCGCGACCCCGCCGGCGAATGGTTCGGTTTCTCGGCCCGCGCGCGCGTCATCGCGTACAACAAGACCGCCGTGAAGCCTGGCGATATCACGCGCTATGAGGACCTTGCCGATCCGAAATGGAAGGGCAAGGTGTGCACGCGGTCGAGCGGCCATGTCTATAACCTGTCGCTGGTATCGAGCCTGATCGCGCACGATGGCGAGGCGAAGACCGAAGCGTGGGCGCGTGGCGTCGCGGGCAACCTCGCGCGCGCGCCCAAGGGCGGCGATACCGATCAGCTCAAGGCCGTTGCGGCCGGCGAGTGCGATGTCGCGATCTCCAACACGTACTACATCGCACGCCTGCTCAAATCGACGAAGCCCGAAGACAAGGCCGTCTCCGAAAAGCTCGGCGTGGTGTGGCCGAACCAGTCGAGCCAGGGCGTGCACATGAACATTTCCGGCGGCGGCATGCTCAAGCATGCGCCGAACAAGGAAGCCGCGGTGAAGTTCCTCGAGTACCTGGCCAGCGACGAAGCACAGGCTTACTTCGCCGATGGCAACAACGAGTGGCCCGTGGTGCCGAGCGTGAAGATCGCGAACCCGGCGCTCGAGTCGCTCGGCACGTTCAAGGCCGACAGGATCGGCGTCGCCGAACTCGGCAAGTACCAGCCGGAAGCGCAGAAGCTCGTCGACAAGGCCGGCTACCGCTAATCCAGCATCCCGCTCAGAGCAGGAAGCGGCGATTGTCGTTGGGCGGGTACTGGGTCTCGACCTTCCGGAATTTCAGGCGCGTGCTGCTCGTGAGCTTGCGCTTGGCCATGCGTTTCTGCAGCTGGCGATGGACGGCGCCGATATGGCCGACCGAGCCCTGCTCATAGGGCTTGCCGTCGGTGGCGCCCGCGAGCCCGCCGCCCGCGGCGAGCGCGGCATTGGTTTCCGCGGCCGACTTCGCGATCAGCACGTCGAGCGCCTGCCGCGCGCGCACGGCGGCCTGGAGCATCGCATCGCCGGGGTTCGCACGCGCGCGCACGGCATCCTGCGGCAGGCGCACGTTGCCGGCCACGCGACGCAGCGCCGCACGCAGTTCGCCGCCATCGAGCGCGGCTTCCTGCACGATCCACACGGCATCGTGGCGCAGCCAGCCCTCGACGTCCTGCAGGCGCCGCAGCAGCGCCGGCATGAGCATGCGGCCGCCGAAACGGCGTCCGCGGCGAATCGCATGCAGGCCGATACGGCGCATCTGCGGGTTGTCGCTGTCGATCAGATCCGCGATGACCCGGTCCGCGTCGTCCTGCGACTCCATCAGCTCGGCGAACTGGCCGGCCAGCGAAATCTCCTCCACATTGCTCAGCTTGTTCTTCGCCGCCAGCCTGGAAGTCTTGAACAACAACATGCGGTAACGCAGCATAAATACCCTCGAACGGAATAGCCGAAAAATACCTGCTCGTGGCCGCGCGTGAAGACAGGGGCCATTGGCGGTTGTCGGCATCTGCCGGGGAAACTTTAGCTAAGTGTTTACCCTGATCGCGCGTGACAGCAGGATCACAGGGAGGATGCCCACCGCGACGATGACGAGGGAAGCGGTGGCCGCCTCGGCCAGCCGCTCGTCGGCGGCGAGGTTGTACGCCTGCACGGCCAGCGTGTCGAAATTGAACGGCCGCATCACGAACGTCGCGGGCAATTCCTTCATGACGTCGACGAACACGATCAGCGCGGCGGTGAGCAGGCTGCCGCGCAGCATCGGCGCATGGACGCGCCGCAGCGTCGCGGCCGGGCCGTGTCCGAGGCTGCGCGCCGCGCTGTCCATGGCCGGCGTGATGCGCGCCAGTCCCGCATTGACCGACTGCAGCGCCACGCCCAGGAATCGCACGAGGTACGCGTAGACGAGCGCGGTCATGCCGCCCGTCAGCAGCAGGCCGACCGACAGGTCGAGATGCCGCTGCAGCCAGTCGGCCAGCGCGTTGTCGAGGCGCGCCACGGGCACGAGCACGCCCACGGCGATCACGGATCCCGGCAGCGCGTAGCCCATGCCGCAAAGCCGCGTAAGCATGCGCACGAAGCGCGCGCGCAGTCCGCCGGGCGCGCCGCGTCCCGCGTAGCCGATGGCCAGTGCCACGAGCACCGCGGCCGCGGCCGTCACGCTTGCGAGCGTAAAGCTGTTGCGCACGAGCGCGATAAAGCGCGGACCGAACTGTGCGTCTCCCTCGGCGAACGCCATGCGGCACAGCATCAGCGCGGGGATCAGAAAGCCCAGCAGCACGGGCAGCGCGCAGACGCCCGTCGCGAGCCAGCCATGCCAGCCCGCGAGCGTGCGCGCCTGCGGACGCCGGTGGCCGGCACGCGCATCGTCGTGAACCTTCGCGCGGCCGCGGTTCATGCGTTCGAGCCAGAGAATGCCGATCACGAACAGCATCAGGCAGGCCGACAGCTGCGCGGCGGCCAGCTTGTCGCCAAGCGAGAACCACGCGCGGAAGATGCCGGTCGAGAATGTCGGGATGCCGAAGTACGCGACGGTGCCGAAGTCCGCGAGCGTTTCCATGAGCGCGAGGACCGTGCCCGCGAGAATGCCGGGCCACGCGAGCGGCAGCGTGACGTGCCATGCCACGCGCCATGGGCCATGGCCGAGCAGGCGCGCGGCCTCGAGCGCGCTGGCACCCTGTTGCAGGAACGCGGCGCGCGCGGTCAGGTAGACGTAGGGATAGAGCACGAGCGTGAACAGCACGATCGCGCCGCCGATCGAGCGGATATCGGGAAACCAGTATTCGCGCGCGCGCCAGCCGGTGACCTCGCGCAGCCACGTCTGTACGGGCCCCGCGAACTGGAGCGCGTCGGTATAGGCGTACGCGATGACATAGGCGGGCATCGCGAGCGGCAGTACCAGCGCCCACTCCATCAGGCCGCGTCCCGGAAAGCGGCACATCGCGGTCAGCCAGGCCGTGGGGACGCCGATCAGCAGCACGCCCGCCATGACGCCGGCCAGCAGCACCAGCGTATTGCCGATGTACTCGGCCAGCACCGTCTCGACGAGATGCCGCCATGTGTCGGTGGCCGGTGCGAGCACGCTCGCGGCCACCACGCCCAGCGGAATGACGATCAGCAACGCCATCAGGCATGCGACCGTGGTCAGCGGCGGAGGCAGGAAGCGTCGGCGGTGGCGGTCGAGCAGGAGCATGGGAGAGCCGGAACGGCAAAGCGTCGGGATTCGCGCATTCTAGCGTCGTGGCTCCTTATAATCTCCGGCATGCGCACCGATCTTTCCGACCCCGCCATCGCCATGGCATCGCACCCCGCCATCGCACCGGCGCGGCCCGTCGTCGAACTCGATCGCATCGTCCACGGGTTCGGCCGCCACACCGTCGTCGATGGCCTGTCGTTCTCGCTCGCGCGCGGCACCATCGCGTGCCTGCTCGGCCCGAGCGGCTGCGGCAAGACCACCGTGTTGCGCGCGATCGCGGGGTTCGAGACCCTGCGCGGCGGAGAGATTCGCCTCGATGGCGAGGTGGTTTCGTCGGCCGGCCGCGGCCTGCCGCCCGAGCAGCGGCGCATCGGCATGGTGTTCCAGGACTACGCGCTGTTTCCGCACCTCGATATCGCCGCCAACGTGGGCTTCGGCCTCGTCGGCGACGACCGCGCCACGCGTGCGGCGCGCGTGCGCGAGATGCTGGCGCTCGTGGGCCTGCACGACGCGGGCGGCCGTTATCCGCACGAGCTGTCGGGCGGCCAGCAGCAGCGCGTGGCGCTGGCCCGCGCGCTGGCGCCGCGGCCCGCGTTGCTGCTGCTCGACGAACCGTTCTCCAACCTCGATATCGACCTGCGCGAGCGGCTCGGGCAGGAGGTGCGCGATATCCTGCGCGCGCAGGGTGCCACGGCCATTCTCGTCACGCACGACCAGCACGAGGCGTTTGCGATGGCCGACGAAATCGGCGTCATGCACGGCGGCAGGATCGAACAGTGGGGCGATGCGCACGCGCTCTATCACCAGCCGGCCACGCGCTTCGTGGCGGGGTTTGTCGGGCAGGGCGTGCTGCTGCCGGGCCGCGTGCGCGCGCCGGGCGAGATCGCGCTGAGCATCGGCACGCTGCCGTGGCGCAATCCGCTGGCGCTTGCCGATGGCGCGGGCGTGGATGTGCTGATCCGCCCCGACGACCTCGTGTACGACGACGGCAGCCCGTTGCGAGGCCGCGTCCGCGACCGGGCGTTTCGCGGGGCCAGCATCCTCTACACGGTGGAACTCGCGGACACCAGCCGCGTGCTCGCGCTGGTCCCGTCGCACCACGACCTGCCGGTCGGCGCGCCCCTCGGCCTGCGGCTGGAAGCCGATGACGTGGTGGCCTTCCCGCGATCGTCTACACTCTGATGCTTACCTAACGAGCAATACTGACCGTGGCGGACTCGCTGTTTTCTGACCCCCCCGACCGTTCCAGGCAACCGCTGGCCGAGCGCCTGCGGCCGCGCACCATCGACGAGGTGATCGGCCAGCAGCACTTGCTCGGCGCGGGCAAGCCGCTGCGTGTGGCGTTCGAATCGGGCGAGCCGCATTCGATGATCCTGTGGGGTCCGCCCGGCGTCGGCAAGACCACGCTCGCGCGGCTCATGGCCAATGCGTTCGATGCCGAGTTCATCGCGCTGTCGGCCGTGCTGTCGGGCGTCAAGGACATCCGCGAGGCCGTCGAGCGCGCCGAGCAGTACCGCATGCACGGCCGGCGCACGCTCGTGTTCGTCGATGAGGTGCACCGTTTCAACAAGAGCCAGCAGGACGCCTTCCTGCCGCACGTGGAAAGCGGGCTGTTCACGTTTATCGGTGCGACCACCGAGAATCCGTCGTTCGAGGTCAACGGCGCACTGCTGTCGCGCGCGGCCGTCTACGTGCTCCGGAGCCTCGACGAGGCCGACCTGACCGCGCTCGTGCGCCGTGCCACCGATGAGCTCAATGCCTCCGCGCCGGAAGGCGAGCCCCCGCTCGAATGGGATGACGAGGGCGAGGGCAATGCCCTGCAGCTCATCGTGCAATCCGCCGATGGCGACGGCCGCAAGCTGCTCAACAATATCGAGATCGTCGCGCGCGCGGCGCGCAACGCGAAGCAGGCGCGCATCGACACGGCGCTGCTCGGCAGTGCGCTGGCGGAGAACCTGCGCCGCTTCGACAAGGGCGGCGACGCGTTCTACGACCAGATCAGCGCGCTGCACAAGTCCGTGCGCGGCTCGGACCCCGACGGCACGCTGTACTGGTTCTGCCGCATGCTCGACGGCGGCGCGGACCCGCGCTATCTGGCCCGCCGCATCGTGCGCATGGCATGGGAAGACATCGGCCTGGCCGATCCGCGCGCGGCGCGCATCACGCTCGACGCCGCGGAAACGTACGAGCGGCTCGGCTCGCCCGAGGGCGAACTCGCGCTCGCGCAGGCGCTGCTGTATCTCGCCGTGGCGCCCAAGTCCAACGCGGGCTACAACGCGTACAACGCCGCGCGGGCGTTCGTGTCCAAGGACAAGTCGCGGCAGGTGCCCGTGCATCTGCGCAACGCGCCCACGCGCCTGATGAAGGAGCTTGGGTACGGCCACGCGTATCGCTACGCGCACGACGAGCCGGAAGCGTACGCGGCCGGCGAGCATTACCTGCCCGACGATCTGGCCGACCAGAACTGGTACCGGCCCACGCCGCGCGGGCTCGAGGGCAAGATCGGGGAGAAGCTGCGGCATCTGCGCGAGCTCGACGAGGCCTGGCACCGCGAGCGCAAGGGAAAGAAGGGCGAGGGCTAGCCCGACCGGTGCTCCAGCGGGATTGCCACGGGGGAATTGCCACGGGGAATTGCCGTCAATTTGCCCGGTGGTGTGCCCCGTCCGTGCAGTAAAATGTCCCGTTCTCCGGCAGATTGCCGAATTCAGCACATCTCACATCGCAACATGCTCGACATCCAGCTGTTCCGCAAAGACATCGACGCCGTGGCGCAACGCCTCGCCACGCGCGGCTATTCCCTCGACGTGGCGGCGTTCCAGGCACTGGAAGCCGAACGCAAGCAGTTGCAGACCCAGACCGAGGATCTGCAGGCGCGCCGCAACAGCCTTTCCAAGCAGATCGGCATGCTCAAGGGCAAGGGCGAAGACGCCTCGGCCGTGATGGCGGAAGTGGGCGGCATCGGCGACAAGCTGACCGCCTCGGCCGCGCGCCTGGCCGAGATCCAGTCGCAGATGCAGGACACGATGATGTCCATTCCGAACCTGCCGCACGAAAGCGTGCCGGTCGGCAAGGACGAGACCGAGAACGTCGAGGTCCGCCGCGTGGGCACCCCGCGCGAGTTCGACTTCGAGGTGCGCGACCACGTGGATGTCGGCGCGAAGATCGGCCTCGACTTCGAGACCGCGAGCAAGGTCACCGGTGCGCGCTTCACGATGCTGCGCGGCGGCGTGGCCCGCATGCACCGCGCGCTGGTCCAGCTGATGCTGGACACGCATACGCTCGAGCACGGCTACACCGAGACGTACGTGCCGTATATCGTCAACGCGGCATCGATGCGCGGGACGGGCCAGCTGCCGAAGTTCGAGGAAGACCTGTTCAAGGTGCCGCGCAAGATGGGCGGCGAGGGCGAGGACGGTCAGGGCCGCACCGAGAATTTCTACCTGATTCCCACGGCCGAAGTGCCGCTCACGAACATCGTGCGCGATACCATCGTCGCGGGCGATACGCTGCCGCTGCGCTTCGTCGCGCATACGCCGTGCTTCCGTTCGGAAGCGGGCGCGTACGGCAAGGACACGCGCGGCATGATCCGCCAGCATCAGTTCGACAAGGTCGAGCTCGTGCACGTGGTGGAGCCCGAGCAATCGATGGACACGCTCGAGCAGCTGACCGGCCATGCCGAGGCGATCCTGCGCAAGCTCGAACTGCCGTTCCGGACGATCGTGCTGTGCACGGGCGACATGGGCTTCGGCAGCACGAAGACCTACGATATCGAGGTGTGGATCCCGGCGCAGAACACGTACCGCGAGATCAGCTCGTGCTCGAACATGGGCGACTTCCAGGCCCGCCGCATGGGCGCCCGCTACAAGGTGGGCCAGGGCAAGCCCGAGCTGCTGCACACGCTCAACGGCTCCGGCCTGGCGGTCGGCCGCACGCTCGTGGCCATTCTCGAGAACTACCAGAACGCCGATGGTTCGGTCACCGTGCCGGCCGCGCTGCAGCCGTATATGGGCGGCGTGACGCGACTGGTTCCGGAAGCATAAAGAGGATGCGATCGGGGGGGCTTGCATTCCCTGCGGGGATATCGCTATAATCGCGGTTTCGCTGGAAACACGAAGCGACCAAGTTACCGCTGAAAGTTACCGGAGAGGTGGCAGAGTGGTCGAATGTACCTGACTCGAAATCAGGCGTACCGGCAACGGTACCGTGGGTTCGAATCCCACCCTCTCCGCCAAAATAAAAACCTGCTGCAAGATTCGACCACCAGCAAGGCCCAAACGTAGTAAATCTCGAACCGACGCCTGCGCAAGCAGCCGTCGGTTTTATTTTTGTGCCGCCGGTTTTGTGCCGCCGGTTTTCCGCGTCCCTACTCGCCGAACCCCTCCGCCGGCGGCAGCGGCGTGTCCGCCTCCGCGGGCAGCTTCGACACCAGCAGCTGGTCGATCTTGTGATGGTCGATATCGAGCACCTCGAAGCGGAAGCCCGCCACCGTGAGCGACTCCGATTTCTTCGGAATCCGCTTGAGCGCGTAGATCACCAGCCCCGCCGCCGTATCCACGTAATCCTCGCCGGGCAGCGTATCGAGTTCGAGTGCCTTCTTCAGGTCGACGATCGGCGTCAGGCCATCGACGAGCCACGACGAATCGTCGCGGCGCACGATCTGTTCGTCCTCGGTCGAGTACAGAATGTCCCCCATCAGCGCGCCGACGAGGTCGTCGAGCGTGACCACGCCCACCACGAGCCCGTACTCGTTCATGACCACCGCAAAGTTCTCGTGCATCTCGCGAAAGCGCGTAAGCGCTTCCGAGAGCGTGAGCGTATCGGGCACCACGAGCACGTTCTTGTCGTAGTGCTGGCCGATGTCGGCGAGCACGGCCGCGCTCTCGTTCGCGAGCAGCTGCTGCAGGATGTCCTTCGAGTCGATATAGCCGAGCACGTCGTCCAGATCCTGTCCGCAGACCGGATATTGCGCATGGGGCTGGGTCACGAGCTTGCGCCGTACGCTCTCGGCGGTCTCGGCGAGGGTCAGGTACACGACGTCGTCGCGCGGCGTCATGATCGCGGGAATGCCCTTGGAGTCGAGTTCGAACACGTTCTCGATCAGATGCAGCTCGTGCTTGCGCAGCACGCCGGCTTCCGCGCCGGCATCGACCATCGCCGCGATGTCCTCGGTGGTGATCTGGTCGACGGGCTTGGTCGGCAGGCCCAGCAACCGCAGCATCGCGTCGGCGGCGCCGTTGAAGATCCAGACTAGCGGCTTCAGTACCTTGAGCAGCGTCAGGATCGGGCCGATCACGCTGACCGCGCACGCTTCCGGGAACGTCATCGCGATGCGCTTGGGAATCAGGTCGGCAAACTGGATGAACAGCAGCGTGACGATCAGGAACGAGCCGATATTGGCCACGCGCTGGGCATGATCGACGCTGAGGTAGGGCAGCAACGCCTCATAGGCCAGATCCGATACATGCTTCTCGCCGAGAATACCGGCCAGGATCGCGACGCTGTTCACGCCGATCTGCACGATCGTGAAGAAATTGCCGGGCTCTTCCTTGAGCAGCATGACCTTGGTCGCGCGCAGGTCGCCCCGCTCGGACATGGTCTGGAGCTTGGTGCGGCGCGCGGCCGTGAGCGCGATCTCGGAAACCGAGAAGAACGCGCTGATCGCCACGAGCAGGAGGAGGGTCAGAACAAACATAAGAACGCCACGAACGGTATGTGATCGATAATGGTGCAGCGGCCATCGCGCTGTCAATGCGCGCTTGTCAGTGTGAATCGAAGTTGACGACCGGCGCATCCAGCCGCGACGCCAGTGTGGCCGATATCGCCTCGGCCGCCTCTGCGAACTGCACGCGCATATCGTCGACGAGGCTCGACGTGGCCCGATGGCTCGCGCGCAGCAACTGCACTTCGAACGGCAGCGCCGGCGCGATGTCGTGCAGCATCACGCGCGACGCATCGGCCGTCAGCGCCGTGAACTGGTCCAGCAGGCTGATGCCCAGTCCCGCATCGACGAGCGACAGCGCCAGCGAGTAGGTCTGCACCTCGAGCGTGGCATGCGGCTCCAGCGCATGGCGCGCGAGCGTCTGGCGTACGAGCAGGCCCAGCGACGTATTGTCGTCGTGCCCGATGAATGGGCGGTCCATCAGCCGTTGCATGGCCAGCGCCGCTCTGGCCTTGCCGACGCGGCCGCCGGTGCCGCCCGTGGCTTTCTCGGGCACGAGCGGCTGCGCGCGCGGCACGGCCAGCAGCATGCGGCCCGCGGCCACGGGCTCGCTCGCGATGGCCTCGTGCCGCGGCGGCGCATAGGCAAAGCCGACATCGATCTGGTTCGACAGCAGCGCATCGACGATCTCGTCCGTATGGTGCGTGAGCACCTGCACCTGCGTCTCCGGATGCCGCGCGCAGAAGCGTCGCACGGCGGGAACCAGCAGCGGATTGGCCAGGCTCGGCGTGGCCGCCACGCGCAGCCGTCCGGCGCCCTTGTGCCGCAGGCTCTCCGAGACGCGCCGCACGCGCTCCACCTCGCCATATAGCCTTTCGACATCGCCGTAGAGCGCCACGGCCTCGGGCGTGGGCTGCAGCCGGCCGCGCACGCGTTCGAACAGGCGGAAGCCCAGCGAGGCCTCGGCATGCTGCAGCACGCGCGTGACCACGGGCTGGGAAACGTGGAGCAGGCGCGCGGCCTCGCTGACGGTGCCCGTCAGCATCACGGCGCGGAACACTTCGATCTGGCGCAGACGCATCGTCGTGGTGCGGAAGTCTTTCGGTTTTGGTGCGGGAAAACCCCGGTAGCGGGTATCCATAGCCTGAGGACATATTCTGGCACGTATTCGCATTGGGCAAGCCGCGCGGCGTGGCATACGCTCTGGCCCATCGTCTTGGGAAAGAAGGGTTCGGCCGGCAATGCATGTAGCGATCGTGGGAGCGGGCGTGGTCGGCATGACCACCGCGTGGCGGCTGGCCAATGAAGGGCACGCGGTAACCGTGCTCGAGCGCCGCGACGGCCCCGGCGAGGAAACGAGCTTTGCCAACGGCGGTCAGCTCAGCTACAGCTACGTGGCGCCGCTGGCGGGGCCGGGCGTGCTGTCGAAGGTGCCGGGCTGGCTGCTGCGGCGCGATTCGCCGATGCGCTTCCGGCCCAGCGCGGATCCCGCGCAGTGGCGCTGGCTGCTGGCGTTCGCGCGGGCCTGCAATGCGGGCACCAGCGATGCGACCACGCGCAAGCTGCTGCGCCTGGCGTTTCATTCGCGCGATCTGATGCAGGCGTTCGTGCATGGCGAGGAAGCACGGAACGAGAATGCGCTGGGCCATGTGCTCGGCGGCGGATTCGATTTTGCGCGGCGCGGCAAGCTGATCGTGCACCGCGACAAGGCGGCATTCGATGCCGCGCGCCGGCTGCTCGATTATCAGGCGAGCCTGGGCTGCGAGCAGATCGCGCTCGACCGCGATGCCTGCGTCGCGCTGGAACCGGCGCTGGAACGCATCCGCGGCGATATCGCGGGCGCGATCCATACGCCGAGCGAGGAAGTGGGCGATTGCCATCGGTTCTGCGTGGCGCTGGCCCGATTGCTGCAAGGGAGGCCCGACGTGCAGCTGCGCTTCGGCACCCGCGTGACCGGTCTCAAGCGCGACCTCGGGCGGGTCACCGGCGTGCTGATCGCCAATGGCGAGGCCGAGCGCGCGATCGATGCCGATGCGGTAGTGGTCGCCGGCGGCATCGGCAGCGTGCCGCTGCTCCGGCCGACGGGACTGCGGCCGATGCTCTGGCCGCTCAAGGGTTACAGCATCACGGTGCCGATCGCGGACGGCGTGCGCGCGCCGCACGTCAGCGTGACGGACTTTGCGAACAAGATCGTCTACGCGCGTATCGGCAACACGCTGCGCGTGGCCGGCATGGCGGACCTCGTGCGCGGCGGCCCGACCATCGACGACGAACGCGTCGCGGCACTGGCCGCACAGACGCAGGCCGTGTTCGGCATCGGGGGCGCGGACGATACGGCGGCGTTGCAGCCGTGGGCGGGTTTGCGTCCCGCCACGCCGGGCGGCCTGCCGCTGATCGGCGAATCGCGCGTGCGCGGCCTGTGGCTCAACATCGGCCATGGGGCGCTCGGGTTCACGCTGGCCATGGGCAGCGCGAGCCTGCTCGCCGATGCGATGGCCGGCCGCCGCAGCGCGATCGATGCCGGCGATTTCAGCGCGCTGGCCGCATGAGGATGTCGAAGGTTTTCGCAGTTGCAGTGCCAAACGTAATACGACGTGCCACTAAACCAAGCTCATCCAAGGAGCGAAACATGAAGAAACTGCCCGCCTCTTATCTGCCGCGCCGCGTGCTGGTCACCGCTGCGCTCGCCCTCGTTGCCGCCGGCGCGCAAGCGGCCGATGGGGACACGCTCAAGAAGATCAAGGAAACCGGCGTGATCTCGCTCGGTCACCGCGAATCGTCGATCCCGTTCTCCTACACCGACGGCAAGGAGGTCATGGGCTATTCGCAGGACATCATGATGATGATCGTCGACAAGGTGAAGGCCGATCTGAAGATGCCGAACCTGCAGGTCAAGCTCACGCCCATCACCTCGCAGAACCGCATTCCGCTCGTGCAGAACGGCACCATCGACATCGAGTGCGGCAGCACGACCAACAACCTCGAGCGCCAGAAGCAGGTCGCGTTCTCGAACAGCATCTTCATCTACGGCATTCGCATGCTGACGAAGAAGGACTCGGGCGTGAAGTCGCTGGACGACCTCAAGGGCAAGAATGTCGTGACCACCGCCGGCACCACGGGCGAACGCCTGCTCGTGAAGATGAACGGCGAGAAGGCCATGAACATGAACCTGATCAGCACCAAGGATCATGGCCAGTCGTTCCTGATCCTCGAGACGGGCCGCGCGGCCGCGTTCGTGATGGACGAGCCGCTGCTCTACGGCGAGCGCACCAAGGCCAAGAACGCGAACGACTGGGTCGTCGCGGGCGAGCCGCTGCAGGTGGAGAACTACGCGTGCATGTTCCGCAAGGACGATGCCTCGTTCAAGGCGCTGGCCGATGGCGTGGTCGCGGACCTGCAGAAGAGCGGTCGCGCCGAGAAGCTCTACAACAAGTGGTTCATGCAGCCGGTGCCCCCGCGCGGCATCAACCTGAACTACCCGCTGTCGGACGACATGAAGGCGCTGTTCGCGTCGCCGAACGACAAGGCGTATCAATAACGTATCGATCGCGATCCGCAACCGGTCCAAAGTGCTATGGCGGTTATATAGCCATGATGGATCGTTATTTCTCTTTCGATAGCGTTTGCGGTAGTGTTGCGTGCGTTATAGGCTCGATGTGATCCTGTGACGCACCATAACTACAGCACGACTACCTGATACTGGAGAAACTATGCGATCGATTCGAACGGGACTGCTCTCGTCCCTGCTGGCCGTGGCACTGGCCGCGGGCGCCGCGCTGACGGCCACGGCGGCAAGTGCCGCCGACCTGCTGGACTCGGTGAAACAGGCCGGCGTGCTGAAGATCGGCATCGAGGGCACCTATCCCCCGTTCGGCTACCGTGGCGCGAAGAACGAGCTCGAAGGCTTCGACGTGGATGTCGCGCGCGCCGTGGCGGCCAAGCTCGGCGTCAAGCCCGAGTTCGTGACCACCGAATGGAGCGCGATCATTGCCGGCCTGCAGGCCGGCAAGTTCGACATCATCGTCAATCAGGTCTCGGTCACGCCCCAGCGCAAGCAGGCGCTCGATTTCTCGACGCCTTACGTCTACTCGGCCGCGCAGCTGATCCAGCGCAAGGACGACAAGCGCGAGTTCAAGTCGCTCGAGGACCTCAAGGGCCACAAGCTCGGCGTCAGCCTGGGCAGCAATTACAACGACCTCGCCAAGTCGGTGCCCGGTATCGACGTGAAGACGTACCCGGGCGCGCCCGAGTATCTGCGTGACCTGGCCTCGGAGCGCGTGGATGCGGCGCTCAACGATCGTCTGATGGTCAATTACCTGATCAAGAACGCCAACCTGCCGCTGCGGCCGGGCGCGGTCGTGGCCGGTGCCAGCTCGGAAGTCGCGATTCCGTTCCGCAAGGACAATCCGAAGTTCGCGCAGGCCATCGACAAGGCGCTGGACGACCTGCGCAAGGACGGCACGCTCGCCAGGCTGTCCACCAAGTGGTTCGGCTCCGATGTGACGAAGGCCGCAAAGTAATTTTCAAAGATTGGCAGGCCCTCCCATCGCGGCAGCGGGGGAGGGCCTTGTTGCATCCGCGCGTCGAGTATGATCGCGGCAATCGCCACGCGCGTCCCCCGTTTCTGCCCCCAAGCCCATGTCAGCTCTCACGCTTGTCACCGATTCGTTGCCGATCCTGCTACAGGGGGCACTGCTCACGCTCAAGTTCGCCGTGCTGTCGATGATTTTCGGGCTGACCATCGGCGTGGTGGTCGCGCTCATGGGCATCAGCCATTCGAAGATCCTCAACGGAATGGCGCGCACGTACGTCAGCATCATGCGCGGCACGCCGCTGCTCGTGCAGATCTTCGTCGTGTATTACGGCCTGCCCGGCGTCGGCATCGCGCTGGAACCCACGCCCGCGGGCGTGCTCACGCTGAGCCTCAACGTGGGCGCGTATCTGTCGGAAAGCATGCGCGGCGCGATTCTCGGGATTTCGCGCGGCCAATGGATGGCGGCGTACAGCCTCGGCCTCACGCGCGCGCAGACGCTGCGCTACGTGGTCGGCCCGCAGGCGCTGCGGCTGGCCGTGCCGAGTCTCTCGAACAGCCTGATCAGCCTGATCAAGGACACGTCGCTGGTTTCGGTGATCACCGTGACGGAACTGCTGCGCACCGCGCAGGAAATCATCGCGGCCACCTATCAGCCGCTGCCGCTCTATCTGGCCGTTGCGGCCATCTACTGGGTGCTCAGCACGGCGTTGTCGTTCCTGCAGCGCGGCCTCGAGCGACGGTTGTCGCTGCCGGGCCGTCACTGACAGGAACGGAGGGCGGGGACCGCTCAGCCCTCGGTGATGCGCTTCTCGATATGGCCGAGCGCTTCCTCGACCTGATCCACGAGGATCAGGCACAGGTCGCCCGGCTGCAGCGCGGCCAGTCCGGTATCGATGGCGAGGAACTCGCCGCGGATCTCGTCCACATGGCTCGTGCGCTGCGCGCCCTGCAGGCCTTCGCGCAGCAGGGCCAGCACTTCGCCGTCTTCACGGCCGCGCTGGCACTGGTCCTGATAGAGCACCACGTTGTCGAACACGCCGCCGAGGATCTGCGTCTGACGGCGGATATCCTCGTCGCGCCGGTCGCCGGCACCGCTGATCACGACCACGCGGCGCCCGGCCGGGATCGATTCCACCGCATTGCACAGCGCCTGGATCGCGTCGGGATTGTGACCGTAGTCGGCAATCAGCGTCGCGCCCTTGTAGTCGAACACGTTGAAGCGTCCCGGCGCGGTGGCCGCGTCGTTGACGAACGTGGCCAGGCCGCGGCGGATGACCGCCCAGTCGATGCCGAGCGCCCAGGCGGCGGCAACCGACGACATCGCGTTCTCGACCTGGAAGCCGATGCTGCCGTTGCGCGTGAGCGGAATGTCCGCCAGCGCGATGCGCACCTGCGTCTCGCCTTCGGACGCGACGATTTCCGCGCCTTCGACGAACACGACGCGGCGGCCCTGCGCGCGATGGAGCGCCATCGTCGGCAGGTTCGGGTCGTGCGCGAAGAACGTCACCGTGCCCGGGCAGGCATCGGCCATGCGCGCGACCATCGGATCGGCCGCGTTGAGCACGGCCATGCCGTGCGGCGCGACGTTCTGCACGATCACGCTCTTGAGCACCGCGAGGTCTTCCACCGTGCTGATGTACGACAGGCCAAGGTGATCGCCTTCCCCGACGTTGGTCACCACGGCCACGTCGCAGCGGTCGAACGCAAGACCTTCGCGCAGCAGGCCGCCGCGCGCGGTTTCGAACACGGCCGCATCCACGTCGGGATGCAGCAGCACGTTGCGTGCGCTGCGCGGGCCGCTGCAGTCGCCGGTGTCGATGCGCTCGCCCTGGATATACACGCCGTCGGTTCCGGTCATGCCCATGCGCAGGCCGCTGGTTGCCAGCAGATGCGTGATCAGGCGGACCGTCGTGGTCTTGCCGTTCGTGCCCGAGACCGCGACGACCGGAATGCGGCCGTCGTCGCCATCGGCGAACATCGTCGAGATGATGGCTTCGCCCACCGCGCGGCCCTTGCCGTACGACGGCTGCAGGTGCATGCGCAGGCCGGGGGCCGCGTTCACTTCCACGATGCCGCCGGCCTGTTCCTCGAACGGCTTGAGCATCGTCTCGCACACCGCATCCACGCCGCAGATATCGAGCCCGACCATCTGCGCGGCCGCCACCGCGCGCGCGGCGATGTCCGGGTGGACGTCGTCGGTCACGTCGGTCGCGCTGCCGCCGGTGGAGAGGTTCGCGTTGTTGCGCAGGACCACGCGCGTGCCGTTGGCCGGCACCGATTCCGCGGTCAGGCCCTGCTTGGCGAGCACGGCCAGCGCGATATCGTCGAAGCGGATCTTGGTCAGCGACGTCGCATGGCCTTCGCCACGGCGCGGGTCGCGGTTCACGGTTTCCACGAGCTGGCGAACGGTATGGACGCCATCGCCGATCACCTGCGGCGGATCGCGGCGCGCGGCGGCCACGAGGTGCTTGCCCACCACGAGCAGGCGGAAGTCGTGGCCAGGGATGTAGCGCTCGACGATCACGTCGGACGAGATATCGGAGGCCACCTCGTAGGCGGTCATCACTTCCTCGCGCGTGCGGATGCGCACGGCTACGCCCTTGCCCTGGTTGCCGTCGCGCGGCTTCACCACGACGGGCGCGTCGATTTCCTGCGCGGCGGTCCACGCTTCCTCGGCGCTGCGCACCGAACGGCCGCGCGGCACCGGCACGCCCGCCGCATGCAGCAGGCTCTTGGTCAGTTCCTTGTCCTGCGCGATGGACTCGGCCACGGCGCTCGTCAGATCGGTCTCGGCGGCCTGGATGCGGCGCTGCTTGCTGCCCCAGCCGAACTGCACCATCGAGCCCTGCGTCAGGCGGCGGTACGGAATGCCGCGTGCCACGGCCGCGTAGACGATCGAACCCGTGCTCGGGCCCAGGCGCACGTCCTCGTCCAGTTCGCGCAGGCGGTGCAGCGCGTCCTCGAGGTCGAACGGGGCATCGTCGCGCGCGGCAAGAATCAGTTGCTCGGCCAGCGAGAACGCGAGGCGGCCCACGTCCTCCTCGCTGTACTCGACGACCACCTGATAGGTGCCGGGCTCGACGGTCGGCGCGGTGTTGCTGAACGTGACCGGGCAGCCCGCGGCGGCCTGCAGCCGCAGCGCGGCCACTTCGAGCGCGTGCGCCATCGAGGGGGAGCCGGCTTCGTCGTCGGGCCGCAGGGGACCGATGGCCGGGAAGCGCGCGCGCAGGCGGTCTTCGAAACCGGGCAGCTCGGCCAGCAGGTGCGAGGCGTCGGAGCACGCCACGATCGCTTCGATCGCGGTATGCCGGCACCAGAGATTCGGGCCACGCAGGGCCCGGATGCGAGAGACTTCCATAGAATCGCTTATCCGTTGTTCTGTCCGGCGCCGCTCAATGGCGGCGCCCGCCGCGGCCCAGCCACTGGTGCACGAGCTCCACCGCCGACTCGGTCGACGCCTCGTCGCACTGGAGCACCAGCAGATCGCCGGCCACGAGCTGCGACAGCGCGGACTCGATCGCCGAGCGGCGGCCACCTTCGTCGATGATCTTCGTGACGCGCCGGCCTTCGTACAGGCCCTTGCGCAGCAGCGCGCGCGCCTCCACGTCGGGCAGGTCGCGCCGCACGCTGTGGTCCTCGCACAGGAACACGCGGTCGAACGCCTTGCCGATGATCTTGCCCTGACGCACGAGGTCCTCGTCGCGGCGCTGCACGCCCGCGCCGAACACCAGCATGCGGCGTTCGGACGGGAAGCGGTCCAGCGCGGCGGCCAGCGCCTCGAGCGCCGGCGCGTTGTGCGCGTCATCGACGATGACGGTCGCGCCGTTGCGCTCGAACAGCGTGAAGCGGCCCGGCACATCCACCTGGCCCACGTCGAACGTCACCACGCCCGCGCGGATCAGGTCGTTGGAGATGCCCAGCGCCCAGCCCGTCGCGATGGCGGCCAGCACGTTCTCGATCTGGAACGCCACGCGCCCCGCGTACGTCAGCGGAATCGCCGCGACGTCCGTCAGCGCGGTCTCGCTGCCGCCGGTGGCCAGCACGACCTTGCCGTCGCGGACGTACACCGCGCGCTTGCCCGCGGCGCGATGCGCGGCAATCGCCGGCAGGTCCGCGCTCAGGCCGAAGAAGATCACGTCGCCATCGCACAGCTCGGCCATCTCCGCCACGCGCGGGTCGCGCGCGTTCAGCACGGCCACGCCGTCCTTGAGCACGACGTCCACCTGCGTGCGCAGCACGCTGACCATGCGGTCGATGTCTTCGACGTAGTAGTCGTCGAGGTGATCGGGCTCGTCGATGTTCGTGACCACGCCTACCTGGCAGCGGTCGTAGGCGAGGCCCTCGGAGAGGATCGCGCCGCTGTCGTTCTCGAACACGGCGGCTTCCACCGCGCGGTTCATCAGGATGCGATGGCCGGCCTCCCAGTTCGCGCGGTCGCCGCGCTCCACCTGACGGCGATCCAGGAACAGGCCGTCGCTGCAGGCGAGGCCCGTATGCTTGCCCGACAGCTGCAGCAGCCGCGCGACCATGCGCGCGACCACGGTCTTGCCGTTGGTGCCGGTAATGCCCACCACGGGAATGCGGCCGTCATCGACCTGTCCGTCGCGTTCGCGGAACAGGTGATCGACGATCGCGCGGCCCACCGGGCGCGGCGTGCCGTCGGCCGGCTTGATATGCATGAGCAGGCCGGGGCCCGCGTTGACTTCGACGATCGCGCCGCCCTGTTCGGCGAGCGGGCGCGAGATGTCCTGCGCCACGAGGTCCACGCCGGCGATATCGAGGCCCACCACGCGCGCGGCCAGCGAGGCATGCGCGGCCACGCTCGGATGCACGCGGTCGGTGACGTCGAACGCCACGTTGCCGTTGCGCTGGATCAGGATGGTCTTGCCCGCGGGCGGCACGGAATCGCCGTCCACGAGGCCCTGGCGGCGCAGCTCGAGGCGCGCGGCCGAGTCCAGGCGGACGCGGTTCAGCGGATGATCCTCGGTACTGCCCCGGCGCGGGTCGGAATTGATCTGGCTGTCGATGAGTTCGTCGATCGTCGATTTGCCATCGCCGACGACGCTCGCGGTCTCGCCCATCGCGGCGGCAACCAGCCGGCCGCCGACCACGAGCAGGCGATGCTCGTTGCCGGGGACGAAGCGCTCGACGATCACGCCGCCGCCTTCGTCGATGGCCACCGCGTAGGCGGTTTCCACTTCCTCGCGCGTCATCAGGTTCGTGAACACGCCGCGGCCGTGGTTGCCATCGTAGGGCTTGACGACGACGGGCACGCCGATGTCGGTGGCCGCGTCCCAGGCATCCTCGGCGCTCTCGACCATGCGGCCTTCGGGCACCGGCACGCCGCACGATTCGAGCAGGCTCTTGGTCAGGTCCTTGTCGCGGGAGATGGACTCCCCGATCGCGCTCGTGCGATCGGTCTCGGCGGTCCAGATACGGCGCTGGCGCGCACCGTAACCCAGTTGAACCAGATTGCCGTCGGAGAGTCGGAGAGAGGGAATGTCGCGATCGTCGGCGGCATCGACGATGCACGCGGTGCTCGGGCCCAGGCAATGCTCATCGACGAGGTCGCGCAGTTTTTCCACGGCGGCGGGCACGTCGAACGGACGATCCTCGATCGCGGCCATCACAAGGTCTCGCGCGGCGAACAGCGCGGCACGCGTGACTTCTTCATGCCAGGCCCGGACGATTACCTTGTAGACGCCCCGAACCGGCGTTTCGCGGGCCTTGCCGAAGCCGCCGGGCATGCCGGCGAGGTTCTGCAGTTCCAGTGTCACGTGCTCGAGGATGTGGCCGGGCCACGTACCTTCCTTGAGCCGCTGCAGGAAGCCCCCGCGTTCCCCGATGCTGCATCGATGCTCGATCAGTGTCGGCAGCCACGTGGACAGCCGCTCGTAGAAGCCCGGAATCTTGTTGGACGGAAAATCCTCCAACTCCCCGATATCGACCCATGCCTCCAGAACCGGCCGATATGTCCACATATTCGGGCCGCGCAGCGACATGACATCGAAAATCTCAATGTCCTTCTTTTTCATCGATTTAGCGATTTGAGCTTTAGGCTGTGGGCGGATGCCCGAGAACAAGAAGCCTAACCTTTCAGTAACGTTACATCCAACGATACGTTGACGTACTGGACCCTTTGCAGTCTTGTGCAATGCACAAGCGCTGACGAAGCGCACCCGCTGGTTTGCGTTATGTATACTTGCGGGCAAAATCGCGGGCCGCCAGTCGCCTCCCGCGCCAATTTGTTTCAAGTTATGTCTGTCTTTGACGTATTTTGCGCGTCATTCGGACGCTTTTTGCGCAACAACGCGCGTCAACAATGACCCAGCCTTCCCCGTCCGTCCCCCATGCTCCCGTCGTGCAGAACGTCTGGGAGACCGAACTCGACGCGACCCCCGGCACGCTGGCATCGGGCGAAACGATCCTGGCCGGACTGAGGCTGGATCTCGACGAGCGGCTGCATTTTACCCAAGGGTGGGTGATTGTCACCGATCGCCGCGTGATCGCCCGCGCGCCCGGTGAAACGGCCGTTTCGGCCTGGCCGATCTCGGCCGACCTCACGCTGACCCATATCGACCATGCCGGTGTCGGCACGCTCGAGCTCGTCAACGGTGCCGGCCGGCTCGCCCGGTGGCGCTATACGCTTGGTTACAATCCCGACGCGCTGCGGCTGGCCGACCAGTTCGACGCGCGCCGCGACCTGCTGGCCACGGGCCATGCGCCGGCCGCGAGCGACGACGATATCTGCCCGAGCTGCAAGGCGCCGCTGCCGCCGGGCGAGGACGAATGCCCGCAGTGCAGCCGCGATCTGGAGACGCCGCCCTCCACGTGGGCGCTGCTCCGGCTGTGGCGCTTTGCGCGCCCCTATCGCTTCGAGCTGCTGGCCGGCTTTCTGCTGACGCTGATCGGCACGGCCGCCACGCTCGTGCCGCCGTACCTGACCATGCCGCTCATGGACAAGGTGCTGATTCCGTTCCAGAACGGCGTGCCCATCGACTACGGCCTCGTCACGATGTACCTGGCGGGCCTGCTCGGCGCGGCGCTCACCGCATGGGGGCTCGGCTGGGCGCGCACCTACCTGCTTGCGCGCGTGTCCGAGCGCATCGGCGCGGACCTGCGCACGACCACGTACGAACACCTGCTCAAGCTGTCGCTCGAATATTTCGGCGGCAAGCGCACGGGCGACCTGATGGCGCGCATCGGCTCGGAGAGCGATCGCATCTGCGTCTTCCTGTCGCTGCACCTGCTCGACTTCGCCACCGATGTGCTGATGATCGCGATGACCGCGATCATCCTGATCTCGATCAACCCCTGGCTGGCGCTCGTCACGCTGGTGCCGCTGCCGTTCATCGCGTGGATGATCCATCTGGTGCGCGACCGCCTGCGCCATGGGTTCGAGAAGATCGACCGCATCTGGTCCGAGATCACCAACGTGCTGGCCGACACGATTCCCGGCATCCGCGTGGTCAAGGCGTTCGCGCAGGAGAAGCGCGAGGTCGAACGCTTCCGCGAGGCCAACAAGCACAACCTCGCGGTCAACGATCGCGTGAACGCGGTGTGGTCGCTGTTCACGCCGACCGTCACGCTGCTGACCGAAGTGGGCCTGCTCGTGGTGTGGATCTTCGGCATCTGGCAGGTGTCGCGCAGTGCGATCACGGTGGGCGTGCTGGTCGCGTTCCTCACGTACATCAGCCGCTTCTACACGCGCCTCGATTCGATGAGCCGCATCGTCTCGGTCACGCAGAAGGCGGCCGCCGGCGCCAAGCGGATCTTCGACATCCTCGATCACGTGTCGAGCGTGCCGGAGCCCACGCGGCCCCAGCATCTGGAGAACGTGAAGGGCGCGATCGAGATGCGCGACCTCGGCTTCCGCTACGGCAACCGCGCGGTCATTCGCGGGCTGGACCTGTCGATCTCGCCGGGCGAGATGATCGGCCTCGTGGGACACAGCGGCTCGGGCAAGAGCACGCTCGTCAATCTGATCTGCCGCTTCTACGATGTGTCCGAAGGCGCCATTCGCGTGGACGGCATCGATATCCGCTCGCTGCCCGTCTCCGAATACCGCCGCCATATCGGCCTCGTGCTGCAGGAGCCGTTCCTGTTCTTCGGCACGATTGCCGACAACATCGCCTACGGCAAGCCCAATGCCACGCGCGAGGAAATCGTCGCGGCCGCGCGCGCCGCGCATGCGCACGAGTTCATTCTCCGCCTGCCGCATGGGTACGACTCGCTCGTCGGCGAACGCGGGCAGGCGCTGTCCGGCGGCGAGCGCCAGCGCATTTCCATCGCGCGCGCGCTGCTGATCGACCCGCGCATCCTGATCCTCGACGAGGCGACGTCGTCGGTCGATACCGCGACGGAGAAGGAAATCCAGAAGGCGCTCGACAACCTCGTGAAGGGACGCACGACGATCGCCATCGCGCACCGGCTCTCCACGCTGCGCAAGGCCGATCGCCTCGTGGTCATGGATCGCGGGCAGATCGTGGAAGTGGGCAGCCACGACGAGCTGATGCCGAAGGAGGGCGCGTACTACAAGCTATACCAGGCGCAGTTGCGCAATGTGGATGGCGAGGACGATGCGATCGGCGGCGGCAGCGAAGGCACGACGGGCGAGCGTCCCGTGGTGTCCGAGGCGGCCGCGGCACAGTGACATGACGACTATGCAGAACAACGACTTCACCCTCACGCGTAACCAGTTTGGCCGTCTGGTCATGACCATGGCGGACGGCACCACGCACGAAGGCGTGATCCCCGTGCGCGCGTTTCCGATCGCCGCGCCCGACGATGGCTTCGGCATGGTCAGCACCGATGGGCGCGAACTCGCATGGATTCCGCGGCTGGACGTGCTCGCGGCGAACGAGCGCGAACTGATCGAGCGCGAACTCGCCAGCCGCGAGTTCATGCCCGAGATCCAGCGCATCATCGGGGTCTCGACGTATGCCACGCCGAGCATCTGGACCGTGCGCACCGATCGTGGCGAGACCACGCTGGTGCTGCGCGGGGAAGAAGATATCCGCCGGCTGTCGGGGGGCACGCTGCTGATCTCCGACAACCACGGCATTCACTACCTCATTCGCGATCTGTTCGCGCTCGACAAACCGAGCCGCAAGATTCTCGATCGCTTCCTGTAGGCCACCGGGGCCCGAGGCCCGTGGCCCTTCGCATCAGTGCAGGACGCGCGGCGACGGGCCATCGTCGCCGCCTTCTTCCTCGGCGTCGCCATCGTCCCCGTCGTCGCCATCCTCGGCGTCTTCCGTATCCTCGTCCCAGTCCTCGTGCAGCACGGGTGTGTCCGCCGCGAGGTCCCACACCATCGAATGCACGCGCACCGTGAACCATTCGCGGAACATCGCGAGCGTCAGCTGCCGGGGCCACAGCGCATCGGTGAACCACTCGCCGAGCATCAGTTCGAAGAACGAGCGCCAGCGTGCCTCGACCCACTTGACCGTGGACTCGACGTCGTCCGCGAACTCGGGCGGCACCAGAAAGACGGTCTCGTCCTCGCGCACGGCTTCCAAAGTGAGCGTTTCAATCGGGTCGGGATCGACCGCCAGGATCCAGTCGAGGAACGGTTGCTCGGGGACGAGCATGACGGCGGCGCGATTGATGGAAAAACGAGGGTGGTCGTGCATGATCTCAGGCCGCAGGGCGAATTCAGGGGTCTATTGTAGCCGCGCGCCGATACCCGGGAAGCAACGAGCGTTCTGTTGTGCAGAGCAAAAGTCATGAATGGCTGTTGCGTGCGCAGAACGGTTCGCGATACGTGCCTTTTTGGTGGGATCGTGCCGCGCTTATAATGGCCCGGCGCTTTTTCCGGGTGTGAGGGTCACAGTAACCGGCATGCAGCATCGATGCCGGACCGGGGAGAGACGCGGGCTGGCGCGGAACAAGCATGCGAACCATCGCACACCGACGCCTCGCCAGGCCACGGGTATGACGTGAATAACAAAAAGCGAGGTCAGTATGAGTTTCAAATTGACGGGTGTCGCCCTGGCATCGGTATCGGTTCTCCTGCTTTCGGCATGCGCGGACATGCAGATGGGCGCGAAGGATGCCAAGACCGTTGCCACCGGTTCCGCCGCAGGCAGCACCACGCAGAACGCGAACACCGGACTCCAGCGCTGCGACGCACCGCTCGGCACCGTTTCCATCATCGAGGACACCTCCGCTCCCTGGTACGGCATCCTCACCGGGCAATACAAGCTCGGCAGCACGGTTCCCGTGCTCAAGCTCCTGGTCCAGCAATCGAACTGCTTCGTCGTGGTCGATCGCGGCCGCGGCCTCGACGCCGCGATGTCGGAGCGCGCGCTCAACCAGACCGGTGAACTGCGCAAGACGTCGAAGATGCAGAAGGGCCAGATGGTGGCGGCCGACTATACCGTCAGCCCGACCATCACGTTCGCCGCCAACGACACCGGTGGCGGCGGTGCTTCGCTGCTCAACTATGTGCCGCACGTGGGCGGCATCCTCGCTGGCGTGGCCGGCAGCATGAAGAGCTCGGAAGCATCGACGCTGCTGACGCTCGTCGATAACCGTTCGAGCGTGCAGCTGGCTGCCGCCGAAGGCTCGGCCAAGAACATCGACTACGGCATGCTGGCCGTGTTCGCCAGCGACAACTCGCGCGGTCGCGCGGGTGCGTACTCGAACACGCCGCAAGGCAAGGTCGTCGTAGCGGCATTCACCGACTCGCTCAACAACCTCGTTGCGGCCGTCAAGCAGTACAAGGCCCAGAACGTGAAGGGCGGCCTCGGCGCCGGCGGTCAGCTGAAGGTCAACTGATCTTCCTGCCCGCATCCTCTGCCGTGCGCACGCGCGGCGGAGGATGCCAGCTGAATACGGGACGATTACAATCACGGCATGCGTCGATTTCTCAAGCCGTGGTTCCGTTCGTACGCTGTGTCCATGCTGGCCGCGGTCCTCTTTCCCGTTGCAGCGCACGCTGCGGGTGACCCCGCGGCGGGCGAGCGCGTGTTCGCGAGCAAATGCGCGCAGTGCCATCGCGTGGGCCCCAGCGCGCGCGGGGGCTTTGGTCCGCAGCTCAACGGCCTGATCGGCCGGCAGGCGGGCAGCGTGAGCGAATACCGCTATTCCGACGCCATGAAATCCGCCGGCTTCGCCTGGAACGAAGACCGCCTGCGCGCGTTCGTCAAGTCGCCGGGCAAGGTCGTGCCCGGCAACAAGATGCTCTTCTGGGGCATGCGCGACGACAAGGACATCGACGACCTGCTCGCGTATCTGCGCACGTTCCCATAGCGCGCATCCCCGCGTGAATCACCCGCGCGGCTTCAGCAGATCCGCGAGGCCGACATTGCGGAACAACTCTGCCCGCACGCGATCGGCTACGCCATTGACGATTTCCGCGCCATCCTGCGACGGATCCACATGCACGCGGAACGGCCGCTTGCCATGCGGCAGGCCCACCACGCGCACGATCTCGCGCGCGACGTCCTCGGGGTCCGCATCGGCGGGCTCCAGACTTGCGAGCCCCTTCAGGGCCTGCTCGGCCACGCCCGCGTACGGACCGTCCTCGTACTCGGCCACGATCCGCGTGTCGGCCGGCTTGCCCGAGTGCGCGAAGTGGTTGGTGCCCTGGGTGAAGGCACCCGGCACCATGATCGTGGTCTCGATGCCCCAGCGCGACAGTTCCGAGGCGTACGACACGGCCAGCGCATCCATGGCCGCCTTGGCCGCGAAGTAGGGCGCGAGAAACGGCGGCGTGCCGCCGCGCGTCGATGACGACCCCACCCACAGCAGCAGCGCCTTGCCCTGCTTGCGCAGATACGGCAGTGCCGCGCGATTGACGCGCTGCGCGCCAAGCACGTTGACGTCGTACTGCTGGATCATCTGCTCCGGCGTGAAGGCCTCGGCGGGGCCGAACACCATATGCCCCGCGTTATGCACGATCACGTCGAGCCGGCCTGCATCGTCGAGCACCTTCGCGATGGCGGCGGCCACGGAAGCCTCCGATTGCACGTCGAGTTCGATCGCGCGCAGGTCGGCGTCGTGGTTCTCGGACCATTGGGCGATCTCGGCCACGCGCGTCGCGTTGCGGCCCGCGGTTTCGCGCATCGAGGCATACACGGTATGGCCGGCCTTCGCCAGCGCCCTGGCGGTCATGAGGCCGAAGCCCGACGATGCGCCGGTAACGAGGATGGTGTGGGACATGATGGTTCTCCAGTGAGTGGGAAGTTGCGTGCACGAGGAACGGTTCACTGCGCGGCAGGGGCCGGCGCCGCGTCCTGCGCGATGGCCCGATACAAGGAACGCCCCGCGTCAAGGTGCCGCCCGAACGCAAAACCCCGCGCGACCATGTCGTCCATCTCGGCGCGCGCGATATGCATGACGTAGCTGTGCTCGGTGGCCACGAGCGCGAACGGCTGCGCCGCGAGCAGGTCCTGGTCGAACCATTTGCCCGGATCGGCGTGGCGGCTCGACACCGCGTGGTCGCCCACGCGCAGCGTCCAGCCACCGTCGAGCAGCACCCAGTAGCCGTCGCTGTCGCCGGGTTGCCGGCTGCTGGCGATCGTGCCGCCGGTCCGCACCTCCCATTCGCGGGAATGGGCGATGACCCAGCGCAGCTGATCGGTCTCGAGCGAGGTGAAGAACGGCGTATGCCGCAGCAGATGCAGATAGGTGATGGATGGCGTCATGGCGGGTCTCGTCGGTTTCGGGTTGGCGTGAACCCATTCTGGACTGTTCAACCGGAAAGATAATCGCTGGTATATTGCGATCACAATTCCATTTGCTTTAACTATCGGATGGACCGGTTTCGAGGGGGGAAACCATGGATCGCTTCAAGGAAATGCAGGTGTTCGTGCGCATCGCGGACCGCAACAGCTTCACGCTGGCAGCCGAGGATCTCCAGATCCCGCGCGCGACGGTGACCAACCTGATCAAGCGGCTGGAACAGCGAATCGGCGCACGGCTCCTCGAACGTACGACGCGCCAGGTCCGCCTCACGCACGATGGCGAGGCGTACTACTACCGCTGCGTGCGGCTGCTGACGGATCTGGAAGAAACGGAGAGCGCATTCCGCGACGCCCCGCCGAAGGGTTTGCTGCGCGTGAACCTGCAGGGCACGCTGGCGCGGCATTTCGTCATGCCCGCGCTCGGGGATTTCATGAACCAGTACCCCGATATCACGCTGCGCGTGAGCGAGGACGACAGACTGGTGGACCTCGTCCGGGAAGGCATCGACTGCGTGCTGCGCGCGGGCGTCTTGCGCGACTCGTCCCTGATCGGAAGACAGGTCGCGCAGATGCCGCAGGTCACGGTGGCGAGCCCAGCCTACCTGAAAGCGCACGGCATCCCGAAAACGCTCGACGACCTGAGCGCGCACCTCATGGTCAGCTACCTGTCTAGCGCCACAGGCCGCCCCGCGACCCTCGACTTCACGGTGGGCAAGGAGGTCGTCGAACGCCGCCTCGACGCCCGCATCGCGGTCACGGGCGCCGACCTCTACACGGGCGCGGCACTATCGGGCCTCGGCCTGATCCAGGTCCCGCGTTACCGCATCACGAACGAACTGGCCGAGGGCAACCTCCGCATCGTCCTCCCCAATCATCCACCCCCACCCATGCCGGTCTCGGTCCTCTATCCCCAAAACCGCCAACTGTCGGCACGCGTGCGGGTATTCGCGCAATGGCTCGCGCAACGCTTTACCGACGCGGGGTGAATGCTGGCGCCGGGGGAGGGGCGGCGGTAATGCAATCGCATTGACATGGTAAGGCGATCGCATTACCATCCTCCATATCTGCACCTCATGCCCCCGAGAGAACCATGCCCGCCACCATCGAAGTTGAATCCACGCTGACCGATCGCTACCAAACCACGGTACCGGAAACGGTCCGGCGCGCGCTCGGACTCGGCAAGCGGGACAAGATCCACTACAGCATCCGCGCCAGCGGCGAAGTCGTCCTGACGCGCGCGGAGGCCTCCGAAGGCGAAGACCCCGTGCTCGAGCAATTTCTCAGTTTCCTGGAACGCGACATCGCAAGCCACCCCCAACGTGTTCGTCCGGTGGACGCAGCATTCGTGGCGCGTTTGCAATCGCTCGCAGGTGGCGTCAAGGTCGACCTCGATGCGCCGCTGTCGGAAGACGATGAATGAAGCAAGGCAGTTCTACCGCATTCGTCGTCCATGGCTGGACCGTCTACGCGCATCCGCTATTCGTCGCGCAGATTGAAGCGCTGGCAAAGCATGTCGATTCGCTGAAGCGAAAAGACCCGACGGGCTACGTAAAAAAGAACGCGACGAAGCGTCTGGCCGCCGTCACGGCGCTCGCGTTCGACATCATCCCGCAGGATCCAACCCGCGCGGAATATCGGCAGGGTGGCACGCTAGGCGCGGAACGCAAGCACTGGTTCCGGGCCAAGTTTTTCCAGCAATACCGATTGTTCTTCCGTTATCACGCAGCCAGCAGGATCATCGTGTTCGCATGGGTCAACGACGACGACACGAAGCGCGCCTACGAGAGTAGCGACGATGCGTATCGGGTGTTCCGCAAGATGCTGGAAAGCGGTCATCCGCCCGATGATTGGGATCAACTGCTGAGCGAGGCCTGCAGCGGAGGACATCGTCTGCAGGAGATCGATGCGGCGATCAGAAATTGATCGAAGACGGTGGAAAAAGGTCCCGGAAGTTTTTTATTGAAAAACCCCAGAAACTTTCATTTCTGGGGTTTTTGTTACTTCGCTGTGATATTCAGTCTGGGGAAACTGAAATCAATATCTGGTGGTGGGATGGTAACCGGTCCCAAACCGCGTTGAAAGTACGCAAAACCGGGGTCTTGGCAAGTTGCGGATTGCTGCGGATTTCAGCAAAAAGTGGGACTTGACAGGCCGATTTCAGGGACGTTTCTGCGGTTTTCATCGCCAGCCGGTCGCCATTGAGGGCACCTCAACTTTGCGGATGGCGTGCCCAGTTCAATTCCCGTTTACGGAATCGAACCAGCGTCCGTAGACACGTCGAGGACGCCTTGCAGCCAGCGACCAAAATCGCACCCAACTACACCCATTCCAGGAGCGAGCGCCTGCTCTTGCACTTTTCCCGTGCGGTGAATACAGAGCGCAATCGACGCACCTTGTGCGGCGAATGACTTGCACTTACGGAGAATGCGGCCCATAATCTCCGCATGAACAGCGGCGATTACACCTGCATCTGGCAGGTCAGCGACTGGCCAAGTTGGGGCTACGACCTGGCTGCCCTGGTCCAGTCGTTGGCCGACGTCAGCCGCGCCCAGGGTCTGTTGATGGGACGACTGGCCGATGTTGGCATGGCTCTGCGCGACCAGGCCAGCCTGTCGGCGCTCACCGAGGACGTCATCAAGACCAGCGAGATCGAGGGCGAGCAGCTCAACTTCGAGTCTGTGCGCTCCTCCATCGCCCGTCGCCTCGGCGTCGACATCGGTGCCCTGGCCCCGGTGGACCGTCACGTCGAAGGCGTGGTCGAGATGGTGCTCGACGCCACCGCCAACTGCAACGCACCTATCACTCGGGACCGTTTGTTCGGGTGGCACGCCGCCTTATTCCCCACTGGTTATTCGGGCCTGGTTCGGATCAACGTGGGCGGTTGGCGCGACGATGCCACCGGTCCGATGCAGGTGGTCTCTGGACCGCTGGGGCGCCAACGCGTGCATTTCGAGGCGCCGCCGGCCGACCGGCTGGAGTCGGAAACTGCCCGCTTTCTGGCCTGGGCCAATAGCGCATCGACCGAGCCACCGCTGATCAAGGCCGGGCTCGCGCACCTGTGGTTTGTCACCCTGCACCCGTTCGATGATGGCAACGGCCGCATCGCGCGCGCAGTCGGCGACCTCTTCCTTGCACGCGCAGATGGCAGCCCCCAGCGCTTCTACAGCCTGTCGGCGCAGATCCAGCGCGAGCGCAAGGCTTACTACGACATCCTGGAGCGCACCCAAAAAGCATCACTGGATGTCACCGAGTGGCTCGCGTGGTTCCTCGCCACGCTGCATCGCGCCGTCGACCAGGCACAGCACACCCTCGACGCCGTGCTGGTCAAGACCCGGTTCTGGCAGCGCTGGGCTGCACCCGGTTCAGCACCGCTGAACGAGCGACAGGTGAAGCTGGTCAACCGGTTGCTCGATGGCTTCGAGGGCAAGCTCACCAGCAGCAAGTGGGCTGCAATCGCCAAATGCTCGCCGGACACCGCCCTGCGCGACATCACGGATCTTCTGGCCCGAGGTGTCCTGCGCAAATCAGACGCGGGTGGACGCAGCACCAGCTACGAGCTCAACGACGCATCGAAGTAAGACGACCTTCGAGGAATGGCCTTGGCTTGCTGGCGGAACAGCGCCTTCATGGACTCCTGCCAACTCATTCGCAAGGAGACCAAAATGGAAGTCATTCATTTCAATCAGCGCCAGCTCACCGCCCGTTGGGACATCAGCGAGGCGACTCTTGAACGCTGGCGCAGCGAGGGCATCGGCCCCAAGTTCCTGAAGCTCTGCGGCCGCGTCCTCTACCGGCAGGTCGACATCGAAGCCTTCGAGGAGTCATGCCTGGCGACGTCGACCAGAACCCTTGCGGCACCAGTCAGGGTCGGCTGAGGAGTGTTCCGTTTCGTCGGCATTTATCGACAAGTGACGACATTTCGGAACACGCATCCCTGGTCGACGGTCAGGCCGCCAAGAACGCGCTTGAAACGCTCGGCCATCGTGTTCGTCGCCAGTTCGATTCCGAATTGCCAATCGAACCCGCGTCCGCAACGACAGGGCTGGTTTCACTGATTCACCGCTTCCTTGAACGCAGCGCACGTTGCCGCACGCCCCACGATGACCAGCAGTGACTTCGCGCGGCTCATCCCTACGTACAGCAGCTCTTGCCGCTGTGACAACTCGATGGTATCCAAGCCCCACAAGATCACGATCGGCGATTCGAGACCCTTGAACCGTTGGATGGTGTCGATCAGGACCGTGGTCTTCCCTCTGACTCCCTCCTCAAGCCAAGTTGCTGGCTTCGGCAACGGAAGCCTTCGTAAGGCCGCGTAGTACTCGGCCTTGTGCAAGGCATCGGCCACCAGTACCGTGATGTCGCCGGGCGCGACACCCTGTCTCGCAACAAGGTCGACGATGCGGGCATTGATCTTGGCCGCCTGTGGGTCTCGACTTGGCGACTCGTCAAACTGAACGTCATCACCCTGAATGTCAGGCGGACTCACTGGAACGCCCTTGTAGTGCTTGTAGGCGGCTTCGTGAATCGGCGCCGTGTTGCGGCAATTCGTGGTCAACGAGAACGGCTCGTCGCGGATGGGGAAAGTCCCTGCGCGGGCATACAGGTTCTGGTTGTCGTCGTAGAACACGTACAGCGGGCTGCTGTCATAGTCGGTCAGTAGCAGCTCGAGCGGAACCCAGAACTCCTCGCGGAAGTCCTGGCCCTCATCACAGACGATGGCGTCGTACCGATCCGGGAGAATTTCGAGGGAGTATCCGAGCGCGTTGGGTAGTTGCACCTCGTAGAGATCCTTGCCCGGGTAGGTGACCTTGGCTTCGGAAACCAGGTCCCGCCCAGATGCACGATTGGCTCTCTCAACCTGCCGGTGGCACAGTTGATGGAAGCTCATCACATCAAGATTTGGTGTGCCCGCGCAAAGACTTGATAGGTGGTCCGCGAGCTGCCGGTTGTAGCAAGTCAGCAGCGTTCGGAACCCCTCGGATGCAAGGCGACGTGCTTTTTCAAGTGCCAAGACCGTCTTGCCCGTTCCTGCGCCACCGCTCACGGCAACTCTGCGGTGGGAGCGCAAGAAATCGAGCACGCGAATCTGGTCCTTGGTGAGAACCAGCCGACGCGCCTCCTGGTCGGCCAACTGCGACGATATCAGCGGCGCGACCACGAAAGAGCGCGCGAACACCTCGCGAAGGACATCAACGCCGCGCCTGCCCAAGGGAGTGAATCCCGATGCATCGTTACCCCAATAGGCAAAGACCGCATCGATCCACGCCTTCGGATCTTGAAGATCCTTCGCGCAGCCGACCAGGGTCGGCGGCATGTCGGGCCGACTCAGGGCATTCGCATCCCCGACATCAGGGAAGAACACCGCATGGCCTCTGAGGACGTTGGCGAGCGAGAGATCCCGCCAACGCTGGTGTTCATTCAGCTTGGATCGAATCGAATACTTGGCCTTCAGCGCCTGGTTGACGGGGTTGTTGATCGCATGCTTTTGAAGGTGGCGATCGACGGAAAACCAGTCCCCGCTGCTGGAGTCGAACCCGACGCCGCCACCCTTGACTTCGATGCACACGTACCCGAGATCCGGGTGACAGACGACGAAGTCGGTTTCGCCATCCTTGGCTTGCTCTTCCTCGCGGCGCAAGATCCAACCGACCTGAAAGAAGACGACAAAGTCGCGGGGAAGACCATCCCTCAACGCTCTGTAGACCTTTGCCTCCGCCAGGGATGGCAAGTCCGCCAGCTGGGCATCGGTCAGTTCAGGAATGATCGTTGTCATCGTCTTCCTCAACCACGGTCATCGTCTGCAGATTCAACGTGACCGTGCGCCGACCGCTGGTCACAAACTCGATGGACATCACCCGCGTCAAGCCTCGCAGCTCCAACGATTCGATCTGTCCGAAACCGAAATGCTGGTGCTTCACTCTGGCGCCGGCGATGAAGGCAAGCGCGGGGTCGGCACGTTCATCGGCGACTGCATCCCGCCAGTTGCCGTCGAACATGAACGACGTCACCTGCGTGGCAGGACTGCGGATAGGATGAACACGTATGTGTTCAGGATCGGAAACAAACTCGACCACGTACAGCCAGTAGCGATCGCCGTAGTCCTGTGCGTTACTGAACTGCAGCCTGGACAAGCCCACGCCCGTCTGGTTCCACTCCCCGTTGACCCCCTTCACTTCGATGAACCGGTCTTCGCCTGTCAGCGGGTTTCGGCTGATGATGTCGTAACCAGGATGGGTTTGGGCCATCTGTTCCGCGACGCGCCCCCGAGCCTTTTCATAGGCGCATACGGCGGCGCGGGCCACCACCTCAACAGCCAGGTTGTGCTCGGATGGGCCTTCCTGCTCGTCGGCATCGGCAGATTCCTCTTGCTTCTTTCGAACATAGGAAAGTAGTCGTCGATCCCACTGCTCCTTGTGCTTTGGACGTGGCTTCTTGGCGCGCTTGTCGCCAGTCGACGAACCTGTGCTGTGACCGCGCCCAGTAGCCTGGTCACCATCTGGCGCATCCTTCTCTCGTGCGCCCTTAGACCCGGTTCCAGATTGCCCTTGATCGGGCGGCGGCACATCCTTGGGAGGAGCTTTCGGCTCACCTGTCGGCCGATTCGTACCAGGCCGATCCGGTGTGCGTTCTCCACCTTTGGGCGCGTCGGCTGGTGCGGTATCCGGTTTGCTCTCTGGCTGGTAGCCGGGGTCGGTCGTGCTCCCCATGTCGTCCAAAGCCGACGAGGTCAAGTCATCTGCCTGTCCGCTTGCGCTTTCAGCATCCAGGTACGGGATGCCTGCATCGGTCAGTTCTCGGTGAGCCTCATCGACAGGCATGCTCATCAGCGGTCGAACGCTGAGGGTCAGTTTCGAGATCTCGCTTCCAGACTCTTCTGGCATCAACTGGTGGAAGATGGCATTCAGGACGTGGGGCCAGCTGCGATCTCCCACCGGTCGCGCCAAGATCAGCTGGCGTTTGTCGATGTCATAGAAGGCGTGTGCTGCCGAGGGTGGAGCCGAAGCCCAATCCCCGCCAACGTGCACGGACGCTTGAATGCGCACGAGCTCGTAGCTGATGGCGGCCAGCTCTGAAAGCGCCTTCCGCACCTTTTGTTTGACCGGCGTCGGTTTGTCGTGGAGCAATCGCGCAAGGATGTCGATCCGCTCCATCAGCTTTTCGGCAAGCTGCGGTTCCTCAGTCTTTTGTCCATCAACGAACTCAAGCGCGACCTCAGCGCTCTCACTGAGCCGCCTGACCCCGACCTTCTCAATGAACGGCCACAGCTCGGGGGCAGGTTTGCAAAGCGCCCGATCAAGCTCCCCATTGAAGAAACCTGCGTGCCACTCGCTGTCCTGAAGAAGCACTTCGTCAGGATGCGTGGGCTGCCCCATGAGGTTCAATATCGTTGGTGCCTCTTGCAACCTTCGAATGTCTGGGGCACCGATCTCCTCACGCTCGTCTGCTGCCGACACGCCCATCAAGCAGGCGTCGTACACCGATCGATCCGCCCCTGCGACGGGCTTCGACTGCTCGAAGTACTCGCCGACGATGTCCAACAGGATGTCGACGTAGTCTCGGCCCTCGGGTGCGTTCTTCACTCCGATTGCGGTGAACAGCGGCTTAAACGCCTCAAGATTGCCTGGAATGGTGAATGCGTAGCGCCCGAGCTGCTGGGGCGACCAGTAAAGCTGATTCGGGCGGACAAAGCTCTTCTGACTCTCGACATAGATGCAACGAGAGCCAGCCAATGTCGAGATCAGGGGATCGGAACGCTGCGCCCGCTCGTTCAGCACCTGGTAGGTTGAAACGTGAGGCTGAGCGCCGGTCTTCACGCAGTACTGCAAATGGTCGATCACCAGCCTCGTTTCCGGATTGATGGTGACGTCCAGATCTTCCAGTAGCTCCGTTTTCAGGCGTGCCGTGTTTCTGAAATCGAGGATGTTGGCCTGCGACCTGAATGCCTCGGCGCGGTATGGCGCGTACAGATCGCCACCAGAGTGCCAGTTCTCCATATCGCCTTCAGCTGGGAAGCACGCCACCCCACGGAGGCTGTTGATCGCACCCTGGAAGAACGGCTTCTCACTCCACTCCTCGTAGTGGTCACAAAGGACGTAGAAGGCATCGCCGCTGGCGCGCTTTGCATCTTCCGTCGGCAGGTACTTCTCTGCGATGAAGAGCATCCGCTCCACCAGGTGCTGCGCGAGGGGTGATCGACGAATTCCAAGGCTGTCAATGAAGGTGTGGACAGACCGGGCGTTCGGCACCCGACTGGCATCGAGCCAAAGGTGCGTTGCATCGCCGAGCACCTTCACCAAATCATCGGTGCGCCTGTAGATGTTGGTAGGTTGCGACCAACGCCCGTCCTGCGTCGGTACGATTGGGAGTGCCCCCAACAGCCGGCGAATGTTCTCGTCATTCACGAGCGCCGGGTGGCTGGCCAGTTCACTGATCAGGCGAGTGTACTTCTGCGCATCCAGCGGCCCGTCATCATTGAAGAACCTCGGCAGCACGTTCTGTACGAATGCCTCGATTGTCTGCGTCTGAACGCCAAGCTTGCTTGACACAAACTCCCTGGCGGAATCAGTCAGGACGGACGTTTCAAGGAGGTCGGCCTGTCCGGTGGGATCGGTGAAGTTGCCAGGCAGGAGTGCTTGGGTCGCTTTGATCAGGCCTCGACTTGAGAGCCAGATCGGTAGGTTCCGAAGTGCCTGATGCACCGCCTTCTCGACATTGCCCTGGCGTTCCAGGTCCGCGAACATCGCATACAGGTCCCGCAACTCTTGCTGTTCAACACCGATGACATCTTCGACGGGATCGGTGGTGCACATCGAGCTGATGTGATTAACAACAGCGCCGAGCTCAAGCTGTCGGATCAGTCGCGCAATCTTCGGGAATCCGAGAATCTGATGCGCTGCAATGGCCATCCTTGGCAGCAACGACGCGACCCGACCGGCGTCCAGCGCGGCAGGCGCCGCATGGGATTGATTGATCGTGACGGCGTACAGATCTTCCGTGACGACAAAGGGGATGGCCAGCAGTCGCTGAATGGCCGCCTTCGTTGTTGGGTTTGGCGAGACTGCATCTGGCAGCAGATCATTGACCATCCCCCAAAGCGGCCGATAGAAGCTCTCCAGTCCCTCCTTCTCGATCTGCATCGCTCCTGACGCCTGCTGCGCCATTGCTTGCTCGAGAAGGGTCACGAGGCGTTCAAACGTCAGGATAGGGGCACCCAGCTGATTGATGGCCGTCCTGAACTGACGCAGATCTTCTACAATGACTCGGCCGCCGATTTCCTGCAGAGCATTCACCTGAGCCGGGTTCAGAGCCTTGTCAGGGAAGAAGACGCCACTGGGACACTGGACACTTCCATCCTGAGCGAGGGCAATTCGTGCCTTGCTGGCCGTGGCCAGCAAACGTTCCCAAAATCGCTTGAAGCAAGTCGGGTGGTTCGATGGCTTCGACAGTTCAAACGCCCGCGCCAGGATCTGCCAGAGCTGGACGTCTCCGAGCATCTTCAACAGGCTCTCCGGGTCTCGCGCAAGCTCGGCCGCTGCTGCGTCGATGAGCATTTCGTTCCACGCCTGCTCGTGTTGATGCCCAGCGAAGATGACCGCCTTTCGATCCGACTCTGGAAAGAAGTCCGCATTGATGTGCATCGGCAATCCGGTCGACTGCTCGGTGGGCAAGAACGCGTAAAGCACCCCCTCTGTCAGGGGCTCGGGATCGATCCGCAACCCGATGCTGATCTTGGTACCACGACCGAGGGACTCAAGGCGGGGATGCGAGGCATATAGCTGCGCTGCAGCCTCCGCAGCGTCGGCCCGCAAGATGTGCCATTGCTCGACCTCGCCGCTCGGACGGAAACTGACGATCAAGTCAGACCCATCGCCACGATCCAGGTCACAGGCCAACAGCAGCTCGCCATTTCGCCGGACTTCCGCAGTCCGGACGTGCCGGAGGAACAACAAGCTCTTTCGAAGGACCGTCTGAAAATCCTCGACGAGCTGATCGATGTGAGCGGCGCTGACGTGCGACACCCCAAGCGCAAGTCGAGCTTCGGTGTTCGGGTCCTCCGCCCAAGGCAAGAAGAACGTGGTGCCTTCGGGTTGCTTGAATGGTTCGATGAACCACTGTCCTTCTTCGGGGTGAAGCGTCAGCTTGACACCAGAGGACCGGATCTCCGGGTGGTCCGTGACCTGATACGTTGAGACGAAGCCGATGCCGAAGCGACCGATATTCTCGCCACGAGAAAGCTTCCCCCCGCTGCCAACATCCGCGATTCGGTGGTAGTCGCAGCTGTAGTTGTTGCTGGCGATGAAGCTGCAAGGCCGCGTGTGTAGATCACCGCAGTATGTGAACTTGCCGTTGTTGACGACAAGAAGGCCCCGGTCGGTGATGTCGAAGACAACCGCCTCTGCTTTGGCGTCATCCGCGTTCTGGATGAGCTCGAGGGCCATGACGTCGTAGCCCTGCAGCCCTGCCAGGTGGCTCCGGATGTTTCCAAGCAGGTTCGCGGTGTACGAGCCGCTTCTGCGGGTTTGGGTTTGCTGATCCATTCTAGTTCCGAGCCTTTTCCCTGACTGGGCCGTTCTATTTCAAGCGCATTGTTCTTGTTCAGTCCGTCGCCCAAAGCTGGTCGTTGTCCTGCGTCGCGGCCCAGAAGTCGTCAAACAGCGCCAGCTTGGCTTCGCGCACCGTCGGGTAGGTCTTCGGGCCGAACCGGTCGCCAATCTTGTAGCCCCAGCGCCCCGTCTTCGTCGGGTACACCACCAGGTTGCGACCATCGACGTTCAAGAAGCTGTTGCCTTTGGCCGAGACCCGCCACTTGCGGTGGAGCCAGCGAGTGCGACGAGATGCGCGATTCCTAAGTCGCGCCTCGCGGCGCTTGGGACCGTCGTAGTCATCGCTCATCTTCTCCGCGCACACACAGCCAACGTCCAACGCTTCTTCCACATCGGGGTGCTCCATGATGTGGACGTACCGGATCTTCTCGTTTCCGCACATCTGGCAGGTCGCGTAGTCGGTGTCGTCAGCAGGCTCGCCGTCGGCCCGAAGGTCGACGACGTCCACGCAGTGCCACCCCTTGTGGGGCACGCCCGGCTGATCCCAACGGCTTCCACTCATGGTCGAGCTCCTTCGGGTCAGTCCAGTTCGGTATGGCGCGCGTACAGTTCGTCGAAAACGGACTCAAGTGGGGCGTGAACGCCCCTGACGCCCGCGACCACCTTCGCTGCCCAGTCGAAGTACGCCTGTTTGCGTTCCGCCGGCCAATCGGTGGGCGGTGAAGCCAGGATGTCCCGCAGGTTGCAGATCTTGTCGGCCAACTTCACCAGCTTGGCCTCGGGAGAGATATGTCGCGCATGCTCGATCTGGCGCTGTTTGCGGACATGCTTCTCCAGCGATTTGTCGTCGGTCACCTCCAACACGATGCTGGCGACCGCCTTGCCGAACATGTCTTCGAGCTCGGCGGCGGACGTCTCGGTGTCCTCAATCGTGTCGTGCAGCAGGGCAGCGCAGAGCACGCTCGGATCGGACACGTTGCCTTCGTTAGCGAGCACCTTGGCCAGGGCGATCGGGTGGTTGATGTAAGGCGATGCGTCCGCGTCCTTGCGTCGCTGATTCCGGTGCTTGTCTGCGGCGAAGGCGACTGCCTTGATAATCAAACCTGCGGACCCAGTTGTGCCGTCCATAGAGCCATCCCTTCAGGTGTCAAAATCCATCGTTGCGCAACCTCACACTAATCACAATGCGGCTGATCACGGATCATTAAGCAGTGATTGCCGCATTCTAGTGCATCCCATATACTATCGCAACAATGCGCACAAGCCATCATTTACCCAAAACGACCAGCCTGGATGTTTAACGAACAGCTCGTAGACCTGACCCAACCACAGCGCGACCGGCTCGCCTTTGTCGAGCTGCGTGTGCGCTTCATCGGGGAGATCCGCCGCCAGGACTTGGTGTCGCGATTTGGCATCCAGTCGGCTGCGGCAACGAGGGATCTCGCTCTCTACAAGGAGTTGGCGCCTGGCAACATCGACTATGACTCCAAAGGCAAGGCTTACGTCATCGGTGATGCATTCCAGCCAGTGTTTGACTTCCCGGCGGAGCGTGTGTTGGCCTGGCTGTCCCAGGGTTTTGGGGACGGCGAACCGACGAAGATCAAGGCTTGGGTCGCCAGCGAGATTCCTTCGCGGCTGTCGCAGCCGGACCTTGATGTGCTGGCCGCAGTGACGCGTGCAATCCATTGGGAGTGTCCCCTCCGAGTGGCATATCACTCGGTGTCGAGCGGCGCGACGGAGCGCGAGATCGTGCCATTTGCGTTGATCGACAACGGCCTGCGCTGGCACGCTCGGGCGTTCGACCGACGCAGCGGCGATTTCCGGGACTTTGTCATTACCCGAATGAAATCCCCTGTGATCCTGAAAAGTGGCGAGGTTCTACCTTCGGAGAAGAGCGACCAGGACATCCAGTGGACGCGGATTGTCGAGGTCGAATTGGTGCCTCACCCGGATCAGCCGCGCCCCGAGATCACTGAGATGGACTACGGGATGTCGGATGGGCTGTTGAAACTGAGACTTCGCGCTGCCACTGCGGGCTACATCCTGCGTAAGTGGAGTGTCGACTGTTCATCGGATCACAGGCTCCGGGGTCCCGAGTATCGCTTATGGCTCAAAGATCATCTGGCGCTGTACGGGGTAAAGAACGCAGTTCTTGCCCCCGGATACTCCAGTAACGCTGAGGCTCAGCCGACAGATTGATGAAAAGGACTGAGATCAGAGTGAGTCAAGAATTTCAAAACAACAAGCAAGATCGGTACGGCTTCAGCTACGAGCGAGGTGGGGTCCACACAGCCCGGACCATGATGCTTGCCGAGCTGCAAGCGCTGCTGTCCTATGTCGAAAAAGCTGACGCCCCCAAAGCCGAGTTCCTTGAAGCAATACAAACTGCCAATTGCCTGGGCAAGCGGTCAGGCAAGACGCGGGCGCTGACCTATCGGCACCTTGTCGATCTCTACGCTCTCGACCCAAGTCTCATGCTTTTCCGCGCCTTGCGCTTCTTTTGGCAGCGCGACATCGATGGGCAGCCACTGTTGGCGGCCCTGTGCGCTTATTCACGCGACCCGATTTTTCGAGCAACAGCCTCCTTCGTTCTTGAGTTCCAGGAAGGGGCCACCGTCACCCGTGAGGCGATGGAAGAGTTCATCGATGCGCAAGAGCCGGGGCGCTTCAGCAAGGCCACGCTCAAGTCCACAGCGCAGAACATCAACTCGTCCTGGACCCAATCTGGTCATCTCGCTGGCCGCGTCCGCAAGGTGCGGGCCCGTGCTGTGGCGACGCCAGGCGCGGTGTCGTTGGCACTGCTTCTGGGCTACGTCAGCGGCCTGCGCGGCGAGTCGCTGCTCAAGAGCGACTTCACCCGGATGCTCGACTGCTCATTTGAAAAGACGATCGAGTTGGCCGAGGACGCCTCGCGCCGGGGCTGGATCTCGCTCAAGCGCGTCGGCCAGGTGGTCGAGGTGCTCTTCCCGAACCTGATCACCGCGCAGGAAATGGAGTGGCTCCGTGAGCAGAATTAAGCGATTGACCCAGTCCTACAGCAAGTACGTAGCTGTCCCATGGCGCGATGATGCCGCCGCCGCTCAGCGCGTCATCTTCTGCGTGTATCACGAGACGGAAGAACTGCGCCTACGGGCCAAAGTTGACGAGTTTGAGATCGCCACCCGTGCGGCGGGCCATGACTGGGCCTTGTTCGACCTGACGGATTCGTTCCCGAACTGGCTGGCGTCCCAGCGTTACGCCAAGAGCTACTTCCAAAAGCCCAACCTGCTGTCGACGCTCTTGCCTAAGTACCTCAGCTACATCGAAGCCGAGTTCGAGACCTTCCTGCAGGACAAGAGCGTCAGCGAGGAGTTTGTCGTGGCGCTCCAGGGCGTCGGCTCTCTGTTCGGCTTCCTGAAGGTTAAAGAGGTGGTGGACAAGCTTGCGCCCAAGGTGAAGGGCCGCCTGCTGGTGTTCTTTCCCGGCAGCTACGAAGACAACAACTACCGCTTGCTGGACGGGTACGACGGCTGGAACTACCTGGCCGTGCCGATCACCGCAGACAAAGAATTCTGATTAAGGGGAAAACATGCTCAATCGCGACATCTACCAAAAGGACCCGTCGACCCGCAAGCTGGTCAACGAGGGCGTGGCCAGCGTCAACGACGAAAAGACCAACCAGGCGCTCTCCGTCCTGCGGTATGAGCTCGAAACCTTCGTTTGCGATGGCCAGTACGAAAAAGGCCTGGAACACATCCTCGACGTCTATCTGAAGAACATCGAGCAGGCCGAACAGCCCGCCGTGTGGGTCAGCGGCTTCTACGGCTCGGGCAAATCGCACCTGGTCAAGATGCTGCGGGCGCTTTGGGTAGACAGCGCATTTGACGACGGCGCCACCGCACGCGGCATTGCCACCTTGCCTCAAGGCGTAAGCGATCAATTCAAGGAGCTCACCACCCAGGCCAAACGCCATGGCGGCCTGCACGCGGCGTCTGGCACGCTGGGCTCCAGCTCGCGCGACAAGTCCGTGCGCATGGCCTTGCTGGGCATCCTCTTCAAGTCGGTCGGCTTGCCAGAGCAGTACCCGGTGGCGCGCTTTGTCATGTGGCTACAGCATGAAGGCATCTACGACGCGGTGCGGGGCCACGTCGAGAAGAGCGGCTTCGACTGGAACGAAGAGCTTGACAACTTTTACGTGGCCGAGGGCCTGCACGAAGCCCTGGTCAAAGCCAAGCCCAACCTGTTCACGTCGCCAGCGTCTTGCGTCGAGACCCTGAACAACCTGTACCCCTATGTGCAGGACGTCTCCAGTGGCGACATGCTCAAGGCCATTCGCCAAGCGCTGACCCGCGACGGCAAGTTCCCGCTGACCCTGGTGGTGCTCGACGAGGTCCAGCAGTACATCGGCGAAGACAGCCAGCGCTCCATCGATGTGCAGGAAGTGGTCGAAGCCTGCTGCAAAAATATCGGCGCCAAGATGCTGTTCATCGGCACCGGCCAAACCGCTGTCACCGGCACCTCCAACCTCAAGAAGCTCGAAGGCCGCTTCACCGTCCGCGTTGAGTTGTCCGACGCCGACGTCGACGCCGTGATCCGCCAGGTCATCCTGGCCAAAAAGCCTGAGGCCAAGGCACCGGTTGAAAAGGTGATGCAGACCAACCTAGGTGAGATCTCGCGTCACCTGGCCGGCACCACCATCGGGCATCGCGCCGACGACATTCAATTCTTCCCGCAGGACTATCCCATCCTGCCGGTGCGCCGGCGCTTTTGGGAGAACACCCTGCGCGTGCTGGACCAGACAGGCACCGACAGTCAGTTGCGCAACCAGCTCTCAATGATTCACAAGGTCATCCAGACCAATGTGGATGCGCCGGTCGGCAGCGTAGTGCCAGCGGACTATCTCTACTTCGATGCCGCCGACAAGCTGCTCCAGTCGCGCATCCTGCCGCGCAAGGTGCATGAGAAGACCATGGTCTGGGCCAAGGGCACCGACGACCAGCGTCTGATGGGCCGCGCCTGCGGCCTGGTGTTCCTGATCAACAAGCTGGCCAGCAGCAACAACGAAATTGGCATTCGCGCCACTGTGGACACCCTGGCCGACCTGTTAGTGGAAGACCTCACCCAAGGCTCGAGCGCACTGCGCAGCAAGCTCCCGAGCCTGCTCGACAAGTGCGAGCTGCTGATGAAGGTGGGTGACGAGTACCGCATCCAGACCGAAGAAAGCGCCGCCTGGAACGACGAGTTCCTCAGCCAACGCAACAGCCTGGCCAACGAAGCCCACCGCGTGGACGCGGAGCGCGACGATCGCATCCGCCGCCGCTTCGGCGAGATGGTGCGCAAGCTGTCGCTCACCCAAGGCACGTCCAAGGTCACGCGCGACATCTTCCCGGTGTTCGATGCCCAATTGCCCGGTGACGCCAGCGAGAAAGTCTGCGTCTGGGTTCGCGATGGCTGGAGCATCGACGAAAACTCGGTGCGTGCCGATGCACGCCAGGCGGGCAACCAGTCGCCCACCGTGTTCGTGTTCATTCCCAAGCGCTCGGCCGACGACCTGCGCCACTACCTGATCGACTTCAAAGCCGCCAGCGCCACGCTGGACAAGCGCGGCGTGCCCAACACCGCCGAGGGCACCGAGGCCCGCTCGGCCATGGAGACCACCAAGCAAACCGCCGAAGGCAAGATCCGCGAACTGCTGCAAGAGGCCTTCTCTGGCGCACGCGTCTTCCAAGGCGGCGGCAATGAGATCCTGGGCACCGACCTGCAGGACATGACGCTCGACGCCGCAACCAACGCACTGCAGCGGCTCTACCCGCAGTTCCACATCGCCGACCACGCCGGTTGGCCCAAGGTCTACGAGAAGGCGCAGAAAGGGGCGCCAGATGCCCTCAAGAGCGTGGGCGACGAAGGCGAACCCGCCAAGAACCCGGTCTGCAAAGCCATCCTGGCCTTCATCGCCGGTGGCAAGAAGGGCATCGACATCCGCAAGAACTTCGAAGGCGCCACCTACGGCTGGCCGGGTGACGCGGTGGACGGCGGCTTGCAGGTGCTGCTGGTGGCCGGGCTGATCCGCGCCCAGGACGAAAAGGGCCAAACCATCGACCCGAAAGACCTGGAACGCAAGGTCATCGGCAAGACCATGTTCAAGGTGGAGTCGGCCACTGTTTCGGCGGCGCAGCGCATCCAGATCCGCAAGGTCCTGCAGAAGGCCGGCCTCACCGCCAAGCAAGGAGAAGAGCTGGCCTACGTGCCGCAGTTCCTGGTCAGCGCGCAGGAGTTGGCCAACCGCGCCGGGGGCGACGCCCCACGTCCGGCACGCCCGGAAACGAAGGGGCTGGAGGAAATCCGCCTCACCGCCGGCAACGAGCAACTGCTGGCCCTGTACAACCAACGCGACGAACTCAGCACCGCCATCGACACTTGGACGGATCTTGCAGAACGCATCGACAAGCGCCTGCCCGCCTGGAACACCCTCAAGCGCCTGTTGGCCCAGGCCAATGGTTTGTCGGATGCCGAAGTCCTAGTCGCGCAAGTCACCCACATCGAGCAACAACGCCAGCTGCTGGAAGAACCCGATCCGGTCACGTCGCTAGTGGCTAGCCTCACCCAGTTGCTGCGCGATGAGTTGAACCGCCTGCACGCCGACTACCAGACCCGCCACCAAAACGGCATGGCGCGCCTGGACGCCGACACCAACTGGCAGCAGTTGGAGCCGGAGCAGCGCAACAGCCTGCTCGCTGCCCAAAAGCTGACCCTCACCGATGCCCCCAAGGTGCAAGTGGCCAACACCGATGAGGTGCTGGCGACGGTCGATCGTCTGTCGCTGTCGTCGTTCGCCGACCGCGTGGCCGCCATCGACTCGCGATTTGACGCCGTGCTGGTGGCCGCCGCTGAGCTGATGGAGCCCAAGGCGCAGTTCGTCAAGCTGCCCAACCGCACTATCAAGACCGGCGAAGACATCGAGGCCTGGCTACAGGATGCCAAACAAACCATCGCACAGGCCCTGAAAAAAGGCCCGGTCATCCTTCACTGAGGCCTAAACAAGCATGATGCAAGCACTCGACAAAGACCTGCGCAGCGCGCTGGAAAAAACAGTGAAAGCGGCCCGCACGGTCGCGGAGACCGCCGCGTATGCGGCCGTGGACCAACTGGGCGTCGGCCACGACAAGCCCGAAGCCTTTCTGGGCGATGGCGAGAAAGCGCTGCGCAATCGCCTGCGCACCCACGGCAAGCAGCTCGGCGACGCCCGCGACTCGAAGAGCACCAACCCGACCTATGGCAAGCAAGAGGTGCAACACCTGGTGCAGGAGGTGGCCTACCAGCACTGGCACCGCATGTTGTTCGCCCGCTTCCTAGCCGACAACAACCTGCTGATGTACGACGGCGTGGCCGTCACCATCGAAGAGTGCGATGAGCTGGCCCCCGATGAAGGCGCCAAGAGCGGCTGGGAGCTGGCCGGCAGGCTGGCCGCCCGCATGCTGCCGCAGGTGTTCAAGCCCGGCTCACCGGTGTTCGAGCTGACCTTTGCGCCCGAGCACCAGAGCGAGCTGGAACGCCTGCTCAAGGACCTGCCCGATGCGGTCTTCAAGGCCAGCGACAGCCTGGGCTGGGTGTACCAGTTCTGGCAAGCCGACAACAAGGAGCGCATCAACAAGTCGGAAGTGAAGATCGGTGCCGACGAGTTGCCAGCCGTCACCCAGCTCTTCACCGAGCCGTACATGGTGGCCTTCTTGCTGCACAACTCGCTCGGCGTCTGGTGGGCCACCCGGCACCCGGGCAAGCCATGCCCGGTCAACCTCGACTACTTCCGCACCCTGGAAGACGGCACGCCGGCGGCGGGCAAGTTCGAAGGCTGGCCCGACTCTCTGGCCGACTTCAAGTTGCTCGACCCGTGCTGCGGCTCGGGTCACTTCCTGGTGGCTGCTTTTCTGATGCTGGTGCCTATGCGCATGGCGGCGGAGGGCTTGAGTGCCAAAGAAGCCGTCAATCGCGTGCTGGCCGAGAACATCCATGGCTTAGAGATCGACCCGCGCTGCGTGGAGATCGCCGTGTTCGCGGTGGCGTTGGAGGCCTGGCGCTATCCGGATGCATCTGGCAAGCCGCTCGGCGTGCGGGAAATTCCGGCGCCCCGCATCGCGTGCTGCGGGCTCAAGGTCGCGGCCAATGCGCAGGACTGGGAAGCGCTGGTGCCAGACGAAGCACCCAATTCCGAGTACGTGCGCCAGGAATTGCGCCACTTGCACGCCGGTTTCGCCCAGGCGCCGCTGCTTGGCAGTCTGCTGGACCCTTCACGTAGTCTGAAGAATGACTTGGCCACGTCCAGTTACGAGACGTTGACGGCCTTGCTGCGTAAAGCGTTGGCCACTGAACGTCCGGCCAATCTGCTGAATGAGGATGAAGACAGTTGGGAGCTCGCGCTCAGCGCACAAGGTCTTTTAGAGGCCGCGCGTCTGCTTGATGAGCGATACCACTTGGTAATCACCAATGTTCCATACCTCTCAAGAGGCAAGCAATCAGAGGCCCTTAAAGACTATTGCGAACGACATTATGACGAAGGTAAAAATGATCTTGCCAATGTCTTTCTGGAAAGATGTCTAGAGTTATCTCGAGCCACTGGATCGGGAGTTGCGCAGCTGGTTATGCCGCAAAACTGGCTATATCAGCCTCGCTACACCCGCCAAAGGAAAACGCTGATTCAATCATTTGGATGGAATCTTGCAGCCAAGTTAGGCCCTGGAGCGTTTGATGGAATTACTGGGGAGGTTGTTACCGTCATGCTGTTCACGCTGACTAAGACGGCCCCAAGTAAGCACTCAAAGTTTTCCGGCATCGACGTTACAAAAGTCAACACTTCAGAGGGAAAGGCCGAGGCGCTCCGATCCAAAGGGCTTCGTCAAATAGCGCAGCTGGAGATGCTTGCAAACCCAGACTCTGTAATTCGCCTGGATGATGTGGATGGCGGCCGGCTGTTGAGCGACTACGCCACATTTAGCAATGGAATCCAAACAGGCGACTATGCAAGATTTGGGCGGTCATTCTGGGAGATTGCCACCTTGGGTGATGACTGGATTCGGCAGCAAACCACAGTTGATAAAACCGTCCCTTATGGCGGCTGCTCGCAAGTTTTGCTCTGGGAACAAGGATCAGGAGCGTTGGTCGAGTATGTGCAGGAAAAACTCGACGGGAGTACAGGTGCCTGGTTGCGAGGACTAGACGCCTGGGGAAAACGCGGTGTCCAAGTAAGCGCCATGGGGAGCTTGCCCGTTTCCCTATATGCCGGACGGGCCTTTGACGACAATAGCGTTGTCCTTCTTCCGAAGGACATGAGCGATCTTGGCGCAATTTGGACGTACTGTAGCTCTGCCGAATACCCGACTGAAGTAAGAAAGGTTAGTCAGTCTCTCAAAGTTCGCGGTCCATTGATCGATGTTCCATTTGACAAAGATCGCTGGCAATCAGAGTTCGAATCAGAATATCCAAAGGGATTGCCCGATTCGAACTCCGATGATCCGACACAGTGGCTTTTCCACGGGCACCCACAATCTGCGACGGACCCACTTCAAGTGGCAGTGGCACGCCTGGTTGGATATACCTGGCCGTCCGAGTCAGACGACAAGATGCGTCTGTCGAACGACGCCCGCAGCAAAGTGCTGGCATCCCATGCCGACAAGGATGGCATCGTCTGTATCCCACCGGTCGGTCGCGAATCGTCGGCCAGCGACCGGCTGTTGAATCTGCTGGCTGCAGCCTACGGCGACGCCTGGAGCAATGACACCCTGGCGCAGTTGCTGACCGCCGCCGACCACGCCGGCAAGTCGCTGGAAACCTGGCTGCGCGACAAATTCTTCACCCAACACTGTGCGCTGTTCGGCAACCGGCCTTTCGTCTGGCACGTATGGGATGGCCTGCGCGACGGCTTCGCCGCCTTGGTGAACTATCACAAGCTCGACTACAAGACGCTGGAGGCCCTGATCTACACCTACTTGGGTGACTGGATCAGTCGCCAGAAGCGCGATGCGAACAACGGCGTCGATGGCGCCCAGGAAAAGCTGGCCGCTGCCGAGGCGCTGAAGAAGCGCCTGGAGCTGATCTTGGCGGGCGAGGCGCCCTACGACATCTTCGTGCGGTGGAAGCCGATGGAAGAACAGCCCATCGGCTGGAACCCCGATCTGAACGACGGGGTGCGCCACAATATCCGTCCCTTCCTCTCGGTTCCCGACGTCGGCAAGAAGGGCGCTGGCGTGTTACGCGACAAACCGAAAAGCCTGCATTGGGAAAAGGACCGTGGCAGTGATGTTCCGTCCGCACCTTGGTACGAGCTTGGCCTGCAGTACGGCGGCAAGGTGGGCGACCGGATCAACGATCACCACTTGACGCTGGCCGAGAAGCGCGCAGCTCGCGTCAAACAGGGAAAGGCTTAAGACCATGACAACCGATCGAGCCTGGAAGCCACGAGATCTCGCTGAGGCATTCTTCCTAGTGGAGATGCGCCCCCTGTTCATGCCGACTGCAGACGGCCTCGAGAACTATCAGCAGCTCAAGCGCCACTTCGCGGTGATCGACGTGGACCGGCAGCACCCGTTTGCGGTGGTGACCGACGACTACGAGCTAGTGACCAACAAGGCGGCCTACGACATGGCCGCCGAAGTGATGAAGAAGGTGTTCCACACCACGCAGATCGGCGACATGGAGTGCTTGAACATCACCATGCCCAAGACCCGGTCGTTCTGCCACATCGACTTGATCCACAAGGCCGCTGACTTCTCGCCGTGGGAGAAGGACAAGTGGACGGCATTCCTGCGCATCAGCAACAGCTACAACCGCACTCGGCTGCTGCGCTTTGAACTGGGGTTTTGCCGCTGGATCTGCTTAAACGGCATCATCTTTGGCAGCAAGAGCATCGAGTTCAGCTACGCCCACACCCGGCGCGGCATGGACCGGGTGGACCGCTTCGTCGAGAACATCGGCGACATCCGCAAGCTGGAAACCGCGCTGACCGAGATGCTGCACCAGCTCAAGCGCTACCACGTGCCCGAGAAGGAAATGCTGCCGCTGCTGTGCCGCGCCTTCGACATCAAGGCGAGCAAAGACGTGGTTGAGAAGCAAAGGCGCGTCGATGACCTTCTGGCGTTGCGCGAAGAGGCCAAGAGCCTGACCACGGCTTACTTCACGGAGATGGGGCCCCACGGCTATGCCGCGCTGAACGTGCTGACGGACTACGCGTCGCGACCGGCAGGCGTGATCGCACCGGAGGCCAGCATGCATGGCCTGCAGCAGAAGGCGGGCAGCTGGATGGACGACTTCATTTCGGCCATCAAGAACCCTAATTTTTCTTTTGACAGCTACCTGGCCGACTACCGCCAAACGGCTGAGGTGATTGAGTCCCTATGATCAAGTCGGTCAACAACTACCCGGTTTCGCAGCTCTTCGACATCGAAGCAGGTGTCGTCTATGCGATCCCGCGCTACCAGCGCGAATACACCTGGAAGATGGATCAGTGGGAGTCTCTCTTTGATGACGTGCAAGAGAACGACCCGGGATACTTCCTGGGTTCGATCATCTGCATCAACCAGACCAACGACACGCTGGCAGTGCAGCGCCTGGAGGTGGTGGACGGCCAGCAGCGGCTGACGACGCTGTCTCTGCTCTTCGCGGCGCTGTACCAGTCGCTGAAGCTGCACGAGAAGGATCTGGACGACGATCAGCGCGTGGAGCTGATCAACCTCAAGCGCAAGGTGGTGCTGAAGAAGGGAGACGACCAGCTGCGCGTCATCCCGCAGATTCAGAACAACAACCAGAACGACTACCGCGCCGTCTTGTCCGACGTCGGCGTGATCAGCCCATTTGATACGCCGGCCTACGCGGGCAACCGCAAAATCTTCCGCGCCTTCCGCTACTTCCAGGCGCGCATCGAAGAGATGGTGGACGGCGAGAACGATCGCCTGGCGTCGATCATGGCGTTTCTGGACAAGGTGAGCCAGGCCTGCGTGGTGAAGATCGAAGTGGCCAGCCACGCCGATGCCTACACGCTGTTCGAGTCACTCAACAACCGGGGCATGCCGCTCACGGCCATCGACCTGATCAAGAACAAGCTGCTGGCGCGACTGGAAACCACCGAGCCCGGCAAGGTGGACCACTACTTTGACGTGTGGAACAAGCTGCTGGGCTACCTGGGGGATGACTACAGCATCCAGGAACGCTTCTTCCGGCACTACTACAACGCCTTCAAAGACCCGTTGAATGAGCCGTTCCGCAAAGAAGACGACAAGAAGAAGGACCCTCTGGGCCCGGTGGCCACACGATCCAACCTGATCCAGATCTACGAGAAGCTGATCAACCAGGACGCCAAGCACCACCTGCAGACCATTCGTTCCGCCGGCCAGCTGTATGCGCTGATGCTTGCCCGGAACACTGACGAGGCCTGGGCGCCGTTGGACAAGCCGCTGAAAGATCTGGATCGCATTCAGGGCGCGCCGTCTTACCTGTTGATGCTGTACCTGCTGGTACGGCGTGAGGCGCTGGGCATCGACGTGGCACAGCTGGAAAAAATCGCGCAGCTGCTGGTCTGCTTCTTCGTTCGACGCAACCTCACCGACACACCGCCCACCCGCGACCTGACGCGCTTGTTCATGGCCACCATCGACAAAGTGGCTGAGCTGTCGGGCGACGCCGTGGTGACGACCATCAGAGACGAACTGCTGGCGGTGTCGGCCAGCGATGAGACCTTCCGCAGCAAGCTGGAAGGCGCCATCTACGAGGAAAACGCCGGGGTCACGCGGTTTGTGCTGTGCGCCTTGGCCGAGCAGAGCATGACCAAGGAGACTTGGGTCGATCTGTGGAAGTACGAAGGCAAGCTCTTCGTGTGGACCATCGAGCACATCTTCCCGCAGGGCGACAACATCCCCGCGTCTTGGGTGACCATGATCGCGGGCGGAGATGAGAAGAAGGCCAAAGCCATTCAGGAAACCCATGTTCACAAGCTGGGCAACCTGACAATCTCGGGCTTCAACAGCGCGCTGGGCAACAAGAGCTTCAAAGACAAGCGCGACCGCACCGACAGCAAGGGCCGTGAAGTGGGCTACAAGAACGGGCTCAAGCTGAACGCCGAACTTGCAATGGCCGAGGCGTGGAGCGTAGCGCAGATCGATGCGCGGACCACCACGCTGGTGGACCAGGTGGTGAGCCTCTTCGCCATGACAGGGGTCCAGCCATGCGCGTAATCGAACATCTGGTCAAAACCCTTCGCGACTCGGCGATCTTCAACCCCGAGGTTCAAGTCACGCCCTCGTGCATCCTGTGGCCCGACAAAGACCGCCAGTGGGAGGCGGTGATTCCGCGCCTGCAGAGTGAGCTGGGCGAACTACTGGTGTTGGGCGACTACGCGCCCGAGAACCGCGTGGGCCCGGCCATTTGGTTGCGCTGCGTGATCGCTGGCAAGGCGCCCGATGTCACCCTGCCGGCCGACCGGGTGCCGGTGTTCTACCTGCCTGGAGTGAGCCGCCAGGATTTGCGGGCAATCGAAGACTGCCCGGACCTGCTGAAGCCCTTGGCTGAACTGCAGTACCGGGGCGTGATCTGGTCACAGGCGAACGCCAAAGACTGGACGATCATGGCCTTCCTGAAGTCGGACCAAGGCGGCATGGGTCTGGATGTGGCCCAGGACAACGAAGCCAAAAACGCCATGCAACTGGCGCTTTACCGGCTGCTGGATGAAGAGCTTGAACTGCTGAAGGGCAAGCGGCTGGACAAGGACTACTTCAACACCCTGCTGACCGGCGGCGACCCGGTGCGCGACCTGCTGCAGTGGCTGGACATGGGCGACGCGTTTCAAACCACGCGCGGCGCCAACGAGTGGAAGGCTTTTGTGGAGGTCTGCAAGTCACAGCTGGCGTTCAACCCTCAGGCCGATGGGGTGCTGGCGGGTGCCAGCAAGTTGGCGATGCGCGAAGGCCCCTGGCATTCGGTTTGGGAGCGCTACAGCGAAGCACCCAAGCGTTACCCCAACATCCCGAGCCGAATCCGCCAGTGCAAGCCGCCCGACCTGGGCATCTTCGACACGCCTGCAGAAAAGCTCAGCGGTTGGCCGCAATGGAACGAGGAGCAAGAGAAGTCGCTCCAGCATGATCTGCTGACCTTGAACCATCTGCCGGCGCATGAAGCCAGGAAGCGGGTGCTGGAACTTGAGAAGACCCATGCGCTTCGCCGTGAGCTGGTTTGGGCCGAGTTGGGGGAGTCGCCGCTGACGTTGGCCGCCAAGCACCTGGCGGTGGTTGCGGAGGTGACCAAGACTGCGCTGGCGGCCGGCTCGGTTTCGGACTTGCAGGCGGGGTACGCCAACCAGGGCTGGCGAGCCGACGATGGCGTACTCTCGGCGCTGGCTTGCGTTGACAAGGCGGCTGACGTTGATGCGGTGACAGCAGCCATTCGGGCGATCTATCAGCCCTGGCTGGAAGAGTCTGCGCGCTACCTGCAAAAGCTGGTGGACGGGTCGAGCTACCCCGGTGGAACGATCGCCAGCGCCAAGGCCTTTGCGGCCTCCAAGGGCGAGTGCGTGCTGTTTGTGGATGGCCTGCGCTTTGATGCGGCCCGCCGTCTCTCGGCGACCCTGGAGGCGCGCGGCTGCCAGGTGGCAGAAGCCATGGGCTGGACGGCATTGCCCAGTGTGACCGCAACCGGCAAGGCCGCTGCTTCGCCTGTGAGGACCAAGATCAGCGGCACCGATGACTGCGATGACTTTGAACCTTGTGTCGCCGCCACGGGCCAGTCGCTCAAGGGCGGTTACCACCTGAAGAAGCTGCTGAACGACAACCACTGGAAGGTGCTGGACCGTACCGAAAACGGCGACGGCCAGGGCAACGCATGGTGCGAATTTGGCGACATCGACAGCGAGGGACATGCTCGCGGCTGGAAGCTGGCCAAGCACATCGACCCGCTTCTCGCAGAAATTGCAGAACGCATCGCCGCCTTGTTGGCTGCGGGTTGGAACAGCGTTAGGGTGGTGACCGACCACGGCTGGCTACTCATGCCGGGCAAGTTACCCACGATTCAGATGTCCAAGGACCTCACTGACAACAAATGGGGGCGCTGCGCCTCGATCAAGCCCGGCGCTTCCACCAGCGAGCGCTTGTACCCCTGGTTCTGGAACCCGCACCAACAGTTCGCATTGGCCGACGGTGTGAGCTGCTACGGCAAATCAGTGGACTACAACCATGGCGGGCTGAGCCTTCAGGAATGCCTCACCTTGGATCTGGTGGTGACCCGAGGCGGGAGCGCATCAGGCAAGCAGGTGGCCGAGGTGACCGACATCGCGTGGAAAGGCTTGCGCTGCACGGTTGGCGTGGACGGCCAGTACGCGAATCTGTCACTGGATATTCGGACGCAGGCGGGTGATCCAGCGTCCAGCGTGGTCGTGAGCGTGAAGCCGCTCAAGGACAACGGCACCGCATCGGTGGTTGTTGAAAACGAAGAACTGCAAGGCCGCGCGGCGTTTCTGGTCCTGCTCAGCGCGTCTGGCGAACTGGTGGCCGAAGCAAACACCGTGATCGGCGGAGGATGATGAATGATTGAATTGGATCAGATCGATAGAAAAGCCGCCTCGGTGCTGGATGGGTATCTGGTCCGGAAAGACTTGGTTCGCACCTTCAGTCGACAATTTCCGGTACCCACCTACGTCGTCGAGTTCATGCTCGGGCGGTATTGCGCCAGCACGGATCAGGAGGAGATCGACGAGGGTCTGGAGATAGTTCAACGCCAGCTCAAGTCCCGCACGGTGCGGGCCGGTGAGGAAGAGCTGTTCAAGGCCAAGGCGCTGGAAACGGGCGAGGTGAAGATCATCGACCTCGTGACGGCGCGCGTGGACAACAAAGGCGAGTACGTCGCCAGCCTGCCAAGCCTGCGGCTGACGGATGTGCGCATCAGCAGCGAGCTGGTCAACCAACACGAACGCATGTTGACCGGTGGCTTCTATGCCGAACTAGGCGTGACGTTCGATGTGGCCATCGCCCAGGAGGCGAAAGGTCGTCCGTTTGGCATCACGTCGCTGCGGGAGATTCAGCTGTCCAAGCGCGACGTGTTGGACACCCTGGCCAAGGCCCGCCAGGCGTTTACCACCGAAGAATGGAAGTGCTTTCTACTCCGATCCATCGGCATTGAGCCGGCAGATTTGAGTGAGCGGCAAAAGAACGCTCTCCTGCTGCGCATGGTGCCGTTTGTGGAGCGCAACTACAACCTGGTGGAGCTGGGGCCACGCGGCACCGGCAAGAGCCATCTGTTTCAACAGGTCTCGCCCTATGCACACCTGATTTCAGGCGGCAAGGCCACGGTGGCCAAGATGTTCGTGGAGAACACACCCAAGGGCCGCAGAGGTCTAGTCTGCCAGTACGACGTAGTCTGCTTTGACGAGGTGTCCGGTATTTCCTTCGATCAGAAGGATGGCGTGAACATCATGAAGGGCTACATGGAGTCGGGCGAGTTCAGCCGCGGTAAAGAGAGCATCCGCGCCGACGGCAGCATCGTGTTGGTCGGTAACTTCGACGTCGACGTTGAAAATCAACAGCGCATCGGGCATTTATTGGGCCCCTTGCCACCGGAAATGCGCAATGACACGGCATTCATGGATCGCATCCACGCCTTTTTGCCTGGGTGGGATGTGCCGAAGATCAACAAGGATCTGGTGACTAATCACTTTGGCTTAGTGAGCGACTTCTTGTCGGAATGCTGGAGCCAACTCCGCAACCAAAGCCGCGTCAGCCAGTTGCAGAGCCGCGTTTACTTCGGTGGCGCGCTCTCGGGTCGCGACACGAACGCCGTCAACAAGACGGTCAGCGGCCTGTTGAAGTTGCTCTACCCGAGCGGTGAGGGCACGGTATCCGAGGAAGATCTCGAATGGGCGGTGCGCATCGCGATGGAAGTGCGACGTCGTGTGAAAGAGCAGCAGAAACGCGTGGGCGCTGCCGAGTTTCGGAACACGCACTTCAGTTACATCATGGGTGCCGACGGCGTGGAGAAGTTCGTCTCGACACCTGAGCTGCGAAGCGACAATAGCATTGGCGGCGACCCGCTGGAGCCTGGACAGGTGTGGACCATCAGCCCCGGTGGCGGGGAGGAAAACTCGGGCCTCTACCGCATCGAGGTCAACGAGGGCCCTGGGTCTGGCGTGAAGGTCCTCAACAAGCCCATTCCTCCCGCGTTTCGCGAGAGCATCGGCTTCGCCGAGCAAAACCTGTACGCCAGGGCGCTGCAGTTGGTTGGCGACAAAGACCCTCGGCAGCATGAGTTCACGGTGCAGCTTCGGGCATTTGACGCAGCGAAGTCCGGCGCGAAGCTCGGCGTAGCCTCTTTGGTGGCTCTGTGCACGTCGCTGTTGAAGCGAAGTGTGCGTGGCGGCTTAATCATCGTTGGCGAGATCAACCTCGGCGGCTCGATCGAGCCCGTGCATAACGCCGTCACGATTGCCGAAATCGCCGTTGAGAAGGACGCGACCTCGCTGCTGATGCCCGTGGCATGTCGGCGCCAGTTGGTCGACTTGTCCGACGACATGGCGACCAAGATCGACATCCAGTTCTACTCAGACGCTCGTGATGCGTTGTTAAAGGCCATGGCCGAGTGATCCCAAAGGAATAACAACATGGCGCTTAACCTTGGCAAGGCGGTCGTCGACTACCTGACCGCGCATCCTGAAGAGAAGTTCTCCGCCCGGCAGATTGCCGAGTGGATCTTCGCGGCCTTCCCGGACGAGTGCCACGCCAAAAAGGCCAGCAGTCAGGCGCTGGAGACCGACGCCGACCTGCTGCAGCAGCTGGTGGCGGAGATCGGCTCACAGCGTCCGCGCCTGCAGAAGAAGCACCCCAGCCTCAAGACGACAGAGGGCCGCCCACGGAAGTACTACTTTTCTGAGAAATCGGACAGCGCTGAAGTGGCGGCGGTGGAGAACGTCGGCGTCACTGCTCCGGTGGGCAAAGAAGAAGCCAAGATCGGGGAACACGGTCTGTACCCATTGCTGGCAAGCTACCTCTGGGCAGAGTTCGAGGTGTATTCAAAGCGGATCGATGAGAAGCGCTCGTCCAACAAGCGCGGACCCAACGGCAACCGCTGGCTCTACCCCGATCTGGTCGGCATGGAGGACTTGGGCGCGGACTGGCACCAAGAGGTCAAGGACTGCGTCAATCAGTATTCCGACAAGCGCACCAAGCTGTGGTCGTTTGAGGTCAAGCTGCTGATCAACCGGTCAAACGTCCGAGAGTGCTTCTTTCAGTCCGTCTCGAACTCATCGTGGGCCAACTTCGGCTACCTGGTGGCCGCCGAGATCGAGGGCCAGGACACATTGAGAGAGCTGCGAATGCTGTTTGCAGCCCACGGCATTGGCCTGATCAAGCTGGATGTCGATAATCCCTCTGAAAGTCAGGTTCTGATTCCGGCCAGGGAGCGCGGCGAGATCGATTGGGACACTGCCAACCGGCTGGCGACCGAGAACAAGGACTTCCTGGAGTACGTGAAGCTGGTAAAGCAGTTCTACCAGACCGGCGAAGCGCGGCTAGCCGACTGGGATGTGCCGAAAGAGGCCGAGTAGGCGCCCGGCTATTCGAGGGAAGCGATTACCGTGAGTTGCTGTTCGGCTCTGCTGAACTTGCCTTGCCAGACATCTCGGCCGTCAATGTGCAGACGCTGCAGGGTCAACTGAAAGCCCTCGCAGTTTCGCTGTTTCGCCGTCGCAAAGTCGCTCGTGTCGAATCTGGCCTCACGAACCAGCGTGGTCGCAACTGACTTCATGGCGTACTCGAACAGGTCGAGCAGGTTGGACTTTCCGACCTCGTCGATGCCGTGAGAAACGGTGTCCTCGATCACGGCCTTTTTGTATCCCTTGGTCATCGGCATTTCTCCGTTGCGGGGAATGACATGAACGCGCTGTTCGGCCCGGAAGCCAAGCTCTTCCGCATGCTCTCGGATCAAGCGTTGCGAAGTAGCACGGCGACCTCCGCCTCTCGTCGTGTGACGAGTCCGGGCAGCACTTTTCCGCCCCCATAGACCCAACGGCGCAGCTCAGCGGCAGCGCCTGACCAGTCCCTCTGATTGATTCGTCGCCGGAGCGTCGACGTCTGCAATCGCCCTGTCCCAAGGTTGAACGTGAAGTCAACGATGGCTGGGAGCCGTCCCTCTGGCTCGGTGGCCAGTACCGGGCAGTAGCGCAGGGTCGCCGCCAGCGCCGTTTGCAGATCGCGCGCCAGATAGACCTCGGCTTCCGCTTCGGTGATCGGCGGATGCTTCGGGTCGCACAGGTGGCCGTAGCCAATCGTCCAATACCCGGCTGGGCAGATGTAGGGATGTGCGCGGCCCGGATCGGTCTTCGGAATACGGTGGAAGCCTTCGAAGCGCTTGGCCAGCTCGATGGCCGTTTTCGGCACCTCGATCACGGGCGCACCCGGTCGAACACGCGCCCAAGAAACCAGAAGTTCAGCACCCCGGCCCACAGCGCCTGATCGGCCTCCGTCCAGGCGTGGAGGATCGCCACACTCCAGCCCGCGCCAGCGGTCACGGCGGCCGCGAACGCCGCCGTCTTGGCGGCGCAGTACAGGGCCATGAACCAGTAGGTGATGACCGGTCGCACGCTGATCGACAAGGCGTCAGCCCAGCGCACGCCGGTTTTCTCGCCTTGGGTGCGGACAGCTTCGCGCAGTGTCTCGATGGCCCCGACGTTCCATGCAGCCTCGGCTCCGGCACCGATTTCCGACATCCTCTGCGCGCCGCGCAGCTTCTCGAATTCCAGTGCCTTGTCCTGCATCGCCAGCTCGTGGCCGCGCTCGCCCTTGCGGTCGAGCCACTTGAGGATTTCAGGGGCGAGACGGAAGGCCCCACCGAGGAGGCCACCAAGTAATGTCTCGATCATTGGGGGCCTCCCATCAGTTTGAGTTTGATGGCGGCACCGACCAGCAGCGCGGCCAGGATGCCCGTGGTCAGCACCTTCACGAAGGTCTGCCACGCGGTGTGGCGTGCTTCGCGCCAGGCTTCGAGCAGGTCGCGTAGCTCGCGGATGTCTCGGGCCGCGTGGCCGTTTTCCAGGCCAAGGTGGGACAGGACACGCTCGGCACCGCGTTCGGCGGCGTGGGCAAGCAGTTCGTCGAAGTCCTCCTTGCGCAACAGGAGCATGTTCTCGACGAGCGCGGGTTTGCTGTCAGGATCAGTCATCGGTAGTCTCCAGAAATGCGAAGCCCGCCTCGCGGGCGGGTTTCAGGGGTGAAAAAAGAACGATCAGATAGCGAGCCCTGGGCTCCAGCCGGTTGCCTTGTAGGCCGAGAGCACGCCCTCATCCTCGATGAAGCAGGTCCAGCCGATCTTCGGGGTGTAGAACGACCATCCCGCATCAATGCGCACGGCGATCTGGCCGGCTTTTCCGACCCACGCACCGGTAGGGCTGGGTGCCACGATGTACCGGTCGCCGTTCGTAGGCGTGGTCGGCGGCGTTGCCAAAGTGCGCGACTTCGCCGACAACTGCAGCACCGCATCCAGCAGCTTCAGGTTGGCATCCATTCCGGTGTTCCACCCAGACTCGCGGGCGGTCCAGCCGTAGTTCACGCCCAGATTAGGGCCTTGTGTCGCTGCCATTTCATCCTCCTCAATTCGTTGTGCCGGGGTCATTCCCCATAACTTGCCCCGTAGAACATCCCGTAGCCCCGGCACTCGGGGATGTCGATTTGTTGGGTCTGCCAGCTGGTGTGGCCGTCGCGTATTGCCTCGACCTTGACGGTGAGTCTCTCGTTCGGCCGATTCAGGCCGCTCTCAGAAATCTCGGTGGCCATCGGATAGGTCCAGCTCGTGCCGATCAGTCCCGTTTCGGTGTGCTTGAGCGTCCCCGCCTCGCCATAGATCCGCACGGTGTAGGTCGTCCCGAGCTCTGGCCCGATATTCGATTCCCCCTGCGTCACCAGATAGGCGGTCTGCAGCACCCGGCTGCGGTGCGCCCAGCTGACCGTCACCGCCCCGGTGATGTAGCTCAGGCTGTAGTCGAGGTCGTTGACCCTGAACTTGCCGGGCGGATAGGGCCTGATCTGCCGCTTGGCGAACGTGTAGCTGATAGTCGGCGCCGACGCCTCGGCGAGAACACCCATACCAGTGGCAGGCAGCACCTTGGCCTGCACCGTCTCTCCACTCAGGTACTGGCTCGTGTTGTAGAACTGCCCGTCTTCGACGAAGTACAGCCGCGCACCGGCCGAATGCTTCGCCGGCACCGTGTCCAGCACGCCCCGATCCACCATCACGGTGTTGGCGGCCACATTGACCGCCTTCACTGCGACCAACTCGCTGCCAACCTGCGCGTAGGTGCCCAGCATGACCAGATCCAGATCGACCCCGTAGAGCACGTTCAACACCGTCTCGGTTTGCCCGATGTCATTGGCGAGTACGCAGGACGGGATGAAGTCGCCGACGCCGATCTTCTCGAAGGCCGCCGATCCCTGCCGGGTTAGCACCGCGTAGTTGATCGCCGCATCCGTGGGGCGAACGGCCGAGACGGACAGGAACCCGCCGTTCGGATCGATCTCGGCCTGGGCGGCAGCCGACTCGCCCGTCAGCTCGTGAACAATCGTCCAATACGGCAGTTCGCTCACCGACACAAAGTTCGCGGCAATGGGCGCTTGCCGGGGATCGACCCATCCGCTCTCCGCAGGCGCCAGATAAACGGCATCGGGCAGGCCGAACACGTCCTCGACGCAGGTGATCCGCACCCGGCCGTCGGCCAGTGTCCCGTAGCTGATCTGCGCCACTCGCAGGATCAACTGCTCGATCCGCAACTCGGGCCAGGAGAACCTGAACACGTCACCGATGTTGAGGCTGGCGGCGGTGCGGTTGGCCACCAGCGTGATCTTCGCTAGGGTGGCCGACAGTTGGCGCAGATCCCGCATCGCCAGGCGCGCAGCCAGAGCGCCATTGGCCACGCCCTCGTAGCTGACCTTGGCATCTTTGATTTCGCCAAAGGACCGTTCGATGCCGGCGATGTCCTGCACCGAGATCGACACGCTCTTGTCGGTCGTGCGGTCGTGGTAGGACAGCGTGACCTGATTGATCAGCTCCTCGGGCAAGGTCCGTTCGAAGGACTCCAGTCGGATCACGTTGGTCTGGTTCAGCTCCAGGAGCGAGGCCGGATCGTAGTCGTCGCGGGTCAGCTTCAACGTGAACAGCCCGGTGCGCGGGCTCACATAGATCGAGCCGTCGATGTGCTGCAGAATGCGCTCGATGAACGCCTCGATGTCTTGCTGCTGGTCCCACAGGATCGAGAGCCCGAAGCTCTCGGCGTAGAGCGTGTCGGCGGCGGCGCGAAACGATGCGTCGTCGATCTCGGCCGAGCTGTAGCCGCGGCCCCAGGTCCGGTCGGTCAGGCACTCATAGATGATGTGCGCCGGATTCATGTCACCGGCGATGGCGGCCTTGTCCGAGTACCACTGCGGTGAGCCGTCGGAGCGCCGGATGATCCGCGTGAGCTCGGCGCTCCAAGGCTTGATATAGGGGTTCATCGCCGACAGTTGCGGCTGACGCAGCACCAGCGACACCACGCCCCGGAAAGCCGGCACATTGGCGCCCAGCTTGGAGATGAGATAGTCGTTCTGACCGTCCGAGGCATTGCCCATCACCAGATCCACGGCACCGACGATGCCACCTTCGCGCTCGTCGCCGCCGAACAGGTTCGGCTGATCGATGGCGATCCGTCCGCCGGACGTCAACGACCCCGACCACGCTGTGCGCTCGCCGACCACGATCCTGTTGAGCGAATCGACCGGACCGTGGCACAGCGCCAGATGCATCCCCGCGTAATAGCGGTAGCCGACCGTGACGCTCTTGCTGCCTTTACCGCCGCCGTTCATGCCTTGGCTCCCTCATTCGTTACGGAAAGGGCCTGCTGCTCGACGTACTCGGCCAGTCGGATGGCCATTGCATCTCCGGTGGCTCGTAGCCAGTCGGTGCTCACGCCCTGCTGGCGAAAATCATCAAAAGTCACGCCGTCACGTGGAAACCATCGGCGTAGCCCAGCGTTGCAGTAGCCGAGAGCCTTGGCATCGAGATGGGTGGCGATTATCAATACGGTCATTTCTTGCCGCCTCCACTACTCTTGATCGGCGTCGCGCGCACATCGCCGAACCAGACGCAGTTCGGCTGCTTGATCGTCCGCGTGCCGAATAGCACCGGGATCGGGCTGTCGGTCGCGGCAACAGGGGCATCGACATCGCCGGGTTGCGACGTGGTGGTCTTGGGTTTCGGGGCAAGCAGCGACGACAGGACCGTCGTGATCACCCACACGATCAGGTATTGCCACATGGCGGCACCTCAAACGATGGCATCCCCCGAGAAGGGATTTTTCAGGGGAATGTAGGGAAAGCCGCCGTAGTTCAGCTGGTTGCCGAACTTGGCGGCGCAGGTCGCGAGCGTGTGGTCGCAGCCCGGATACGCCTCAAACGCGTCGCCGGCCTTCAGGCCTGGAATCGGCGCTGACAGGGTCACCGCGCCGCCGGAGCTAGCGACGATCATCCGTTGTGCCCCGGCGGCCATGAGCCGGCCGCCGACGAACCAGGCAATTGGCTTGGGCAGGAAGACGGACGCGGTTACCTCCAGCCCCGCCACGCTCTCGACGATACCGGCCGTCTTGTAGTCGGCCGCGTTGACCTTGCAGCCGCCGTGGTACAGCGGGTGGCGACAGTTGATCTGGTAGTTCGCCCGGCGCCCCGAGCGCTTGAGCGTTGTGAAGATCGGCTCGCAGCGCATCTGGACCGTGACGCCGCTGAACACCACCGACACGACGCGCCCCTTCCACCAGGTGATGAACTCGGCGCCCGGATCGGTCAAATGCTGGCGAAAGATGGTGAGCGACAGCACCCCATCGGGCGGGGTCACGATGAAGGACTGCACGACACCAATGTCGAGCGCTGCCTCCAGGTTCAGCATCGCGCGGCCGAATTCCTGCGTCTGCTCGATCTCCGAGCGCCGGATCGGCGCCGGGATGTACTTCTCCCCGTTGTAGGTCACGGCATTTCGTGCCGACGCGTAGCACCAGACAGTGGCGCCCAGAGCGAACCGGTACAACTCGACCGGCTGCCCCGAATGGAGGCTCGCCTCAATGCTCTGATAGGTCATCCGTTGATGCTCCGAATGGGCAGGGTCACGCGCGCCACGCGATTCGTCTCGAAGAATATTTCCACGGCATCGCTCTCCAGCCGGGCCAGTTCCAGGAAGCAGACGATCCGCAAATCGGACGGCGCGCAGGCCCGTCCCAGCGCGGCATCGATCCGCATCCGTTCCACGACCCCGTCCACGAACTCGAAGGCGGTTATCCGGCGCAGGGTCCAAGACCCGTCGTTGTGCAGAAAGGCCACGTCCTGCCGGCCGGGCATGGCCTGGTAGTAGGTGGCGAAGCCCCGGGCTTGGACCAGAATTTCCGTTGCATCCAAGGTAAAGGGCTGGGCGACTTCGAGGCCACGCTCCCAGGTCGGTACCCAGAAAGGCACTTGCCGACCTGCACGGGCGGCGAGCCAGCCCCGCATCGCGGTGAGGTCGGCGCGATCCGGCAGCAGAAACTGGTAGCGGCGCAAGATGAAGGGACGATTCGGGATGTCGATCACGGCCGGCGTACCGGTGTCGTGATCGAACACGTCGACGAGCCTCTGGTAATCGATGCTGACATCTTCGACCCTGTTGGGGTGCCGCAGCAGCGTGTCGTAGGTTCGGTACTGAGTCGGTGAACTCGTCGCCGCCACCGTCGAGGCCAGATCCTCCAGCTCAAAGCGCAGTTTGGCCTGCGAAATCGCCGCCGTTGGCCGAGTGACGGTCTGCTGGGCGGGCAACCGCCCCAGCCGGGCCGGTGCGATCCAGGAGCCTTCGGGCCAGTTCCCCAGCGCCGGTCGCTTGAGCGTGATCGTCCCGGAGGTCAGGGACAGGACTTCCAGCGCCTCGGTGGAGCCTGCTGGCGATCCGACGATGGCGAGCCCCCCGGCGTGGTAGTCCAGATCCGCAGTGCTCACGGCCAGCGCCGTGTCGCCGGGATGGATGGCTGTCGTGAGCCAGGCTTTGTCGGTCCATACCGGCACGGCATATACCCGCGACTGCCAGACGTTCATCAGCAGATCCAGTTGCCCGCCATTGCCGTACTCCAGCACGTCGAACTCGAATGAGCGACGGGGATCGGCGCGGAGCCGAATCCGCTGCTCGCCGCCGTCGCGCATCGTCAGCACGTCAGTGAGCCACTCCAGCCGCTCGGTGAAGCCACCTTGCCAGTCCTGCGGCAGCCCCATGACCAGCACCCGGCCATAGCTGATCGCCAAATTCCGCGTGCCGCCGGCTGAGAAATGCAGCGTCAGCAGCGTATCGACGAAGCTCGGGCCGTCCAGCGTCGCCGTGACCTCATAGAAGATGTCCTCCAGTCCCCGCATCCTCGCAGGGGGGAAGAACCCCAGGGACAGGCCCTCGGTGTCGCCGTCGAGCTGGAAGATCGTCACCGGGTCGAGGAACGCGTTCCAGACCTCGACGGTACGGGTCGCGGGGATGACGAGGTTACCGAACTCGATCCGAGAAGGCTGGAGGTAGATCCGGTGGTAGTAGTCGTCCGAGAACGAACCGCAGTGCGCACCGGTGTGGGCGATCAGGGCCTCGGGCGAGGGCTGGCCACTGGCGATGACGCCCACCGCGCCGATGATTGCGGCGACGGCGGTGGCCGGCTCGAAATATCCGGGACGACCGAGGTCCCACAGAGCATTCATGCCCGCGCCCGCCGCGCCGCCCAGGATGGCAGAGCTCAAAGCCCCGGCGAAGTCAGGCATTCACACCACCTTGCGGTAGGCCACGCCGTAGTCGTAGCTGATCGGCTCCACCCCGATCGTGTAGGCCTTGTTCCAAAGCGGGAAGATCTTCCACACGTCGGTGCCAAGGGTCAGCTCGTCGCCCGAATTGAAGTTGGCGATGTTCAGAAAGCGCACATCGGGGAACTCGCCGAGCAGCGTCCAGGTGCCGACGTATGGAGTGCGGTTCACGCCGACGTAGCACGGCATCATCGGCGCCAGGCCGTTGTAGCTCTGCGGCGAGCAGTGGTAGGCCAGATCGTGTGCCAGGGTATGGAAGGAAACCTGAGGCCCTCCCGAGATATAGCCCGCGCGGTTGTTCACCGAGTTGGAGTACGTCGAGCAGCCGTAGGCATCGAGGTTGGCTGTATCCCAATAGTTGGTAGACAACAGGCGCCAGCCGACCGCCCAGCCATCGATGTCGGCCCGGACGTAGCTGCCTGGGTAGCCGTTCGATGCGAGCGCCGCTCGCGACGTCGCTTGACCGTTCGATCCGAAGGGGATTGAGTGATTCGAGGTGTTGAAAGCGTAGGGAGTGGTCGTGGATGCCTCGACGGGGCAGCTTGCAGTCAGGTACTGTCCCCCAGCGAACGCACCGTACTTGTTGATGAAGCCGAAGGACAGATGGCGGAATCGGCCCGGCATTTCCTCGATCACCACGTGCACGAAGTCACCGTTGGAGAACAGGTGGTAGGCATAGAGCGAGGTGGCCAAGGGACCTACCATGACGAACTTGCGGTTGTTGGTCTGCAGGTTGGCGGCCGTGCCGGCAGCGAAGCCGTCGCACACCCAGGCCTCCAGGCAGGCGTAGGTGCCACTGACGCCGTTCTTGACGAGCTTTTTGTTGACCGCGAACAGTTGGTAGGACACGCCATTCTTGGTCAGCACGACCCGGTTCGCGATCAGGCTCGTTTCCGCCTGGTTCTTGTACGCATCGGAGCTGCTGACCGAGGAAATCATCGACATCGTGCCGGCGTGCGTGGCGCCGCCATTCGATCCGTAGGTCGGAAACGTCAGCGTGAAGGTGTCGGTTGCATTGGCCGTCCAGCCGTTGGCGATCGCGAAATTCTTGATGGCGGTCAGCAGCGTGTTGATGTCTGCCGACGCGCCGGTGATGTAGGCCATTGAATCGCCTCAAGCTAGTTGAATGGCGGCAAAGCGCGCCGCATTGGTGGAAGTTGCCGCCTGCACGACCAGATGGGATGTGCCTCCCACCGTCACGGTGTCCCCTGCGGCTACGCTGAAACCCGGCACGGCAAACACGCCCTGGAGTTCGCCCCAGACGTTGAAGGCACGCGAGGTCGCGCAGTCGTAGAGGATGGCCGGCAGCAGAGGACTCGCCCCGCTCGGCAACTGCGTGAGGTTGCCCATGTCGTAGCGCCCTACGCTGTTTTTCCTGGTCTCCAGCGACATCGCCCATGGCCACGTGCGGCCTGTGTAAGTTGTATCGAAGCGGTTCGTGCCGACCCAGCCGCCGCCCGGCTGCAGGATCGCCGCGCTGTAGCTGCCGTATTCGCCGTCGTTGCGCCAGAAGGCGCTGTTAGCGATGTCGAGATCCGAACTTTGGTAGTTGTCGCCGCGCGAGGTGTTAGCCCCGATGAACAGCGGGTACGGGTACTGCGATGGTGTGCCGTAAGGCAGGAAGAATCCGGCGTAAAGGGCGCCCCAGTAGGCCGAGGACTTCGCCACCACGATGAAGCGCCGGCCGTTGGCGACGAACCAGTAGCTCACCGCGCTGTTGAACACTGGCATCCTCGGCACGATGCCCAGCGCACCCGCGCCTGACAGCAGACTGCCCGGTTGACCCTCGGGTGTGCTGATCGCAACGGCGCTTTGCCAGGACTGCGAGCCGAGCACGCGGATCGAATGGGCAGGCGCTGCCGCGTCGGCGAACAGGCAGATCTGCACGTAGATCGCATCGCCCGCCGAGGAACCGGGGCCGCGCAGTTCGACCAGATCCCGTTTTGCGTCCGCCATGAAGGTGTCGCGACGCAGCAGGGTCCAGGCCTCGCCCACGGCGGCCAGCACCGCATCGGCGGTCAAAAAGGTGATCAGCTTGTTGAAAAGATCGGCGGCATTCGTTGCCGTGCCGGAAGTCCAGGCCATATTCAGCGTCCCAGAATGTTGCGCACCGACGAGGCGTTACGCTGGATGAGGTTCATCACCGTGCGCTCGCCGGCGCTGCTGTTGAGGTAATCGGCAGCCATCGCCGGGTCGATCACATTGACGATGCGGATGTTTCGGTTCGAGGCCGGTTGAGCTGGGGCTTCCGGCACCAGGCCACCGGCGGCAAAGGCCAAGCGCCCGCCTTGGATGCGAGGCCCGGCAGACAAGCCGTTGATGGCGTCCAGGAACGACAACCCGAGTCGGCTCACCGCACGGGCATTGACCACGTACTCGCCGTGGGAGAGCCGCGCCGGGATGGAGTCGCTGGTCGAGGTGCCAGGGCCAGTCACGTAGCCCCCAGACGCGAACCCAAAGAAAGACGAGATCAACGCCCCCAATCCGCCGGCGCTGCCTGCCGTGCCGCCTCCCATCAGGCTGCCGAACAATGCTTCAGCCAGTTTCTGCGAGGCGATCCGGTTGATCGTCTGCAGCACCGAGCGGCCGAAATCCGCGAACGCGTCCTTGGCCGACTTCGCGCCGCTTCCGATGTCCTGGAAGAGTTGCGCGAAACCGTCCTGCACCGCGCCGTCGATGGCCACCGCCACGTCGTCGGCGACCAGCTTCACCTGCGCGATCTCGTTCTTCCAGGCCTGCACCCGGGCGACGGCATCCGGGCCGATGGCCGTGGCGGCCGCCTCCAACTGCGGCAGCAGCGCGTCGAGCGATTGGCCGGTCTGCCGGTGCAGCGCCAGGATCTGCTGGCGGGCCTGCGATTCCGTGAGCAGCCCCGATTGCCGCTGCAGGTTGATCGACTCCTCCGAGGCGCGCATCCGAGAGAGCGCATCGTTGAATTGGCGCTCGTAGTCGGCGAGATCGGCGGCCGCCGATTTGACGTCGATCAGCCGACCGACCGTGGCCACCCCTTCGGTATTGCCCTCGGCACGCAGCCGCTCGATCAGGGTCTGGTACTGCCGCTCGATGGCCGCGCGCCGATCCTGGCTGGTCGCGGCACCGGTGAGATCAAGCAGTTCATCGCGAACCTTGGCCAACTCCTCGCGCAGTTCGCGCTCGGCCTGGGCGGCCTTGCGGGCATTGGCGATCTCGACATCGGCGCGTTTGTGGTTGAGGACGGTGAGATCCGCCTCGAGCTTGGCAACTTCACCCTTGGCCTTGAGACGGGTGGGTTCGTCGCGTCCCGATTTTTCCAGGCGCTGCTGTTCCGCGAGTGAGACTTGCAACCGGCGGATTTCGGCGTCGATTTCCTGCTGCTCGACCTGCGTCTTGGCGGCGTAGTAGTCCTTGAAGGCAATCAGCCGGTCTTCGAGGGCCGCTTCGAGGGCACGAGCCTGACGATCCAGTCCGTCCTTAAGAACCTTGAGTTCAGCCTCGGCCCGTGCTTCGACGAGGGCGAGATTGGCGGCCTCGACAGCCTTGTCGGGCGTCGGCTTGGAGGGCTGTTGCGGACGGCCGAAGACGCCGGGCTGGTTTTGCTCGGGTCGGATACGGTGGGCGATGGCCTGGGCGGCCTCCCCGACATAGTCGCGGGTGACCGCGTCGCGCACGGTCCCCGCCAGTTCCTTGCCGAAGTCGCGCATTTCGCCGAGTCGGCGGCCGAGGACGGCGCGCAGCGACTGCATCGAAAAGTCGCCGCTGAAGGCAGCGGCTACGTCCTGACCCAAGGCCTGCGCCAGATCGCCGATGTCGGAGAAGGCGTTGCGGAAACGCTCGACCAGGAAGGCCGCCGTGATGCCCGCGACACTGCCGACCGCGTTGAACGCGCCAATGACGCCATTGACCATCGTGCGGATCGCCGTGCCGATGGTTTTGAGTGCGCCGACCATCACCTCGCGCACGCGGGCCCAAGAAAGATCGTTGGTGCCCACCAGCCGCCCCAGGACGCTGACGACTTCGCCGACCTTCTCGACCACCAGATCCCAAGTGGCGACAACGATCTGCTTGATCGACGCGGTCTTGCCACCGAACTCGACCACCGCATTGCGAGCTGAATAGAGCACGCCCGCCAGCAGCGTCACCGTGGTCACAATCAAACCGATGGGGCCACCCAGAAGCGCCAGAGCGCCACGCAACAGCCCCGCCGCACGCCCCAGCAGCGATGTGGAAGCGACGGCCTGCGTCACGGCATTGGTGGCGGCGGTGGCTTGCAGTCGGGCCTTGGCCGCGTCGGTGACCAGGGCGCTGGCGGCGAGGCCTTGCGCCCGCGCCTGGGCCAAGGCAGCATCGGCCACGCGCACCCGCGCCAGTGCCTCAGCTTCGAGTGTGCGCAGGTTGGCCAGCCGCGCCGCCGCTTCGGCGCGGGCGGCGGCAATGCTGGTCGCAAACGCGCTCGCCATCCGGCCGAAGGCGGCGACCAGAACGACGCCGGCCAGATCGATCAGCAGTTCCAGATGCTGGGCGACGAGTTGGAGGGCCTGCGCGAGGCCTGCTGTAAGCCCCGAATTGGAATCCCGCTCGCCGAAAGCGCGCAGGAAAGCGTTCTTCAGTCGGGTGAGTGCGCCCGAGACCGTATCGGGCAGGCTCGCGTATTCCTCGGCGAGGCGCCCACGCTGCTTGAGCAAGGCGTCGAGCACTGCCTTGGAGGTAATCTTGCCTTCTTCGGCGAGCTTCCTCAGACTCCGCAGTGGCACGCCCATGCCGTCGGCGATGGCTTGCGCCAGACGCGGTGTCTGCTCGATGACCGAGTTGAACTCCTCGCCACGCAGCTGACCCGAGGCGAAGGCCTGCCCCAGTTGCAGCAACGCCCCAGCCGCCGCTTCACTGGACGCGCCGGACAGAGATACCGCCTGGCCGATGGCATCGGTGGCGGCCAGCACGTCCGCCTGCGAACGCCCCAATGCCTGCACCGACGGTGCCAGCCGCGCGTAGAGCGTGACGGTTTCGGCCAGGGGCGCGCGGTTGCGCTGCGCGATTTCGAACAACGCGGCATCGGCGCGGTTGAACTCCTGCTGCGAGGCGACTGCCAGCCGCAGACGGGCCTGCAGGTTCTTGTACTGGTCGGCGACCTCCACCAGTTCGCGCACGCCCAGCCCAACCCCGATGGCGCCGCCAATGCGGGACAGGACAGCTCCGACCTGACCGGCTTGGTCGCGCAGCTGAGAAAGACTGCCATTGATCGACTGGAAAGCCCGTCTCGTCTCATCGACTGCAGTGATGAGGATCTGGGCACGGTTGTTCGCCATCGTTCAAACCTTTGCCATTGCCTTGCGGATGGCCGCCGTCAGGCGGGGAAGCTCGACCCGCACCGCACGGTTGAGGTCGAAACGTTTTTTCAAGCTCACGCGCCGTACCAGCACGGCAATGGGAATCTCCTGTCCGCGCCGCAGCCGCTTCGTACCAGTCCGCTCCCGCTCGGCTCGGCGGAAACGCGCGAGTGGTTGGGCGTTCTCGGCAAGGTTCTCGGCCATCAGGATCTGCTGGCCGTTCTTCTCGACGAACCAGGCATTGCCGGATCGCATCAGCGCATCGATCACCCGGGCGAAGGCCTTGCGTCCGATGCGCCGGTGTTGCGGTAGCAGTGGGATCAGCATCCGTCCTCGGATCGTCCCGCCTTGTTCGTGGATGCCCAGCCACGACACCTTCGAGCCGAGGTAGAGGGCCGGAAGCTCGTTGGTTTTGCGGTCGAACACCTTGGCGTGCATCGAGCGCAGGAACTTGGGGCTGGCCGTCCGGAAGCTGGCACGCATCTCGCCGCGTATCTGTTCGGCCATATCCTTGCCGCTGTCGCGCATCGCGCGGGCAACGGCGGCGTGGATCGCCTTGTGGGTATCGGCCTGCCAGGCGTTGAAACGCCGCCGGTCCAGTAGGCCCTCAGCGACCAGATCGATCTTCATCGCGCATTCCTTGATGGAGCTCGGCTTGCAGCTGGCGGATACCGTCGCGGCTCCCCTGGGCGGCGGCGGTCATGACCGCCAACCGGGTGGAGAGGCGCTCGTATTCGAGACGGCCGTCGGCAGCCAGGAAAGCGTTCATCTGTCCCAGCGTGTAACCCAGGATGTCCGGGTAGCGGTGGCCGCTGCGAATCAGGCGCGCGACGGCGTCGATCCAGCCTGGCGGCCGTTCAGGCTCTGCGCCAGATCGCCGACCTTCGGCGCGACCCGGCGCACGAAAAAATCGGCATTTACCCCGAACACGGCGGCGGCCAGCGTGATCGCATCGTCCAGCGCCAAGGCGTCCACCCAATCGCGCGGCTGACGACTGGCGAGCGCCAGTGCAGCCAGCAAGGCGTCGCCGTGGTCACAGAGCAAGGCGAGCCAGTCCGGTTCGCCGGTCAACTGTTCGGCAAAAGGCCGCACGGCCTTGAGCATCGCCGGCAGTTCACCGACGACCAGCGGGCTGATGGTCAGGCGCTGCCCGGCCAGCTCCAGTACCTGAGCCTGCGGCACGAGCACATCGAGATCGGAAGGGGTCATTGGCAGCTCCTTCACAGCAGCACGATGCGGCCGAACTGGCCGAGATCGCCGGCGGCCGGCTTGAGCGTGTCGGCCAGTACCTGCCCGGAGAGCTCGAACTTGAGCAACTCCTCGGTGATGATCGACAGCTCCTTGGCCGGGTTGATGGCGACGCGGTACAGGTCGATCACCACCTCGCGGTTGCTGTCGGCGGTGTTCAAGCCCTCGAAGCGCACCCAGCGCTCGGGCAGCGGCTGGGTGAACAGCGCCGTCGATTGGGCCGCGCCATAGGCGTAGTCGACCTTGAACGGCTCCACAAAGGGGCCGCCCGTGGTCTTGTCCGTGATCGACAGCGAACCGTGCTTGGCGTTGAGGCTGTACTGGCCCGCCGGCAGCGTCTTGGGAGTGGCCGAAGCATCCTTGACCACTACCGACGAGACGTTCTGCTTGGCGAGCAGGTACAGGCTGCCGACCGTGATCGGATTGGGCAGCGCCTCGGCGGTAACCGTACCGCTGACCTGGTCGGTGGTCGTTCCGTACAACGCGAGCCCCAGGTTCACGGCGATCAGTTCTTCCAGCGTGCAGGCGAATTCGCCCTTCTTGGTCTTGATCAGTTGCAGGTCGGCCAGGCGCTGGCCGCTGGTCGATTCTTGGTGCTCCAGGGTTTCCACCGACAGCGACACCTTGAGCTCGGGCACGTTGCCCACGAAGTTCAGCCCTTGCGGGTTGCCGGCGGTGTCGCGGGCGCCGATGTACACCCGGCCTTGTCCAGAAAAGTACGGCATGGTCAGTCTCCTTTACGAACGGGGGTGGCGAGCTTTGGGGCGGCGTCGGCCACTGCGACTTCCTGGGCGACGGCGTGGTCGATCAGCCATCGTGCGGTGGCCTCGTCGACGTCCAGGTGCACGCCGGGGGCATAGCGCACTCCGGCGTGGGTGTGGGGTTTCAGTAGTTCGATGTTCATGTCGGTTTATCCAGTTCGGGTCAGATCAAGTGCATGGGTGCGATAGCGGATCTCGTAGCAGGCCGGCAGCGCGACGGCCCCGACGTCGGCGTCCTCCGGGTCCCACTCGCAGTCAACCTCGCGCAGTGCCAGGGCAAGGCCGCCAAGGTTGCAGTCGCTCATCAGGGCTGCGTGGGCGGCGACCACCGCCAGGTCGACTTGGTCGAAGGCGTCGTCGCCACGCGCCACGGCAACCAGGCGCACGCTCAGAAGGCGGTCGACGAGGTTGTTGGCATGTGCAGTAATGCTGTCGCCTTCGGCAAATACCAGCAGCGCGGGACTGGCCTCCCGCGTCACCGGCACGGTCGGAAAGCGCAGTACCGGCGCGGGCGCCACCCCGGCAGTGAGGCGCGCAACGACCTCTCGCAAGATGCGCTCGCGGATGGAGTTCATGAGCAGGAGTCCTCAGAGGCGAGAGAGTGACGCGCGGCGTTCGCTGCCGTCGCCGATGCTGCGGATATCGCGGACGCGGTAGTTGCTGCCACCGATAGACACGGTGTCTCCTGCCGCCAGGCTCGGCAGCGCCGAGGCTGGAAAGCGGATCGTGTAGTCGGTAGACAGGGCCAGCCCGTCGAGCACGGTTTCGTCTGGCGAGCGGAAGTCGACGGCAATGGTGTGGCCATCGATTTCCGCATCCACAAGCAAGCCAGACCGACCAGCGGCGTCGTAGAAAGCTTCGATGCGCACCATCACACCGTCAGCTTCACGAGCACACCAGGGCGGTGGCACATGGGCAGCGGGTTGGACTGGGTATGCAGGTCTGTGCCGCGATCGAACTTGCGCGGCTCCTGCTTTGCATAGAGCGTCTGCCCGATGGTGTTGACCGTCTCGTTGAAGTCGGCAGGCGCGAAGTAGGTGCCGAAGGTGTCGACCGTACCCAGCGGGAAGGCGTGGGCCTCGCCAGCCGCGATGAAGCGCCGGGTAGTGCCGGATGGGTCCGTCGCCTGCCCGCGATACTCCTCGAAGGTGATACCGGCGTAGGTGAATCCTCGGCGCACGTCGTTGATCAGGATGGCGCCCTGCTGCCAGTTCTCGAAGGCTTTCTCGACCTTGGCGTGGCCGGTCAGTGCAGCGAAGAACTCGGGCGAGCACAGGCAGTGCACACCGCTCATGAACTCACCCTTGAGGTTGTCCTCGATCGCGGCCAGGGTTGCGAGGCATTTCGCCTTCACATTGGTGCCGGCATTGCCGAGGTCGAAGGCGATGGTCTGCGGCGTGATGTCGAACTCGTCGAACAGGTCGTACAGCACGGAGCCATCGGCATCTAGGATGACGCCCTTGAGCGCACCCATGCGCAGGTGCTCCAGCGTGATCGCGTGCTTGTTGCGCATGGTCTCCAGATGCCGTGCGATGACGCCCGCGACGGCTTCCGTTTCAGTCTCCGAGCCAAAGGCGCGGATGCCCTGAACCTCCTCAGGCAGGACGACATCGTCGTGCGGGATGTGCGGAATCACGAACGAGCGCAGGGTGCGTTTGCCGCGTACACCGACCGTGCCCGGGGCTCCCGGCGGCAGTGTGGGCAGCAGGTTCAGCACGCCGTTCATCTCCTCAACGATGACTTGGCGCTGGCGCACCGGCTTGGCCGGCATAAGGCCGAGATCCTCGATGCGGCCATAGCGGTTAGGGAGAATGTTGATGGCCGCCGTGAGCGCCGCCATCGAGAACGCGGGATTCGTGAATGGGTTCTGCATGGTGTGTCTCCTAAATCAGGCGGCGACTCGGACGAGGACGCCACGCGCTTCGAGCTGAGCGATCGCGGTAGCTTTCTCGGTGGGGGTGATGGCGACGGGCCAGAGCAGCGCATGGCTGGCGACGATGGCGTGGCGGGAGATCAGCAGCGCGTCCTCGCGGTCGACCAGGGTCGCGTCCACGTCGGCGGCGAGCACGCCAACGGCGTTCTCGGTGCCATCGGTGGCGGCCGGGGCGAGCACCTTCAGCTTGCCGGTCGTGCTGTCGCGGCCGACGATGGCGCCGAGCAGTAGGTTCTGTCCGGCAGCGACCGTGGCCAGGTCGCGGGAATAGAGATTCGGTGCCTCGTACTTGAGGAGATCACCGAGGTTGTTGGTTTCCCGAATGGCAGGCATGGCTTACTCCTTCGTGGCGAGTTTCTTGACGGCGGCAACGACTGGGCTGCTTTCCGGTCGGACGGTGGCTCCCGCATCGGCGGTGATGCGCGAGGCAATCTCGGGCTGGTCGGCGCGAGCCTCGAGCAGTGCGCGGCGGACTTGGGCCTCGGTTATGCCGGAGGCGAGGAATTCCGCTGTGCGCTGCGGCGCCCCAGCTATCAGGCAGATCTCGGCGATGGCTTGTGCCTCGATCCGTCCATTGGTGAGCGCTCCAGCATGCGCGGCTGCCATGGGTGGCGCGGGAGGCTGTTGCACCGGGGTGTCCGCCGGATCTGGCGTGGTCTCCGGCGTAGGTTCGTCCGGGGGACTGGGGTTTTCGTGATCGGTCATGGTCTGCTCCAAATGAGAGTAGTGATGGCTGGAAAACTGCGGGCTGGCTTTCAGTGACATGGGCGAGGCGCGGGCGAGTGGGCCGCGCCTCGCAGTACCTGCACTCGGTGTCGCCAGGCGGCGCTGTGCACCCAGTGCGTTGGAAAACTCGACCAGGACCTGATCGAGGCTGATCACGGCGTCGGCCAGGCCGGCCGTCACAGCGGCCTCCCCGAAGAGCACGCCGGCTTCGGTCGCCCGCACCGCATCGCTCTCAAGACCTCTCATCTGTGCGACTTGGCTGATGAAGATTCCGTAGAGCCGGTCTACTTCCGACTGCAGGGTCGAAGCCGCCTGCGGCGACAGCGGCGCATGAGGAGAAAAGTCGTTCTTGTGGTGGCCGGCATAGATCGCCGTGAAGGCGATGCCGTCCTTTGCATCTTTGATGGACTGGTCGACGTGCAGCGCAATGACGCCGATGGAGCCCACGCCGGCGGTTTGCGACAGGGTCAAGCGCGATGCGGCGGCTGCGATGGCATAAGCCGCCGAGTAGGCCGAGTCGTTGGCATGCGCCCAGACCGGCTTGATGCCGTTCGCAGCGCGAATCCGCTCGGCCAGCTCGAACACGCCACCGGCTTCGCCACCGGGTGAGTCGAGGTCGAGCAGGATGCCGCTGACCTGTGGGTCCGCCAGCGCGGCGTCGAGGCGTGCAGCGATCTCGCCATAGGACGTCAGGCCAGACGCCGCCTCCAGACCGATCGCCCGTCGTACTAGCGTGCCGTGCACGGGGATGATCGCGATGCCGGGCTGCGCCATTGCAGAAGCAGCCTGTGGGGTGGGTAGCGATACGGCGGCATCGATGTCCGGCAGTCCGATGCGCGCGCCGAGAACGGACAGGATCACGTCCAGTTTCGAACGCGCAATGAGAAGCGGCGTCCCGTAGAGACGGGACGCCAGGTGTACGAGCTGCATATCAGTTGTCCTGGGGTTCTTGCGGCGGAGCCTGGCTGGCCGTCGCCGCAGCGTTGACGGGCGCTTTGTCGTGGCGCGGGTCGGAATCGAAAACCAGACCGAGTTCGTCGGCCCGCCGGTTGTCGGCCGCGATTTCGCGGTCGATGTCTTCGGCGTCGTAGCCGAAGGCCGAGATGGCTTCGGAACGGGACAGCAGCCCTGCGCGGATCGCGGTGAGCATTGCGTCGAATTCCTTCTTCGGGTCGACCCATTGCCAGCCCTGCGGAATCCATTTCGCGGCCAGGTATTCCCGCTTGCGGCCGCCAAAGCCCGGGAGATCGAGTGCGCCTTCGAGCGCGGCCTGTTCCATCCATGCCCGCCAGATGGGGCGGCAGAGCTGGTGAACGATCACGCCATGCTGGATCGCCTCACAGCGACGGCGAAACTCCAGCAAGCCGGCTCGGATCGACGAATAGTTCACCTGCGTCAGATCACCGGTGAGCATTTCGTAGGTGATACCCATCGCAGCGGCGACTGCCCGGAACTGCATACGCAGGAACTCGGCGTAGCTGGCGCCGACGTCTGCCGGTTGGCTGAACTTGACGTCCTCACCAGGCTCCAGCAGCTGCAAGGTCCCGGGTTCCAGTCCTGCCAGCGACACACCGTTGGCGTCCGCCAGACCTTCGCCCATAAGGTTGTCCTCGGGCACGAGGCGGGTGATGAAGCCGGCGAACATCGCCGCCGTCTTCTTGCGCACCAGTTCGGCGTCGTCGTACTGGTCCAGCTCATTGAGTTTGACCAGTGCCCGCGCCAGCCAGGGCTCGCCCCGGATCTGACCTGGACGAAGCGGACGAAACAGGTGGATGATCTCGTCGGCAGGTACGCGCACGGTGTCCATGCCGCCCGTGCCGGACATGGGCGCCAGTGCACCATCACCTGGATGCGAGCGATATAGGTGGTAGGCGATGCGCCGCCCGAGGCGGTCGAACTCGATGCCGGCCCGGACCACATTGCCGGACGGAAGATCCAGGTTCATCGTCGTAGGCAGGTGTTCGGGCTCCAGCAACTGGAGCTGCAGGCCGACTGCCAGACCATCTTCGGGGCGCCGATAGCGCAGGCGTACCAAGGTCTCTCCGCCTTCCAGCATCGCCCTGCAGGCGAGTGCTTGCAGGCCATAGAAGTCGGTCAAGCCAGCTGCATCCGCCTCTTCACACCAGTCCCACCAGAGCGAATGAATGGTTTCCCGCAGTGCGTTGTCTGTGAGTATCGACTGCGGCTTGATGCCCGTGCCGATTGCGTTGGCGACGAAGGCTTCGACACCGGCCGCCGCCCAGGCATTGCGCCGCACCAGATCGCGGCTCTTGGCGCGGAGCTCGTTCTGGGTGAAGGCCAGGGCGGCAACCGCGCCTGGATTGCTGACCTGCCATGCAATCGCGCGTCGGCCACCTCCGATGCCGTCATAGGTGGGTGATGGGCCGCCGAACAGGCCACGCCGGAGTTTGGAAAACCAGCTCATCAGGTGGCCTTCTTGGTGGTGACCCGGATCTGGCGCTTCTGATTCGCGCCAGCGCCACGGGCGAGCTCGGCCTCGACCGTGCGAATAGCGGCCTGCAGTTCCTCAATCGAGCGGTACTCGACCGTCTTGTCGCCGAAGCTCACGCGGCGCTCGCCGGTTGCTAGCGCGCGCTTCAATGCGTCGAGTTGCGTGGTGGTGTAGGTCATCGCTTATCCATTGGTCTTCATCTGGTCAGCCAGCGGCTCTTGATCACGCGCCGACCGGCATTGCGAGTGCCAGAAACGGCGAGGCCACCGCTGTGGGTGGCCTCGTCGGGGTCGAATGTCTGTATCGGGGGCGGCTCATCCGGTGGCCGCTCCATCCCGAGTTGTCGTTCGAGTTCGCGCCAGTGGCGCTCCTCGAAGCGATCCAGGCCCGCCGCCGATGCGGCGGCGCGTGCGTACACGTAGCAGTCGAGCGCTTCATTGCGCTCGCGCATCTTTTGCCACTCGCGCACCGGGAAGCCGTTGCGGTCGCGGCGGGTAATCAACTGCTCGGCGCAGAGCTGCTGGATGAACTCCGCGTCGATCTTGGGCAGGTGAACGAACCCGGCAGGAAAGACCGTGGTCACGCCGTCCTCGCTGACATCCGCGCTCTTGCGCAGGTTGTTGTAGAACTCCAGCTTGGCGATACCGACCGCCACCGTGAACACCTTGATGCCCCGGCGCAGCTTTTTGCCGCCCTGCGAGACATCGATGGCGGTCGGCGTGCCGATCAGCGCCGCGCCGCGCGGTACGCCCTTGACCGGCATCACACGCGGATCGCGGCAGACCCGCACGAAGGCGTAGGCCTCCTGCGTCGCAAAGCCGGTGTCCAGCGCGAAACGGGCCAGCGGCATCGCCGCGCCAGAGGCGTGCGTCCAGTTCTCGGCGATCAACTCGCCGAGCCGTTTCCACACCACGTCGCGGGCGGTATCACCCATCAGCACGCGGTGCTCGACCAGCCAAGATTCCTTGCCGCGCCCGAAGGCCCAGATGGACGCTTCGATGCGATCTTTCTGCACGTCGGCCGCGCCCACCAGGAGCAATCCACCCTGCGGCACGGTGCCGATGCGGTAGTCCTCCCGGCGCTCGACCAGCCGTTGCCAGTCGGGTGCTTCGCCTTCCTCAACCCAAGTCTCGCCCAGCTCGGTGTTCTTGAAGGTCTTGATGGCCGCTGCTGACCCCGATTCCTTGTTGACGGCGCTGTCCCAGGCGGCGGCGATGTCGCGCCAACTGCGCCAGCCCACGGGGCTGTACAGCGACGACAGGTGGAACCCCGCCGTCTTGCCCGAGCTGTCGCTGGTCATCGCCCGCCACTCGCCGTGCTCCAGCATCCAGGTCTTGTGATGCTCGGCAATCGGCTCATCGCAGGACTCACAGATGTAGGCCGCCGTTTCCGGTTGACCTTTCTCCCAGCGCAGTTGCTCGAAGCGCAGCCACTGTCGGTGCGAGCAATGCGGGCACGGCACGAAGTAGCGACGCTGGTCGCTGGCCTCGTACTCGCGCTCGATGGCAGATGCCCCCGAGATCGTCGGCGTCGAGACGATGAAGATCTTGCGCCGGGCGAAGGTGCGCGTGCGGGCTTCGGCCAGCGAGATCGCATCGCCTTCACCCTCGACGTCCAGCGGATAGCCGTCCACCTCGTCGAGGAACAAATAGCGCACCGGCATCGAACGCAGGCCGACCGCGCTGTTCGCGCCCGTCATCACCAGCACACCGCCCCGGAACTCCTTGGCCAGGATGGTGTTGCCCGAGTCGCGCGAGCGCGCCGGTGCGATCAGTTCCGCCAGCGCCGCCGACTCCTCGATCAGCGGATCGATCCGCTGCTTGGAGTTGCGCTTGGCCATCTCCACGGTCGGCCACACCGCCATCATCGGCCCTGGGGCGTGGTGGATCACGTAGCCGATCCAGTTCGAGCCCATCTCGGTCGCGCCGAGCTGCGCGGCCTTCATGAACACCACGCGCTCGACCGGCGAGGTCGGCGACAGGCAATCCATGATCGCCTTCAGGTACGGCGTGCGACTGGTGCGCCAGCGCCCAGGCTCGGCGGATGCCTTGCTGGAGAGCATCCGGTGCCGGTCCGACCATTCGGACACCGTGAGCAACGGGTCGGGCGTCAGCCCCTCGCGCCACGCACGCTCGATTTCCGCCGCGCCTTCGTAGTCCATGTCCAACATCAGTCCACCCGGGGACGTAGTTCGCCCAGCTCCTGCAGGTGTTCACGCACGGCCGCCTCCAGGGCGACGTGCATCGTGTGCGGATCGACGCCGAGCTTGGCCGCCATCTGCGCCGAGATGCGCGCGGGCCAGTTCAGCCAAGCATCGCGTTCTGATCGCGCCAGCTTGAAGACGTGGGCGATGGCCTGCGGCCGATCCACCAGTTCGCCCTTCAGTCGTGCCAGCCGCACCTTGTTCGTCTGCGCCTTGACCACCTCGTTGACCGTGCGCGCCTGAAGGAGCGATGTGCCACCAGCGGGTAAGGCAGCCGGCCCGTCGCCGCCGCCCTCCGGCACGGCGACCTTCGGGGCCTTGGCGCGCGTTCCGGCCTTGGGAGCCTCCGAATTGCGCGCCCACTCGCGATCCGCGCGGTCGGCGTCGATGGTGCCGTCAGCCTCCGGCGTGATACGACCGGCACGGATCGCCTTGTGTACGGCGGTGTCGGTGACCCCACGGTGGCGGGCGTAAGCGCGAATCGAGATACCCATCGGCCCCTTCAATCATTGGTTCGTCACTCCTTCGGAATCAGCTTGGCTTCCATCGGGGACAGCGCGTTCATACGGATGTCAGCACGATCAACCAAAGGAGAACGCGATGAACAAGACCATCAGCCAACCCACCAAGAAAGGCGACCAGGTCGCCTACTACAACGCCAAGGACCAACGCAGGGTCGGCGTGGTGCAAGGCTGGCGGGACGGCAAGGTCGTCGTCCTGCACAGGGCCGGGTACACGGATCTCGTTCCGCAAGCTGACCTCTACCTCCTCGATTGAACGCCGGGAGCCAAGCAGGAAGCGCTTGGCTTCATTCCCGAACAGCGCGTTCATCACGTCAACCGATCAACCACCCCGAAGGAGCAGCAAATGACCACCACCCAACTGACCCCGGCACAGCACGCGATCCTGGCCTACGCCCTCGAACACACCGACGGCAAGATCGACTGGTTCCCCGACAACATCAAAGGCGGCGCCCGCAAGAAGGTGCTCGACGGCTTGTTCAACCGCGCCCTGATCACCCCCTCCGGCACCGACTGGTTCGTCGCTGCCGAGGGTTACGACGCGATGGGGCGCGCCCGTCCCGCGCCTGCGCCACTGGCCGCAGACCCGGAAATTGAGGCCGCCGTGACGGCGGCCGAAGCCGAGTGGGTCAAGGAAAAGGCCCCGGAGCAAGCGCAGGCCAAGCCCCGCACCCGCGAGAACAGCAAGCAGGCAGAAGTCATCCGGATGCTGCAACGCGCCGAGGGCGCGACGGTACGCCAGATCTGCGACGCCACCGGCTGGCAGGCGCACACAGTGCGCGGCACCTTTGCCGGTGCTTTCAAGAAGAAGCTCGGCCTGACCATCGTCTCCGACAAGGCTCAGGGTGGGGAGCGGGTGTACCGGATCGCCTGATCATACAAACTCATCACGAAAGGAGTTTGAAACCACACAACTCCTTGACTTTCTAATTCATGGTAGGCAGAATAACTCCTGTGCTCTCCTTTTGAGAGCTTTTAACAGGAGAAGATTGTGGCGAAGCTGTTTGTGGAAATTGATGACGCACTTTTGTCCCGGGTTTTGATCGACAGTCAGGAGCAGGAGATCAGCCTTGATACCTTCATCAGCGAGGCGCTGAACGCTGCATTGGCAAGCCCGAACCCCGTGCCCGCGCGAAAGGCAGTGAACGTTGATGACCTGATTGCGAGTGCGGTGGATCGTGTGCGCACCAAAGAAATCGGTTCAGAATTCATGCTGATAGACCTGTGCACCGACGAAGACTGGGAAGCTCTCAGCGGCGGCGAGCGCAAGAGCCTCGGCAAAGGGTTCCGAAAAGCGGTTGAAGGCATGGAGCCATCTATTGCAATGTATGTTCGTCGCACCAGCAGTAACAAGGCTGTCTACAAGAGGGTCTGATCAAGAGCCTGTGGCACAGACATCGATTGATCTGTGCCACAGGTTAGTGATCTCTGTAGCTTCGCAGAATCAGCTGGCGGTCTTGAAAAACCGCCGGATTGACTCCAAATTCGTTCCACAAAATCTATCTACCGAAGGGCGCAAGATGAACAGCGAAGATTTCAATAAATGCCGTCAGTTTCTGGAAGAACAACTGTCGAAAAACATCGAGAACAAAGACCTCCTTGCCACCTACCAGAAACTGATCGAGCTCAAGAGTCAGTATGACCAAACTACGGACAAGGCTGTGATCGAAAAAGAGATCAAACAGGCCGAGTTCGATGCGCAGTACCACACTGTGCTTCAGACCTCGAATGTCGACTACAGCAAAGCCATTCATAAAAACAACACTGATTACAACATCGCAGCCAATAATGCCGCCACTCAGTTTCAGCAGCACCAAATGACTACTCAGGCCGGTGTTCTCAACACCGCAATGGGCCAACCGCAGTTCTGGAATGGTTACCAGCAGCCGAATCCGTCGCTGCCAAATCAGGGTTTCTAAAGGCTCACGGCATCGAAGATCTCCCCATCCGCCTCGCGGGTGGCTTGCTTGCCCGTCCATTCCTGCCAGCGGCGCACGATCACGTCGACGTACTTGGGGTCGAGCTCGATCAGCCGTGCCAGCCGTCCTGACTTCTCGGCGGCGATCAGCGTTGTGCCGGACCCGCCGAACGGGTCAAGCACCACGTTGCCGGGGCGGCTCGAATTGCGGATCGCACGTTCGACCAACTCCACCGGCTTCATGGTCGGGTGCAGGTCGTTCTTCTGCGGCTTCTTGATGTTCCACACGTCACCCTGATCCCGGTCGCCGCACCAGTGGCGTGTCGCCCCCTCGGGCCAGCCATATAGGATCGGCTCGTACTGGCGCTGGTAGTCCGCGCGGCCCAGCGTGAAGGTGTTCTTGGCCCAGATGATGAACGTCGACCACTTGCCACCGGCGGCGCGGAACGCGGCTTGCAGCACATCCAGTTCGCTGGACGACATCGCCACGTAAATGCCACCCCGACAATGCGCGATGGTCGGCATCAGCGCCGCCAGCAGGAAGTCGTAGAAACCGTCGCCGAGGTTGTCGTTCAGGATCGCTCGATCCTTCCCGCGCATCTTGTCCTTGGCGCTGTTGGCGTAGTTCACGTTGTACGGCGGGTCGGTGAATACCATGTCCACCTGCGCGCCATCGAGAACCAGGTCGTAGCTTTCGGCCACGGTGGAGTCCCCGCACAGCAGGCGGTGGCCACCCAGCAACCACACGTCACCCGTGCGCGAGACGAGTGTCTCGCACATCTCAGGCACAGCGTCGTCATCGGTTTCGCCTTCGCCATCCGGCTCTTCGCCCGCCATCAATTCGGCCAGTGCATCGGCATCGAAGCCGGTCAGCGACAGGTCGAAGTCGTCATCCTGCAGGGCAGCGATCTCGATGCGCAGCATCGCGTCGTCCCAACCCGCGTTTTCGGCGATGCGGTTGTCCGCGATCACCAGAGCCCTGCGCTGCGTGGGGCTCAGATGGTCGAGTACGACCACCGGCACCACCTCCAGCCCGAGCTTCTGCGCGGCGGCAAGCCGTCCGTGACCGGCGACGATCACGCCATCGCTGCCCGCCAGGATCGGATTGGTGAACCCGAACTCAGCAATCGAAGCGGCGATTTGTGCCACCTGATCGTCCGAGTGGGTACGCGCGTTGCGGGCATAGGGCAGCAGCTTGGCTGTCGGCCACTGCTCGATCTTGTCGGCAAACCAGGAGGCGGTCATTGCTCTACCTCCGTGGTGGCGAGACGTTCATTGATCACCTCGTCGAAGGACTGGCCTGTTGCCAACAGCGTCACAGGCACACCGGGGTGGTTCTGCTGGAAGCGCTTGATGGCGACATCCACGTACTCCGGCGCGATCTCCACGCTGCGACACACACGACCGGTGCGCTGCGCGGCCAGCATGGTCGTGCCGGAGCCGCCGAAGGGCTCGAACACGACGTCGCCCTCGTCCGAGTAGGCCGCGATCACGAATTCCGGCAATGCGACCGGAAACACGGCCGGGTGGTCGATGTCCTGTCCGATCTTGCCTTTGTGGCGCATAAGGCGGATCACCGAATCAGGAATCCGAGAGTCCTGTGTCGGCTGACCTGCGTGCGTCCAGCCGCCCACTTCGCCGCCCTTGCTGCGCATCGCCGTGGACGAGCCGTCGGCGCGCAGGTGCGATTCCTGGCCCGCGTGCTTGCAGGGCACGATCTTGTTGGGCTTGCGACTCTGGCGGTTGAAGTGGAAAACGAACTCGAAGCTCGGCGCAAAACGGCCCGCCCAGTCGCCGGGCATCCCCGGCCCCTGATCCCAAACGTACCACGCGAAGCGCCGCCAGCCCTGCTGGCGCATCCAGTTGAGCCACGCGTCCCAATACGGGATGACTTCGTTGTCGCGGTGGATCAGCCCCAGGTTGACCAGCACCTGGCCGTCATCGGCCATCGGCACATTGGCGAACACGCCGCGCATCAGGCCGTCCCAATCGACGATGCCGCCCGACGTGTAGTCGCGCTGGTTGCCATAGGGCGGCGATGTGAAGCACAGCCGGGCCACATCACCCTGCATTAGAGTGGCGACCACGGTGCGGTCGGTGGCGTCGCCGCAGATCAAGCGGTGCGCGCCCAGGGCCCAGACATCGCCGGCACGGGATACCGGCACCACCGGAGACTCAGGCACATCGTCGGCAGCATCCGATTCATCAGCGTCCTGCTGGTTGTCGCCTTCATCGGCGACCACGCCGTCCGCGAGCAAGGCCTCGATCTCGGCATCCTCGAAGCCGGTCAACGCGAGGTCATACCCGGCTTCGGACAACTCGGCCAGTTCGAGCGCCAGCAGCTCCTCGTTCCAGCCCGCGTCGAGCGCCAGCCGGTTGTCGGAGATGACGTAGGCGCGCTTCTGCGTGGGCGACAGGTGCGCCAGTTCGATGACCGGCACCTGATCCAGTCCCAGCTTGCGCGCGGCGGCCAAGCGCCCGTGGCCCGCGATGATGCCGTTGTCGCCGTCCACCAGCACCGGGTTCGTCCAGCCGTACTCGACGATGCTGGCGGCGATCTTGGCCACCTGCTCGTCGGTGTGCGTGCGCGGATTGCGGGCGTAGGGGATCAGCGCCTCGACCTTGCGGTACTCGACGTTGAGCGTGTTCAGAATCGGTTCCTCGGAAAAAGAAAGCCCGCCGACGGAAATCCGTGGGCGGGCTCGTGATGGGTGCGGACTGTGGCGGGTGCAAACTGCAAACCCTGCAAACCTTGGTTTGCAGTCGGACGCTAGGCGAATGCCGCGCTCGCGCCCCCCGCATTGCTTTTTCGGCGGGAAGGACCCGTCGAAATTTCTCGGAGCGCCGATCTAGAAACGACGAAGGCCACGAATTTCTCCGTGGCCTTCACACGCGCAGTGCTCGCAAGATTACGGTGAATAGTAGCCAAAACTCTTCGAAATGTTGCAGCCGCCTTCGACTGCAAAAGCAGCATGCGCCCGCTTCTGTTCGCACGACTTCGCAGCGACCTTTGATTTCCTCTGACTCCACTCACGCAGTCATGCCGCCACGGGCTTGGTCACGCCGTTGAGCTGCGACACGACGATCGCCAAGGCGGCTTGCCAGCGGCGCCAAGCGGTCGTCCGATCACAACCAAATCGGCAGCAGATCTCCTTCCACCGATAGCGCTCAGCGCGCATCCAGACGAGGTGGCGCTGCTCGACCTCCAGCCAGAGCACCCATTGCATCGTCTCCAGCATGCGATCGATGGCCGCCGGTTCAGGCGGGAAGCGAACGATGGGCGGCTCTGCTCCGAGGTTCTCCCAGGGCATGCGTTGGATGGCTGGCCAGCAGTTGAAGTAACCCTGGACCCGAACAGGTGGAAGTCGATGGGCCGTGCGTGCGGCCTCCCAGAAGCGATCGGCAACGAGATCAACGGTCCACTCAGACATGGCGACGCTCCTTGGCTCCGTACAGGCGGTCGCCAATGCGGCGCAACAGCTCGCGCTCGGTCCAGTTGAGTCGTGCATCCTCAGGGGAGATGACGAGGATGCGCTGGTCGAGCCAGCCCTCGCGCTTGATTTCTTCGGGGTCTGGTCGGGGTTCTGGCAAGAGCCGTCCCAGGGGGCTGCGGTACTGAGGTGTCGGGATCTTCATGTCACACCTCCTGAGTCTCAATAGCCCAGTGCAGGATCGCCAGGGCATCGGCCTCATTGTCGTCAGCGGGTGCATGACCACGGCGGCGGGCGGCGGCGACCATGTCGTCCTTGCGCGCGTTGCCCTTCCCGGTGGCGTGCTTCTTGATCGTGCCGACCGGCACGCCCTGGTACGGGATTTGGTGGTGTTCGCACCAGGCTGTCAGATGGGCCATGAAGCCTCCGTATGCGTGAGCAGCATCAACACCGGCGTGCCGACGAACCTCTTCAAAGAACACCGCATTCAATCCGTCGACCGACTGCTTGACCTCCGTGATCCAACGCTTGAACCGCAGGTAGCGCATGCCGCCACCCTCAAAGCGCTGGGGCTTGAAGATCTCAGTACCGCTGGTGATGTCGCCGTCACGACCGAGCAATGCCCAGCCGGTCTGGGTCCCAAGGTCCAAGGCCAGGATCGAATTGCCGCTGGCCGGGTGACCGACGCTTTTCCGACCGCCGGACAAACCTCCACGTAGGCCAGAGGGAACCGCTGTTCCCTCTCCTACGTAGTAGGAGGGGGAGTTTTCTCCAACTGGATTCGCCCGGAAAAGTGAGCAACCACGCGGGTTTGCGTCAGTTGGCAAGTTGGCAGCCTTGCCGACTGCCAACTGAGCTTGCATCCCGGCAAAGCCTTGTCCTGCAAGGGATTGCAGTTGGAAGGGGTTTGCCAACTGGCGGCAGTTGGCAAAGTAGTGGGTGCAGTCGGCAACGGGTCTGCCAACTGCGAAACGAGCACTCATCATGGGGCCTCCGGATCGTTCAGTTCATCGTGGTACACCCACACGTCCGGGTTCTCGACGGGCATCGCCGCCCCGGAGTGCGGGCACTTGTAATGGGTGGGGAGCACCGCGTGCTCACGCACCGGCAACTCACCGGTGGCTGGATCTGGTTCGCCGTTGGGCGCACGCAGAACCATGCCCTCGACGCAGAGGTAGCCAAACTTGGTGCGCCCGCTCGATGGCATGCCATAGTCCGCCGCGTTGCGGAAATACTTGATGTATCCCTGGGTGGACAGCGCGGAGATCCGTTCGCGGATGGTGCGTTCGCCGCCAAGCCCCGCCTTGCCTTCGAAGGCCTCGGCAAACTGATTGGCCGTGTAGCAGTGCCCGGCAGCAGCCTCGTCGAACAGGATCTGCAGGATGGCGTCGCGCTTGCGGCGGCGCTCGGCATCCAAGCGTTCGCCGTAGTCCTTCATCACGAGGCGATCGTTGGCATCGACCTCCCGCCACTCGCCGCTGATCTTGTCGACGTGCTTGAGCGGAATGCCGGCGCCGTTGCGCAGCTCGAAGATGAGCTGGCGCGTCGTGCGGGTCTCATCGGGCCGGAACAGCAGCATCCCGGTCGAGTAGTAGCCGCGCAGGCTTCCTGCCCCGGCCAAGGCCTGGAACGGGTCCTCCTCGAACTGCTTCTTGCCCAGCTTCTTCGTGTGGTGGGCCAGGATCACCCCAGCGTCCGGATTGACCGCCTGACGAATCCTGTCCACCCGCTGCGAGAGGAAGAACAACATCGCGCCGTTGTCGTTTTCGCCACCTGCGTCGCCACCATCGAACACATTGCGGATGGGATCGATGGCGATGATGTCCGGGGGCTCGCCACCAAACGCATTCGCAATGGCAGGGATCACTTGTGCGAGGCCAGCGTCGTCAAGCACAAGTCGCAATTGGGGTGTGGCCACGAAGTTCGCACGGGCATCCAAGAGCCGGCTGGCTGGGATGCGCACCTCTTTGACCCGCTCACGCAGGTAGTGGTACTGAACCTCGGCCTGAAGGTAGAACACGCGCAGGGGTCGCGGCGGATGCATGCCAAGAAAGGCAGCGCCAGCAGCCATGTGAGTCAGCCACGCCAGCAGAAAATCGCTCTTGCCGACCTTGGGCGCACCGCCGAAGACCAGCATCCCTGCCGGCGTGAGCACACGCGGCGAGATGAGATCGGGCGGCAGCGGCGAGTCGTCATCCAGCAACGCACCCAGTGTGAAGGTCGGCAGCATCGGCAATGCCGCCTTGACGACTCGGCGCTCGCCCTGCGCGACGAACTCAGCGCAGTCGAATCCCTCGGCGACGGCGTCGGCGGCGTCCCACTTGTCGGGCTTGTCTGAGGGCGGCACCAGGATCGCAACGGAGGCACAGCCTGCAGCCACACATGCGCGCGCAGCGTTCTCGGCGTAGTCCCAGCCTGGCGAATCACGATCGGGCCAGATCAGCACCGAGCGTCGAGCCAGGGGGCGCCAGTCGGTTTTGTCGATCGGCGCCTTCGCCCCGTTCATCGCGGTGGTGGCCGCGATTCCGCAGGCGATCAACGCATCGGCGCACTTCTCGCCTTCGACCAAGACGACCTGCATCGACTTGGTGATCGCGGGCAGGTTGTAGAGCGGTCGGGGATCGGGGGCCCGCCACATCCGAGCGCGCACGTCCCAAGGCCGGTACTCCTTGCCAGTCGGTGGGTCGTATCGGTACACGCAGGCGACCAGCTCGCCTTCGGGCGTGAGGTAGTCCCATTTCGCGGTGTAGGGGCCAAGCTCATCGACAGCAACCGTGCGGACGGCGTGCCGAGCCATGGACTGCGCGGGTGGCGCGACACCCAGCCACTGGCGAAGCTCGGTGGCCAGCCTCGGAAAATCATGCCGGGCGGACAGGCACTGGGAACGTGCCCACAGGTCGATGACGTCACCGCCATCGTCCGTGGCGAAGTCCTTCCACAGACCGCGACGGGGACCATCGAGCTCGACAACCAGGCTCTTGCCGGGTGAGCCATCGGTGTCGCCGACATAGAACTTGCCGCCCCGGATGCGGCCTTGCGGAAACAGGTAGTGCAAAACCGCTTCCAGGCGATCCAGCAAACCGGTGCGCAGTGCCTCCGTGTCACTGACGAGATCCTCGCGCGGTTCGGCGGCATCGTTGAAGTCCAGCCACACGATGTTGTTGCTCATCAAGTCGCCCTCCAGCAGCGGTCTTGCCAGGAGCAGAACTTGCACTCGAAGTGGGTCGGCGTGGCCGCGTGGCGAGGCAACAGCTCACCGGACTCGGATGCAGAAATCACCCGGACGGCCCGATCTGACATGCGCTGCGCCAGTCCACCGTCAAACGGCACCAACTCGAACCAGATCTCCTGGGAGTCCTTGTTGATGGCAGTAAACAGCGCGGGGTTGCGAGAGATGCCCGGAACAGTGGCCTCCATGTAGGCCTGGTAGATCGCCATCTGCGCGGCGTAGACGGGCTTGGAACGAGCGACGCCGAGCTTGACCGTGTCGCGCCAGGACTTGTCGTTCATGGTCTTGCATTCCCACAGCGACGGGCACTGGAGCCCCAGCACACTGGGGGCTGCGTTGATCACGCCATCGACGTGGCCCTGGATTCGGCCGCCCGCCACCGAGAAGCCAAACTGGCCCCCGCTGGCTTTGCGCGTGTACAGGTCGAACCCAGCCAAACGCAGCCAGCGAATGGCCACGTCTTCAAGGGCATGGCCAACTTCGAAGACACGCAGGATGCGGCCTGGAATCTCCCGACCGGGATCAACCGGGGTCCTCAGGTACTCGTACTGGAGCGCCCGCTCACAGGCGACACCGAGCCTCGACGCGCCGAGGTAGGTGCGTGGAGCTTGGTCGTCGCGATCACTGGCCAGGGCGGTATCGATCAGCTCGCTGATCTGTTCATGGACTTTGGGACGGTGGTTGAAATCCAGCATCAGAACGGCCCTCCCTTCGGAGATGTCTGGCCCTGACGTGCCAGACGTTCCTCAAGGAAGGCGCGGTCTTTCGCGGCCATGCGCTCGTGCTCTTCGATCATCTGGTCCTGATACGCCGTGACCACGACATCGATCAGGGTCAGCACCTCATCTTGGGTGTAGTCCGCCAGCGGACGTTGCATGCCGATGGAGCCGACGTACTCTCCCAGCGGCGACAGGCACGCGCGCATCGCGGCCAGCTCCATGTCACTTGGGTCGATCATGCGTGCCTCCGTCTTGGTCATCAGCAGGCAGAACGCGTCCTGACAGCGGCGCGAACAGAGCACCCACTCTTCCGAGTAGCGATTCGGGTCGCTGGGTTTGAGCCGAGGGTTGAACCAGCCGTACCCCTTGGCCTTGCGGTAGCAGATCGCGCATTTCAAGCGGCCTCCCGATGACCGTCATTGGCCGCGACGACCAGCCGCTGAATCGACGACTTGTTGAACTGAAAGGCCAACAGGGCCGATGCCTGGTAGCGGGTCATGCCGAAGTCCGCTCGCATCTGCTCAGGGATGTAGCGCAGCTGCTTGTCCGTAGGGGGCTCGTTCAGCCAGCGCCGGGTCTTGTAGGCGGAGTCGGCGGACTCGTGGTCGTTGAGCCAGTCGTCGGCCTTGGCCATGCAGACCGTGCGCTCGCCGACGGCCAGCAGGTGTGGCCTCAGATCCTTCCCGCCGCCGATGGCGTGCCAGCGGCCATTGAGAAAGAAGATGCCACCCCACGCACTGAAGCCGGTGGCCATCAGCGCGTCGTCATGCCCGAACAGATCGCACCAGCGGAAGTTGGAGCGCTTGAGCAGATCGATCTCGCTCATGACGAAGTCCGCTAGCACGCCCAGCTTTTGTGGCTCCCTCTCCCATACATGCCCGCACAGGGGGCACTCCATGCAGGCCAGCGGAACGATGGCGCCGCAATCTGGGCAATCCTTGGTTGGCGCCTCACCTTCGCCACGATGCCCGTCGAGGTTGATTTCTTGTTCGATTGATCCGTGCATCAAGCTGGCTGTGCCGAAGTCCAGCACGATGCACTCGGTCTTGATCACGCCCGGGAACTCCTCAGGGTCGACAGTCCGCAAACCACGACCAACCATCTGGATGAAGGTCGATTTGTAGGAGCTGGGTCGCAGCAGGACGACGCAGCTGGTGGGGGTGTAGTCGTAGCCCTCGGTCAGCACCGCCACGTTGACCACGACCTGGGCGCGCCCAGTCTCGTACTCCGCCAGGCGCGCTTTGCGATCCGCATCGGACAGGTCACCGTGGACCAACACCGCGTGCACGCCTGCGTCGACAAACGCATCGCAGACGTTTTGCGCATGGGCGACCGTCGAGCAGAAGACGATGGTCTTGCGCGACGACGCGTTCGCCTTCCAGTGTTTGATCACCGCTTCGGTGATCAGCCGCTTGTCGAGAATTGATGCGACCTCGTCCATGTCGAAGTCCATCGCGGTGCGGCGGACCTGGCGCAAGGCGTTCTGCACGCCGACGTCGATCACGAAGGTGCGCGGCGGAACGAGGTGCCCGGCCGCGATCATCTCGCCCAGCGTGATCTGGTCAGCGACGTTGGAGAAGACCTCGCGCAGGCCCTTGCCATCGCCGCGATTCGGCGTGGCGGTCAGACCGCAGATGCCAGCGCGAGGATTGCGGGCCAGCACCGCGTCAATGACAGCCCGGTAGGTCGGCGACGAGGCGTGGTGTGCCTCGTCGATCACGAGCAGATCCAAGGTGGGCATCTGGTCGAGATGGGCCTGACGCGACAGGGTCTGCACCATCGCGAACGTCGCCTGACCGCGCCAGGACTTCTCGTTGGCATCGAACACGGACGTGCTCATGCCTGGATTCACGCGCGAGAACTTGTCCCGGTTCTGGCCGGTCAGTTCGGTGCGGTGCGCAAGGATGCAAGCCTTCGCATCGGGCTCGACCAACACCCTGCCGGTGACCGCCGACAGCATGATGGTCTTGCCCGACCCGGTCGGCGCAACAGCCAGTGTGTTCCCATGCTCATCGAGCGCGGCCAGTGTGCGCTCGACCAGGAGGGATTGACGGGGACGGAGCATCATGACCGTGGCCCTCCGTCACTGCGCCCAGCTGGGACGGCCCGGGGTGGGTGCCCGGCCGGTGGCCTGCGCATAGGCATTGGGTGCGCTGGGCGCGTTGGCAGCGGGTGCCGGCTGACGCGCGCCGCCCATCAGCGCGGCGTAGTCCTTGTGGTCCGGCGTGATGGCCGCCTTGATGACGCTCTTGTCCTGGCCGTTCTGGTCCTTTTCCCAGTCGACCTTGCCCAGGAACTCGATGCCATCGAGATCTGCGAATCCGCTGATGCGGCGAGAGTTCTGCGCAGCAGGACTGTTGTCGCCGGGATGAACAGCACGCGCCGAGTTGAGGATCGCCTTGACAAAGGTGCGACCCATGTTGGCCCACTCCGGACCCTTGGGGCTGTGCAGGCCGATCAGCGACCACATCTTGCGGCGGGCGAACTCCCCCTCCATCACGACGAACTCGCAGTTCAGGTAGACCGAACCGGTGTTGTCGTTGCGGGTGGCGTAGCCGCCAGTCCATCCTTGGGACGCGTCATCGAAGCCACCCGGACGGATGGTCATGCGCACGCGAGCCAGGGTGCCTTTGGGGATCAGGTCGAAAGACGTCTGTTCGGAAGCGGAATTGAAATCGAAGTAGGTCATGATCAGGACTCCTGAGTCGAAGTGGATTCGGGGGTGGAAGCGGGGCTGGGACGAGCGAAATCGAGTCGCTCGGTGGCGGGCTTGGCCGGGCCGGCGATCTTTTCCATGAGGCGGCCGAGATGCGGCTCCTCGATGGCATCAAGCCGACCGGAACGGTCCTTGGCCGGGAAATTCCATTGGTTCAGCGTGTGGCAGACGAATGCCCGGTAGCCACTGCCGTCGTCAGCCTTGAGTTCAGTGAGGGTCACGACCTCGTCAACGATCCCGGGCAGTTCGAGCCCGGTCTTGGAGCCGTCGATCTGCAGTGAGAAGACCCGGCGGTTGAAGTCATCCAGGGCCTCGTTCAGGATGCCGACGAACCACACGTTCTTGCGGCGCGTGTGCTGCAGGTGCGTGAGCCAGCCGATCATTTCCTGGCCCATCAAACCGTAGGCGCCACGGCTGTCGGGCTTGCCGGTCTTCTCCGAGTAGGCCTGCGGCTGCCCCTTGCACCACTGCAGGCACAAACGTCCGGCCACGGTGATCGAGTCGACGAAGACGGTCTCGTACTTGTCCAGGACCGACGGATCGCCGAAGCGCGCGCACACGGCATCGAAGTGGGCTTGGCTGTAGGGCTGGTCCTCGCGCAGTGCCGGGTTCGGGCCACCGATGAAGACGGCGAAGTCACGGCACTCCTGCCAAGTACGGGGGCGGATCGTGTCGCCGGCCCAACCTTCGACGGCGAGATCGCCAGCCTCGAGGTCGAAGAACAACGTTGCCGTCGGCTTCAGCGTCCAGAGCTGCGAGGTCTTGCCGATGCCGCTCTTGCCAACGAGCACGCCCTTGACGCCACGGCGCTCAGTGAGGCGTTGGTCGGCGGTGATGATGGGCAGGCTCATTTCCGTCCCCCTTCACCGCCCAGATCGGCGAATGCAGCAGCCACCGTGGTGACGCCCAGTGCGCCGCGCTTGCGGGCCAGGTCATAGAGATCGCGCAGACCCTGCAGGCGGCGGTGGTGGACGCGGGACTCGGCCTCCATTCCCTGAATCGCGAAGGCCAGGTCGTCGACAGTCGCGTCCTCCAGCGGGCGCACCACTTCATCGGCACGATTGCCATCGAGGGCCGGGATGCGGATCGTCTCCGGCAGGTCCCGCAGGTACATCTCGGACTGCTTGAGCAGCAGCTCGATCAGCGTGGATTTGGTTTTCATGGGGATCACTCCTGAATCAGTGCGAGGCGGAACCCGGGCTTGCCGGTCTTGAGCGTTCGCGCCGGGGCAAACGCGCTCTTCAGCGTCTCGGGCCAAGCGTTGAACTTGGTCTCGGAGATGCGGTAGCTGATCTCGACGTACTCGCTGGGGTCTTCGCCGTTGGCGGCGATGCGGCGGGTGATGTCGTTCAGCTTGGTCTGGTCCCACTCGACCTTCTTGGGCAGGTCGGCCGTGATACGGACGTGGCCGTCATCGAAATGCACGACACCGGTGTCCTTGCCGGCCGCCAGACGCAGTTGGTGGGCGCGCTGGGCGTACCGGAGATCCAGAGCGCGATCGACGTGCTCGACGATGGCCTTGGCGGCGGCCAGTAGATCGGCGGCGTCGTTCTTCAGTTGGAAGAGCGACTCGCTGGACCGCTGGGCGAGTTCGCCGGCTGGCGTGGCCAGCACTTGATCGGGGGGGAGGTGGCTCATGCCGCACCTCCCGCATCGACGCGCTCGGAAGTGCTCTTGCGCAGGCTGTCGGACTCGAAGGCCTCGACGTCCTCAACGCGATAGAGAACTCGCCCTTGCAGTTTCAGAAAGACCGGACCGATTCCTTCGGACCGCCAGCGTTCCAGTGTGGCTTCGCTGACGTCCCAACGGTCCGCCAATTGGCGTTGGTTGAGGTGTTTGACACTCACGTTTTTCTCCTTTCAGGTGATTGCGAAAACGTGAGGTAATCTTCAAATTCGGCATGTACGGGCGTCTGCCACCGCCATGTACGGGCTGATGTGCGGGCTCAGCCACGGCGCGAGAAAACGAGCCACAGAAAGCAAAAAACCGCCCGAAGGCGGCTGTGCGTGGTGCGTCTGGCTGCTGCTGGTCAGTCCAGATTGAATCCGTAGTGGCCGTTGCCGTCGCCAGCGATGTAGTCCTCCCAGATCGAGTTGCCACTGAAGATGTTTTGGATGCGCTGGCTGCGCCCGGATTTCTGCGGCCCGTACACGGCGTCCAGTATTTCGTGGGCAGGAACCCACCGCCGCCCGTTTTCGAACTGCTCGAACAGATGGCTGACCACAGCGACCTGCCTGGGGCCCTTGATCGCCCATGGCTTGTCGGACTTGGTGGCGATGACCAGCGTGTTGGAGTACCGGTCGAAGCGAACCGGTAGAGACTTTTCCACCTTGTTGCCTGATGGGGCCAGCAGCTGACGGTGGATCAAGTCGATGTCGAAGTGCGGCTTGATGGCGTGGTCGACCAGTGCGCTCGCGATCGGGACGATGCGGTAGGCGCGGGGCGGCAGAACGATGTCGGGCAGAGACTGGCCGGTGGTGAAGATCACTCCCTGGTCAGGCAGCGGCGCAGTACGGAAATGCTCGAACACCTTGTCGGTCGATGTCGAGAGTCCCCGGACCAGCCAGGCGTCTACTTGCGCGTCGGCAATGCGCATCTTGCCGAGGCGCCACAGGACGCCATCGATCGTGGGCGCCGTGATGCCGCTGCGTTGCGCCTGGGGAACTCCGAGCAGGTCCGCCAGGTAGTTCAGCACTTTCTCGTCACTGACGGCATGAACGCCTATCAGCTCGGCCGAGACGTACTTGGTGCGAAAGGTCTCGGGGCAGCGGTAGCGATACCGCCCGGGGTCATCGTCTTCCTCGATGTCGACCGGAACGCGCTCATCGCCATGGGCTGCCAGATAGCTGCCCGCAAAGCCGATACGTTCGGTCCATGCCGCGAGATCGCGGTCGGACAGCGCCACCCGGCGTGACAGCTCCCAACCGGGCACGCCACGCAGGCGCTGGCCAGCGCCATCGACGACTGCGTGGATCGATCGCTCGAAGAGATCGATCAGGTCAAGCAGCGAGCGCGTCGACAGGCTCTTCTGCGACATCGCCGATCTCCTTCACCAACTGCCACTTGGCCAGCAAGCGGTCGCACAGCGCCCGATCCTTTTCGCGCTTGGTCTTGATGTTGCACTTGTTGTCGTCGCGCAGGATCACGGCGATCGTGCGCGCACGTTCCTTGCCGACTTTTTTGATGCGGATGGACAGCTTCGCGTAGTTGATGTGGTGGTGGTGGAAGTCGAACGACAGCGAGATCAGTGAACGTGCGGCCGTGTAAATGTCGTCGACGTCCTTGGCCCAGATCTTCACCAGCAAGGAGCGGTGGTTGGCCGTGGTGTAGCCGAGTTCGATCACCTTGACCGATGCCACGTCCTCGCCGGTCAGATCAAAGCTGCGGGGCGCGGCCAGACTCTGGTAGTCATACTGCTTCAGAGGGATCTTGTCGCCGGTGATGGGCGACTGCAGCAGCGAGTCCGCCACGATGCGCGCCAGCGCCTCGCGACCGTCGGTGTCTTTGGACAAGACCTCCAGATGGCCATTCGCTGGCTCGTAGGTGATGTGCGAGGACACAGCACGGATCACCTCCTGCGGCACCAGCTCGCTGGCCTGGACGCGATCGATGATCTCGGGCGGGCGGTTGTGATGCACGCTGACCTGGTACAGGTCGACGTCTTCGCCGGTCAGGGTGTCGGGGCGCAGCCGCTTGAAAACCTGAACGGCAACGGTATCCGCTGCACAGCCAAGCTGCTGCGCCACGGCCTGGTGGAAAGCCTGCCGAGCTGCCGTGTCATCCAGGACCGTCAGATCCTTAGGCGCAACATAGCCCGAATAGCAGGACGCGCTCTGGCGGAAGACATCCGCCTGGCGGGCGTTCAACGCCTCCTCGAAGAGTGCGGGCGCGTTGAGGTGCAGCCACAGCGCGCGTTCGTACTGGTTCGGGATGGCTGCAAACGCGGCCTTGGCATCGTCACCGACGATGTCCTGACTGATGCCTTCGATGACGTCTTGCCCGGCGCCGTCCGAGAGCAGCACGATGCGCTCAGCCACTTCCTCGATCTTCCGCCGCGCGCTCACATCCAGGGCCGACAGGACTGGCTCCATGACAGCGCGCTGTTCCTGCTTGCCCTGCTTCTTGTCCAGATCGGGCATCGCCAGACCGAACTCCCCCACCATGAATTCACGGAAGACCGCCGGCGGCAGGTGGCCGAGCAGCTTGGACAGGTTTTCAGCATCGTTCATTGACATTCCCCCTTCGCAAGGTATTGATCGGGTTGGCACCAGCCCGAGCCGCCCCGTCTTGTTCTTGGGGTTTGCAGACCGATTATGTTCGGTGCACCGAACGATTGGAATTATTTCTGGTCGGATATGGGTTTGTCAAGCAGGTACGATTTCGTTCGGTATGATGGTATTATTTTCGACTTGGAGCAGACCAAGTAGGAGAAATCAGTGCCATCACCCCTGGGCGACAAGATCCGCGCACTGCGGAAGCAGAAAAAGCTCAGCCTTGATCAACTGGCAGAGCTGACCGAATCCAGCAAGAGCTACATCTGGGAGCTGGAGAACAAGGACGACCCGAAGCCGTCGGCCGACAAGATCGGCAAGATCGCATCGGTGCTCGAGGTCACAACCGAGTTCCTGCTCACCGAGTCGACTGCATCCCCTGGTGAAGAGGTCATCGACGAGGCCTTCTTCCGCAAGTACAAGAGCATGCCGGACGACACCAAGAAGCGGCTGCGTAAGATCCTCGACGCCTGGGATGACGACGAGTGACCGAACACAAGCAACCGATGGCGGAGGCCAACCGCATCTCGTCCATGCTCAACATGGTGCTGGGAGCGAACCGCTTTCCGGTCAAGGTCGACGAGGTTGCGCTGGAGTATTCCCGGCAGTGCTTCGCCGATTCGCCCGTGGACAAGGTTCACGGTGAGGATCTGGACGGCCTGGAAGGGATGCTCGCCGCCAACAGGTCGCGCTCGAAGTGGTTGATCGTCTACAACAGCGCCGTCCGGTCCGAAGGACGCAAGCGCTTCACGATTGCGCACGAATTCGGTCACTACATCCTGCACCGCCATGACCAGGACCGGTTCGAGTGCGGCGATGACGAGATCGAGACGGGTGACGACAACGAGCGAGACATCGAAACTGAGGCCGACAAATTTGCGTCGACCTTGCTGATGCCGCTGGACGATTTCAGGAAGCAAGTCAATGGCCACCCCGTCAGCTTTGACCTCCTGGGTCACTGCGCCGAACGCTATGGCGTGTCCCTGACCGCCGCCGCACTGCGCTGGACGGAGATCGCCGAGAAGCGCGCCGTCCTCGTGGCCAGCCGCGACGACCACCTTCTGTGGTCAAAGTCGAACCAGGCGGCCTTCAGGTCCGGCGCCTACTTCGCAACGCGCAAGAACACCATCGAACTGCCGCAGGACGCTTTAGCGCACAGCAACAACCTCTTGGATGTTGACGCCCAGATGCAATCGACACGTGCGCAGACCTGGTTTCCGCGCGAACCAGCGTCCATGCCACTGACCGAAATGACCAAGGTCGCGGGCCAATACGACTATTCGCTGACGCTGCTGTTGATGCCCGATGCCGAGTGGCAGCGGCCACAGCATGACGACGGCGAGCCCGAGGAGGACACCTTTGATCGCTTCACCCGCAACGGCCAGTATCCCGTGCGGTAGCTCATGACCAACCGATCATGACCAGGCACAAATGGCAGTTCACGTCCCGCTTCCGCCGTCATGCTTAGGGATCTGCTGGCTTCGATGCCGGCTGGCACCCAGCTCATGAAGACCGTCCTGGCCTCTCACCTGACGGCCTGATTCAGTCGAGTTTTGGCTGCGCCGATACTGCGTATTCGCAGGAGCCAGCGCCAGCACGCAGGCGCTCGAAACTCCCTCCTGGTGTCGGCGAGGGTTCGTCCGGAGAATTTCGCCATTCAAGCGAGTTTGATGGACAGGACCGATACCGATGCATGAAATCAACCAAGTTCCTCCCGACCGGATGACCCCAGAGCAGCGTCGGCGCGAGATCGCGTCGTTGCTCGCAAATGGGATCGTCCGCCTTCGCAGCGCCGACTGTCGCCCGTCCGCAAGACGGACTTCGGAGAACGAGTTTGAGCTTGGCTTTTCCGGCCACCAGCGCGTTCATTCAGACCCCGCCAACAACACAGAAACGGAGTCCTGATGAGCACGCCCCTCAAAGCCAACACCGGCAACTTCACCGCGCCACCATCGGTGGCCTCACTGATCGCACGATTGCCCGAGCTGCCTATGCCGGAAATCAAAGCGCTCTGGCAGAGACTCTTCGGAGCCGACACGCCCACCCACAACCGCCAGTTCCTGGAGCGGCGCATTGCCTATCGCCTGCAGGAGGTGGAGTTCCGCAAGATCGACGCGAACCTGCTGGAGCGCAACAAACGCCGCATCGCATCCTTGGTCGAGACCGGCAAGGTCAAGAAGCGTGACCGTGACTACCGGCCAGCAGCCGGGACCGTGCTCACCCGTGAGTACCAGGGCGTTGAGCACCGCGTGATCGTGACCCAGGACGGCCAGTACGACTTCCAGGGCCGGATGTACCCGAGCCTGTCGATGATCGCCCGCGAGATCACCGGCACGCGGTGGTCCGGGCCCTTGTTCTTCGGGCTCAAGGCACCAGCCACTCCAAAGACAGCGGCGAAGAAGGGAGCCCGGCGATGAGCGAGGTTTTGAAGCGCCGCATGCGCTGCGCCGTCTACACGCGCAAGTCCACCGACGAGGGGCTGGACCAGGAATACAACTCGATCGACGCCCAGCGCGATGCGGGGCATGCCTACATCGCTAGCCAGCGCGCCGAGGGTTGGATTCCGGTCGCAGACGACTACGACGACCCGGCCTTTTCCGGCGGCAACATGGAACGCCCGGCGTTGCGACGATTGATGGCCGACATCGAGGCCGGCAAGATCGATGTGGTCGTCATTTACAAGATCGACCGCCTGACGCGCAGCCTCGCGGACTTCTCCAAGATGGTCGAGGTGTTCGAGCGCTACGGCGTGTCCTTCGTGTCAGTCACCCAGCAGTTCAACACCACCACGTCAATGGGGCGGCTGATGTTGAACATCCTGCTGTCCTTCGCACAGTTCGAGCGCGAGGTCACCGGCGAACGCATCCGCGACAAGATCGCCGCCAGCAAGCGCAAGGGCATGTGGATGGGCGGTGTGCCACCCCTCGGGTACGACGTCGATAACCGCCGACTGGTGCCCAACGAACGCGAAGCCAAGCTCATCCGGCACATCTTCCAGCGCTTCGTTGAACTGGGCTCCGGCACGATGTTGTTCAAGGAGCTGAAGCTGGACGGCGTGACGTCCAAGGCGTGGACCACGCAGGACGGCAAGACCCGCGACGGCAAGCCGATCGACAAGGGGCTGATCTACAAGCTGCTCAACAACCGGACCTACCTGGGCGAGCTGCGCCACAAGGAGCAGTGGTACCAGGCCGAGCATCCACCCATCATCGACCGCGAGTTGTGGGACCAGGTCCACGCCATCCTCGCCACCAACGGTCGGGTTCGCGGCAACGCCACGCGGGCCACGGTGCCGTACCTGCTCAAGGGCATCGTGTTCGGCAACGACGGTCGCGCCTTGTCGCCGTTTCACACCACCAAGAAGAACGGCCGCCGCTACCGCTACTACGTGCCGCAGCGCGAGAACAAAGAGCACGCGGGCGCGTCTGGGCTGCCACGGCTGCCGGCCGCAGAGCTTGAATCCGCCGTGCTGGACCAACTGCGCGCGGTCCTGCGATCGCCAGATCTCCTGGTTGATGTCCTGCCGCGTGCAATCGAACTGGACCCCAACCTCGACGAGGCCAAGGTCACCGTCGCCATGACGCGGCTCGACACCATTTGGGACCAGCTCTTTCCAGCCGAGCAGACGCGCATCGTCAAGCTGCTGGTCGAGAAGGTGATCGTGTCGCCCAACGACCTTGAGGTGCGACTGCGCGCCAATGGCATCGAGCGCCTGGTGCTGGAACTGCAGCCGCAGCCAACGGGTGTGGCCCAACCAGAGGAGGCACTGGCATGAGCGAGATCCGCATCCAGAAGACGGGCGAACCAGACGTCATCAAGGCCAGCGATGGCCGGCTGACCTTGTCGGTGCCGATCCAGATCAAGCGGCGGAGCGGGCGCAAGCTGGTCACACTGCCCATCGACCCAGTGACAGGCGAAACCGCCAAGGCCCGGCCCTGGGATACCGCGACCACACCGCTGCAACTGGCGTTAGCCAGAGGTCACCGCTGGCTAGCCATGCTCGAGTCGGGCGAGGCCAAGTCCCTCAAGGAGATCGCAGCACGGGAAGGGATCGACAACAGCTACGTCAGCCGCATGGTCAACCTGACCACGCTGGCGCCGGACATCGTGGCCGCCCTCCTGGATGACGCCATGCCGGACCACATCACGCTGTTTGACTTGGCGGTTGATCCGCCCGCGCTGTGGGAAGACCAACGCGCCCGGCTCAGGTAGACCATTCGGCCTGCCGACGATAAAATGTCGTCAGGTGCCCACCTTACTTGCACACGAGTAAAAAAAGGCGTTGCCTCACTGTCATTGAAAACCTCTCTTTGAGCCTCGTCGTCGGGGACTTAAACGTGTGCGCCTGACCCGAAATCGGCGTGGCATACAGGAAAGGTTCGTCATGACAATCAAAGAGCTCGCGTATTCTGCGCAGCAACAACTCCAGGCCAGCACGGGTAGCTCTCTCAAGAGAGGCCACATCTACGAGCTGCTGGCAGCCTCATTTGGCTTCAACTCCTACGCCGCACTCGGAGTTGATACCGTCCTCACGCAGCAACGCCCGGACGACAAGCGCATCGCCTCGCACAACACTTTCGTCAGGCGACGCTGCATCGAGCTTGGGTACCCACCCGAAAACGCGGATCTGGTCTCTGTAACGCTAGGGTCTTTCCTGGCGGAGCGCCAGATCGGCGTCGTGCGAATTTCGGCGTTGATCAGCCAACTGCGAGGGGACTGGTCCAGCCTAGACGACGATCCGATTGGCGACGACACCGAGCAGTTCGGCGACGAGCAGGACGATCGACTTGCTCCTCAATGGTCAGATGGTGACGAGGGTGATTTCGCACCGCTCTTGCTGGATGGGTTGGAAGCGGCGGCCAGCAAGGGCAACGCCCTCGCTCACTACGCACTGGCACTGATCCATTCCCCCGACGATGAAGACGTCGACCAGAATACCGGGAGCTCCTACTGGCATTCCCAGGCACAACAAGGTCGTGTGCTGACAGGCGTGGAAAAGGAGTGGGCAGACGCCCATGCGGCTCGGCTCACTCAAGCGGAAAAGTACGCCCGCCATCTTCGCGAGGCTGGTCGACTCGGCAATCAACATGCGCTCCTCGACTTGGCGGAGCGGTTTGGCGACCCGTCCTTTTTCGAGCAGCCACGTCACGATGTCGATGCAGATCCATCGGCCATTGCCGAAATCGCCGAACGATTGGGCCGCATGGCTGATGCGAAGCAATGGCTTACCGTCGCTGCCGAGAGCGGGGACACGGACGCCATGCTCCGCCTCATCGAGGAACACGATCAAGGTGATCTGGCTCGGTGCTGGACTTGGGTGTATCTGTCCCGGCTGGTCGGCACGGACCTCACCAAGGACGCGCACTACGCGATCAACGAGGACGGCTCGGAGTACGACGATGACGTCGGCGGTCCCGCCTATGTCGCGGGCCGCGACGGTGTAGATCTCGATCCTCTCAGTGCGGAGCAAGATGCCGCTGCCAGGGAGACCGCGCAGGATCTGTTCGAGCGGATTCAGCAGGCCGCCGCCGCGGAGCCAGGACGGTAGAGACGGCATCCTGGCCTAAGTTGTTCCCCTCCGGGTAGGCAATGACGCAATCCAACCGCTTGAACCGTCCGCACGTAACCTGTTGATCTGTAAGGGCGCTGGGCCAGCCCTTTGCGGACTTCGGGCCATTCTCGGAGAGCGAGGCCGGAGAGAAGAATGGCCAGGAGAGAGCGAAAGGTGCCCAAGAATGGGTCAGATGGCCAACCGGCGAAGTCCGCAGGTTTCCGCAAGAACCTGCGCAGACACGCAGGAACTGTCGCTATCAGACGAGAAAAAGCCCCAACTGAGAACAGTTGGGGCTTCAATATTGGTGGAGCCGGCGGGAATCGAACCCGCGTCCGCAAGCCCTCCACAGAAAGTTCTACATACTTAGTTCTGTCATTTGATTTAACCGGCGCATCGCGGACGAACACGCTCTACGACGGCGAGTCACTAAGTTTTCGTCCCCCAGCCCGTGACACTCCGGGGGCTTATCTGACGTAAATGACCTCGCGTGGTCTTGCGACCCTAGCCCGTCAGCGAGCCAGTGCGAGGACGGCGGCCCTTAGGCTGCCAGTGCGTAACGTTCGTCGTTAGCAGTTATTGCATTCCCATTGATTAACGAGGTGACGGGTCCTCGGTATGCCCTCACTGCTTCGCAACCCACGTCGAAACCAGGTCGGCCCCAATGAAGAAGACGGATTGTACCCGCTTCAGTTCCCTATGTGTGGACATCTCCGCCCGGATCAAGCCCGGGCGGGGCACATTTCAGGAAAGCGCGAGCAGGGGGATCAGTTCGCTCGGATGGCGGATCAGATGGTCCGCGCCCCAGGCCTCGGGCGGCACGCCTTCGCCGCAATACCCGTAGGCGGCCGTAACCGTCATCATGCCGGCCGCCTTGCCGGCCTGGATATCGCGCAGGTCGTCGCCCACATAGACGCAGCGCTGCGGCGCCACGCCGCTGACCTCGGCCGCATGCAGCAGCGGGGCCGGGTGCGGCTTTGCGTGCGGCGTGGTGTCGCCGCTCACGATCGCCGACGCGCGCGGCGTCAGCCCGATCTTCGCGACCAGCGGCACCGTGAAGCGCGCGATCTTGTTGGTTACTATGCCCCACCGGATATCGGCGGCCTCGAGGCGCGCGAGCACGTCGTCCATCCCCTCGAACAGCCGCGTATGCACCGCGATGTCCGCCTCGTAGTAGTCGAGGAACGTATCGCGCAGCGCGGGAAACTCGGGGTCCTCGGGCCGCTTGCCGAATGCGGCGCCGATCAGGCCGCGTGCGCCATGCGATGCCACGGGCCGTAACGTTTCATACGGCACCGGCGGATGGCCATGCTCGACCACGAGCCGGTTGGCGGCCGCGGCCAGATCGGGCGCGGTATCGGCCAGCGTCCCGTCGAGGTCGAAGAAGACAGCGTCGAAGGATCGCATGGGTCTCAGGCGTGACGACGGAACGCCATCATGTAGTTCACGTCGGTGTCTTTGCCGAGCGCGTACACCTGCGTCAGCGGGTTATAGGTCATGCCGCGCATCTCGACGAGCTCGAGCCCCACATTGCGGGCAAAGCGCGCGAGCTCGGACGGCGTGATGAACTTGTCATAGTCGTGCGTGCCGCGCGGCAGCATGTTCAGCACGTATTCGGCACCGAGGATCGCCAGCGCGTACGCCTTGAGGTTGCGGTTGATGGTGGAGAAGAACACGAGGCCACCCGGTTTCACGAGCGTGGCGCACGCGCGCACGATCGACTGCGGATCGGGCACATGCTCGAGCATCTCCATGCAGGTCACCACATCGACGCTGGCCGGCATGCGCGCGGCGAGGTCTTCCACCGGAATCTCTTCGTATGTCACGGCAACGCCGGATTCCAGGCTATGGAGATCCGCGACCTTGAGCGCCTTGGACGACAGGTCGATGCCACGGACGGTCGCGCCCGTGCGCGCCATGCTCTCCGACAGGATGCCGCCCCCGCAGCCCACGTCGATCACCTGCTTGCCGGCCAGCCGCGCAATGCCATCGATCCAGCCCAGGCGCAGCGGGTTCAGCTCGTGCAGCGGCTTGAACTCGCTGTTCGGGTCCCACCAGCGGTGGGCGAGCTCGCTGAACTTGTCGATCTCTTTGGGATCCGCATTGCGGCCGGAGACGGGGGAGGAGGGGGTAGCGACGGAGGAAGGCGACATCGGGCAACTGTACCAAAAAACGGGATAGCAAAAAAAAAGCCCAGCTTTCGCTGGGCTTTCTTCATCGGAAAAAATCCGATTAACGTGCGCTGCGCGTACCGACCACTTCCACTTCCACGCGGCGGTTCGGCTGCTGGCAGGCGATCTGAGCGGTGCGGTTGCCCTTGCACGACTTCGGATCGACCTTCAGCTGACGCTTGCCCTTGCCTTCGGTGTAGACGCGGTTGGCTTCCACGCCCTTGCTCACCAGGTAGGCCTTGACGGATTCGGCACGACGGATCGACAGGCGATCGTTGTAGCGGTCCGAACCGAACGAGTCGGTGTGGCCAACGGCGATGATCACTTCGAGGGTGATGCCTTGCAGCTTCGAGACCAGATCGTCCAGCTTGGCCTTGCCTTCGGGCTTCAGGACAGCCTTGTCGAAGTCGAACAGCGTGTCAGCTGCGAAGGTAACCTTCTCGCTCGACACCACCGGTGCTGCCGGAGCCACCGGAGCCGCCGGAGCGGGTGCCGCGGCCGGGGCCAGGGCGCCATCGCACAGGGCGTTTGCCGTAGCCGGGGTCCAGGAGCTGTCGCGCCAGCAGAGCTCGTTCGTGCCGTTCTTCCACACGTACTCGCTCGTACCGTTGCCCCAGTTGTCGTTCACTGCCTTCTTTTCGTAGGGAACGGATTGGGCTTGAGCGGATGCAGCCATTACTGCGGTAGCTGCAACGAGCGCGAGCTTGGCAAATTTTTTCATATTTCTCCTCTCAGGATGAGATCACCGCAGGGTTACTGCGAGCAAATGGACGAAAACAAGTCATACATTCTTCGGAGTATAACATTCTCGATGTGGTGGATGCTCCACTTCGAACAACGTCTGGCTCTTCGCTGGGGAATTGTGCCACAAGGCTCGTTTCCTAAGAAGTAAATATATTCGATTCAACCAAGGCGTTTTAGGCCTGTGGTGTTTGTGCAACATCGCACTTGCGACGCCCGCAAACCCTTGTCCCGTCTGGCTTACCGGCGATGGGGGGTGCTCACCGGAAGGGCACCGCCGAGGCAGTGGAAGGGGGTCGGGGAGGGGTGTTCGCGCGTGATAGAATGGCGCGTTGCCCATCCCTCGCAGCGCGGTCTTCCGCCCGGCGGGAATCGGGCTTCATTCGCTTAAACCTGCCGCATAACCACGCCGCAATGGATCAATTCGCCAAAGAAACTCTTCCGGTATCGCTGGAAGAGGAAATGCGCCGCTCGTACCTGGATTACGCGATGAGCGTTATCGTCGGGCGCGCGTTGCCCGATGTCAGGGACGGCCTGAAACCAGTACACCGACGCGTGCTCTATGCGATGCATGAGCTCAATAACGACTGGAACCGCCCGTACAAGAAGTCGGCGCGTATCGTCGGTGATGTGATCGGTAAGTATCACCCGCACGGCGATACCGCGGTTTATGACACGATCGTGCGGATGGCGCAGAATTTCTCGCTGCGCTACATGCTCGTCGACGGTCAGGGCAATTTCGGTTCGGTCGACGGCGATAACGCCGCGGCCATGCGTTATACGGAAATCCGCCTGTCGAAGATCGCGCATGAAATGCTGCAGGATATCGACAAGGAAACCGTGGATTTCGAACCGAACTATGACGGTTCGGAAAAAGAGCCCGGTATTCTGCCCGCGCGTATTCCCAATTTGCTGATCAATGGCTCGTCGGGTATTGCGGTCGGCATGGCGACCAATATCCCGCCGCATAACCTGAATGAAGTGGTCGATGCCTGCCTGCATCTGCTGCGGAATCCCAGTGCGACCGTCGACGAACTGATCGAGATCGTGCCCGCGCCCGATTTTCCGACGGCCGGCATCATCTACGGTATCCAGGGCGTCCGCGAGGGCTACCGCACCGGCCGCGGCCGTGTGGTGATGCGCGCCCTGACGCACTTCGAGGATATCGACCGCGGCCAGCGCCAGGCGATCATCGTCGACGAGCTGCCGTATCAGGTGAACAAGCGCACGCTGCTCGAGCGCATCGCCGAGCTCGTCACCGAAAAGAAGGTCGAGGGCATCTCCGATATCCGCGACGAGTCTGACAAGTCCGGCATGCGCGTGGTCATCGAGCTCAAGCGCAACGAAGTGCCGGAGGTCGTGCTCAACAACCTCTATAAGAATACGCAGCTGCAGGACACGTTCGGCATGAACATGGTGGCGCTGGTCGATGGCCAGCCGCGCCTGCTGAACCTGCGCCAGATGCTGGACGCGTTCCTTTCGCATCGCCGCGAAGTGGTCACGCGCCGCACCGTGTTCGAGCTGCGCAAGGCGCGCGAGCGCGGTCACGTGCTCGAAGGCCTGGCCGTGGCGCTGGCGAACATCGACGAGTTCATCGCGATCATCAAGGCCGCGCCGACGCCGCCGATCGCGAAGCAGGAACTGATGGCCAAGTCGTGGGACTCGAGCCTCGTGCGCGAAATGCTCGCGCGCGCGGAAAGCGAGACCGCCGGCGGCCGCGCATCGTATCGTCCGGACGGCCTGCCGGCCCTGTTCGGCATGCAGCCCGACGGCCTGTACCGCCTGTCCGATGGCCAGGCGCAGGAAATCCTGCAGATGCGCCTGCAACGCCTGACGGGCCTCGAGCAGGACAAGATCGTCCAGGAATACCGTGAAGTGATGGCGGTCATCGCCGATCTGCTCGATATCCTCGCGCGTCCGGAACGGATCACGACGATCATCTCCGACGAACTGTCAGCGATCCGCGCCGAATTCGGTGACGCGCGCCGTTCGCAGATCGAGCTCAATGCGACCGAACTCGACACCGAGGACCTGATCACCCCGCAGGACATGGTGGTCACGCTGTCGCACAGCGGCTATATGAAGAGCCAGCCGATCTCCGAATATCGCGCGCAGAAGCGCGGCGGTCGCGGCAAGATGGCGACGGCCACGAAGGAAGACGACTGGATCGACACGCTGTTCGTCGCGAACACGCACGACTACATCCTGTGCTTCTCCAACCGCGGCCGTCTCTACTGGCTCAAGGTCTACGAAGTGCCGCAGGGCTCGCGCAACGCGCGGGGCCGCCCGATCGTGAACATGTTCCCGCTCTCCGACGGCGAGAAGATCAACGTGATCCTGCCGGTACGCCAGTTCGACGCCGAGCACTTCGTCTTCATGGCCACCGCGCGCGGTACCGTGAAGAAGACCGCACTCACGGAATTCTCGAATCCGCGCAAGGCCGGCATCATCGCGGTCGACCTCGACGAGGGCGACTACCTGATCGGTGCCGCCGTGACCGATGGCCAGCATGACGTGATGTTGTTCTCGGATGCGGGCAAGGCCGTGCGCTTCGACGAGAACGATGTGCGTCCGATGGGCCGTCAGGCACGTGGCGTACGCGGCATGAACCTCGACGAGAGCCAGACGGTCATCGCGATGCTCGTGGCGCCGGCCGAGAATGCCGAAGCCGAAGGCGCGGAGGGCGCGAGCGCCACGGCCAGCGTCGCCACCGTGGGCAGCGTGCTGACCGCGACGGAGAATGGCTACGGCAAGCGCACGCCGATCTCCGAGTACACTCGACACGGCCGTGGCACCAAGGGCATGATTGCGATCCAGACGAGCGAGCGCAATGGCCGTGTGGTGGCTGCCGCACTGGTGTCGCCGGAAGACGAGATCATGCTGATCACGACCGGTGGCGTGCTGATCCGCACGCGCGTGGCCGAGATCCGCGAGATGGGCCGCGCCACGCAGGGTGTGACGCTGATCAACGTGGATGAGGGCACGCGCCTCTCCGGCCTGCAACGTATCGTCGAGAGCGACGCCGACAACGGCGGCGCGGACGATGCCGAAGGCGCCGAGGGGGCGATCGACAGTGCCGAGGGTGGCACGGAAGGTGGCACGGAGGGCGGCGCGGCGGACGGCTCCGCGGATACCCCCGACGCGAGCGCCGAATCCTAATTTCGTCGTAATTTCCCCGATAGGCGTCTCGTTATCGCCCGGATTACATCGCAAATCACCGTAAATCGTAATCAGATGAAACAGTAGCCCGACGGCCCGGAACTCACTCATGGGCCGTCGGACTAATGGGACATATTTTCCAGGGAGTCATAATGCTCAAAACGTATCGACGTATCGCTGTTCTGGCTGCTTTCGTTCCCGTGTTCATGGTCGCGCAGGGCGCCCATGCGCAGGACGCCAGCGCCGCCGGCGCTGACAAGGACAAGACGGCAGCCATCAAGGAACTGCTGTCCGTCATGCAAGCCGACCAGGCCGTCAAGGGCCAGGCCGAGAACTGGCAGGCCGGCGCCAAGCAGGAAGCGCCGCTGGTGCTGGAGCAGGTGCTGGTAGAGAACAAGACGCTCGACGACAAGAAGAAGCAGGCAGCCGTCGAGAAGCTCAAGAAGAACGGTGCCGTGCAGCGCATGGTCGACGGCGCGGGCTCGCAGTTCTCGACCGACGGCTTCCGTCAGGACGCCCTCAAGGCGCACTACGACGCGTTCGGCAAGTACTACACGACGCAGGAAATCAAGGACCTGACGACGTTCCTGAAGTCGCCGACCGGCCAGAAGTTCATGGCCAACCAGGGCAAGGCGACGCAGGAAATCTGGGGTTCGATGATGCAGAAGTACGGCCCGCAGGTTGGCAAGTCGATGCGCGACGCCGCCGAGAAGGAAATCGCCGCTGCTTCGAAGTAAGCACGTCCGATAGCGGATCGACTAGCGGATCGGCTATCGGGCGCAGGTCCAACTGCGCGCGTGTTTGAGGGATAATGGCTGCCTGGCTCCAACCGGCAGCCATTTTTCCTTTTGCCGCTCCCTTTGTAGTTCCATTTCCACTCCATGAACGATCCACAGACTCCCGCCCTTGCCGGCCTCATGCAGCGCGCGTTGGCCGAGCGCGTGTACAACTTCTCCCCGGGTCCCGCGGCGTTGCCCGCCGAGGTGCTCCAGCAGGCGGCCGAGGAAATGCTGTCATGGCAGGGCAAGGGCGTGTCGGTCATGGAAATGAGCCACCGCAGCAAGGAGTTCGAGGGCATCCACAACGCAGCGCTTGCCGACTTCCGCGAGCTGCTGAAGATTCCCGACAACTTCCATGTGCTGTTCCTGCAGGGCGGCGCGATCGGCGAGAACGCGATCGTCCCGATGAACCTGATCGGCCGGCTCGGTGCGAAGGCGCCGCAGCCGAAGGTCGATCTCGTGATGACCGGGCTGTGGTCGGTGAAGACCGAGCAGGAAGCGCGCCGCTACGGCACGACGCATATCGCCGCCACGAGCGTGGAGAGCAACTACCGCAATATCCCCGACGTCGCGTCGTGGAACCTGTCGGACGATGCCGCGTATCTGCATCTGTGCACGAACGAGACGATCGGCGGCGTGGAGTTCCACGAGATTCCCGATGTCGGCCAGACCGGCACGCACGACCAGGGCCGCATCGTCGTGGCCGATGCGTCGAGCCATATCCTGTCGCGCCCGATCGACTGGTCGCGCGTGCAGGTGGTCTACGGCGGCGCGCAGAAGAATATCGGCCCGGCCGGCGTGACGTTCGTGATCGTTCGCGAGGACCTGCTCGGCTTTGCGCATCAGCACTGTCCTTCGGCATTCAACTGGCGCATCGTCGCCGACAACAATTCGATGTTCAACACACCGCCCACCTACGCGATCTATATCGCGGGGCTCGTGTTCCAATGGCTCAAGCGCCAGGGCGGCGTGGCCGCGATCGAGCAGCGCAATATCGCGAAGGCGAAAGCGCTGTACGACTTCCTGGACCAGAGCGAGTTCTACCGTAACGATATCGATCCGGCCTGCCGTTCGCGCATGAACGTACCGTTCATCCTGCGCGACGAATCGCGCAACGAAGCGTTCCTGACCCAGGCGCGCGCGAATGGCCTGGTGCAGCTCAAGGGCCACAAGTCCGTGGGTGGAATGCGCGCGAGCATCTATAACGCGATGCCGCTGGAAGGCGTTTCCGCGCTGATCGAATTCATGCGCGAGTTCGAGCGGACGTCCGCGTAAGCGACGGCGCGCGGACGCACTCGCGCTCGATTCACCCCACCGGCCATGCCCGCGCATGGCCGTTCAGGTTTTCATCATGACAAGCGAAGACAAGCAAGACGCTGGCGCGAACGGCAGCGCCGGACCGAGCGAACAGGAACGCGCGCTGTCGGCGGACCTCGCCCCCCTGCGTGGCCAGATCGATGCCGTGGACCGCGAACTGCTTGCGTTGCTCAATCGCCGCGCGCAACTCGCGCTCGACGTGGGCGAGGTCAAGAAGAAGTACGGCGCGCCGATCTTCCGGCCCGAGCGCGAGCTGCAGGTCGTGCGCAAGGTGCAGGGCGCCAACCCCGGTCCGCTGCTCGGCGAGAGCGTCGGTTCCATCTGGCGCGAGATCATGTCCGCGTGCCGCGGCCTCGAGAAGCCGCTGGAAATTGCATTTCTTGGCCCGGCCGGCACGTTCTCCGAGCAGGCGCTGTACGCGCACTTCGGCCACGAGGTGACCGGCGTGCCGTGCCCGAGCATCGACGAGGTGTTCCGCGCGGTGGAAGCCGGCACGGTCGAATACGGCGTGGTGCCCGTCGAGAATTCCACCGAGGGCGCGGTGTCGCGCACGCTCGACCTGTTCCTGCAGACCTCGCTCAAGATCAGCGGCGAGATCGCGATCAAGGTGCACCACAACCTGATGGCCTCCACGCCGGACATGCAGGGCGTCAAGGTCGTACGCGCGCATCCGCAGGCGCTGGCGCAGTGCCAGCACTGGCTCACCGCGAACTATCCGCATCTCGAGCGCCAGGCCGTCTCGAGCAACGCCGAAGCCGCGCGCATGGCCAGCGAGGATCCGACCGTCGCGGCGATCGCGGCGGAGGCGGCGGCCAATCGCTACCACCTGCATATCGTGCGCACGCATATCCAGGACGATCCGCACAACCGCACGCGCTTCGCCGTGATCGGCCGCTACGAGACCGAGCCGTCGGGCAGCGACCAGACGTCGCTGATCCTGTCGGTACCGAACACGGCCGGCGCGGTCTATCAGCTGCTGGCGCCGCTCGCGCAGAATGGCGTGTCGATGTGCCGCTTCGAGTCGCGCCCCGCGCGCAGCGGTGCGTGGGAGTACTACTTCTACGTGGACGTCGAAGGCCATCAGCACGATCCGGCCGTGGCTCGCGCGCTCGAGGAACTGCGCCGCAACGCCGCCTACATGAAGGTGCTCGGCTCGTATCCGTCGAGCCGGTAGGAGACCGACCCAGTGAACGCATTGCATTTTTCCCGGGTAGTCATCGTCGGCGTCGGCCTGATCGGCGGCTCGCTGGCCCTGTCGCTCAAGCGGGCCGGCGTGGTCGGTACCGTCGTCGGTGTCGGACGTTCGGCCGCATCGCTCGAACGCGCGAAGTCGCTGGGCGTGATCGACGAGATTGCCCCGTCCATCGAAGCGGCCGCGCGCGGCGCGAGCGTGATCGTGCTGTGCGCGCCCGTCGCACAGAATTTCGCGCTGCTGCACGCGCTCGAGCCGCATCTGGAGCCCGGCACCATCGTGACCGATGCGGGCAGCACGAAGTCCGACGTGATCATGGCGGCCAAGACCGCGCTCGGCGACAAGGTCGCGCAGTTCGTGCCCGCGCATCCGATCGCGGGCCGCGAGCTCAGCGGCGTGGAAGCGGCGCTCAACGACCTGTATCTGGACAAGAAGGTCATGCTCTGTCCGCTGCAGGAGAACAGCCGCGCGGACGTGGCCGCGGTGCGCGCGATGTGGGAATCGACGGGCGCCGAATGCCATGTCATTTCCGCGGTCCAGCACGACGCCGTGTTCGCGGCGGTCAGCCATTTGCCGCACCTGCTCGCGTTCGCGCTCGTGGCCCAGATCGCCAATGCCGAAGATGCATCGATGAAGCTCGACTTCGCGGGCGGCGGTTTTCGCGACTTCACGCGGATCGCGGGGTCGTCCCCCGAGATGTGGCGCGATATCTGCATCGCGAACAAGGACGCGCTGCTGCGCGAACTCGATACGTACGAGGCCGTGCTCGGACACCTGCGCAAGCAGATTCGCGAAGGCGACGGCGCGGCGCTCGAACGCGTGTTCGCGCGCGCCAGCGAAGCACGCCTCAAATGGGGCGCCGCGCGCAATGCGGCCCGCAATGTCGAACCCTGAGTCTTATCTGAGTCTTACCTGAGTCGCCCATCATGGAACACCTCACGCTTGGTCCCCTGACCCGTGCCGCCGGCACGGTCCGCCTGCCGGGTTCGAAAAGCATCTCTAACCGCGTGCTGCTGCTGGCCGCGCTCGCCACGGGCGAGACGCGCGTGCGCGACCTGCTGGACTCCGACGACACGCGCGTCATGCTCGACGCGCTGCGCGTGCTGGGCGTGACGTGGCGCCGCGAGGGCGGCGACTGCATCGTGACCGGCGTGGGGGGCGACTTTCCGAACAAGTCGGCCGACCTGTTCATGGGCAACGCGGGGACCGCGATCCGTCCGCTGACCGCGGCGCTCGCGCTGCAGGGCGGCGAGTACAGGCTGAGCGGCGTGCCGCGCATGCACGAGCGGCCGATCGGCGATCTCGTCGATGGGCTGCGCCAGATCGGCGCCAGCGTGGACTACCTCGGTACCGAGGGCTACCCGCCGCTGGCGATCGGTCAGGCCTCGCTGCGTATCGATGCGCCGATCCGCGTGCGCGGCGACGTGTCGAGCCAGTTCCTGACCGCGCTGCTGATGACGCTGCCGATGGCCTCGGCGCCGGCCGGCCGTATCGAGATCGAGGTCGTGGGCGAATTGATCTCCAAGCCGTATATCGAGATCACGCTGAACCTGCTCGCGCGCTTCGGCATCGACGTCGAGCGTCAGGGCTGGGAGCGCTTCGTGCTGCCGGCGGGCGCGCGGTACCGCTCGCCCGGCGAGATCTACGTGGAGGGCGATGCGTCCACCGCGTCGTACTTCCTGGCCGCCGGCGCGATCGGCGGCGGTCCCCTGCGCGTGGAAGGCGTGGGCATTTCCAGCATTCAGGGCGACGTGCGCTTTGCCGATGCGCTGAACCGCATGGGCGCCAATGTGATGGCCGGCGACAACTGGATCGAGGTACGCGGGACCGAGCGCGACGACGGCCGCCTCAACGGCATCGAGCTCGATTGCAACCACATTCCGGATGCCGCGATGACGCTCGCGGTAGCGGCGCTGTTCGCCGAGGGCACGACCACGCTGACCAATATCGCGAGCTGGCGCGTGAAGGAAACCGACCGTATTACCGCGATGGCCACCGAGCTGCGCAAGCTCGGCGCCGAAGTGGAAGAGGGTGCCGACTACCTGCGTGTGACGCCGCCGGCATCCGCCGCGGACTGGCGTACGCCGGCCGACGGCATCGGCACCTATGACGACCATCGCATGGCGATGTGCTTCTCGCTGGCCGCCTTTGGCCCGCTGCCGGTCCGGATCAACGATCCGGGCTGTGTGGCAAAAACGTTCCCCGAGTATTTCTCCGTCTTTGCCGACGTGGCACGGTAGGCATACATTGAGACAGAGGCGCTTGAAAGGAGACGCCTCGTCCAAGCCATGAATAACTAATGACTATCATCGACGTCATAACGATAGACGGACCAACTGCATCCGGCAAAGGCACCGTGGCGCATCGCGTCGCCGACGCCGTGGGCTTCCATCTGCTCGACAGCGGCGCCCTGTATCGCCTGGTGGCGCTCGCGAGCGACCGCGCCGGCGTGGCGCAGGACGACGTGGACGCCCTTGCAAAAATGGCCATGCGCCTCGATGTGAAGTTCGGCCCGGACCGGGTCTGGCTGTCCGGCGAGGAAGTGAGCCATGCGATTCGCGCCGAGGCGATCGGCAACCGCGCCTCCGCGATTGCCGTCTACCAGCCCGTCCGCGACGCGCTGACCCAGTTGCAGCGCGACTTTCGCAAACTTCCGGGCCTCGTGGCCGACGGCCGCGACATGGGCACCGTGATCTTTCCGGATGCCCGCCTCAAGGTGTTCCTGACCGCAAGTGTCGAGGCGCGCGCCCGGAGGCGCTATAAACAATTGATTGATAAGGGAATTTCTGCTAATATCGAAGACCTTTTGCGTGACCTCGAGGCGCGCGACGCGCGGGACCGTTCCCGTGCCGCCGCCCCGCTGCGTCCCGCGGAGGATGCGCGACTGCTCGATACCTCCGATATGACGGTGGAACAATCGGTCGCGCAGGTGCTGCAGTGGTTCAACGCTTTGCGATGATCAAGCTGTAGGCACCATGGTGTCCGCATGCAGGTTCGTATGGTCTTTGATATGGCCTGCCTGCGGATGTTGGCTCACCTGACCCCGCTGCACTTGGCAGACTGCGCGCGATCCTCGCGCCGGCCCGTGTACCGCGGATTGATAACCCTACGTTTATGTCCGACCTGCAATCCAACGAATCCTTTGCCGCACTGTTCGAGGAATCGATCGCCCGCTCCAACATGAAGGCTGGCGAAGTGATCTCCGCCGAAGTCGTGCGTATCGACCACAATTTCGTGGTCGTGAACGCCGGCCTCAAGTCCGAGGCGTTTGTGCCGGTGGAGGAGTTCCTGAACGACCAGGGCGAACTCGAAGTGCAGGCCGGCGACTATGTCTCCGTGGCCATCGATGCGCTCGAGAACGGCTATGGCGACACCATTCTGTCCCGCGACAAGGCCAAGCGCCTGGCGTCGTGGCTCAACCTCGAGAAGGCGCTGGAAGACGGCGAAATCATCTCGGGTACCGTGACCGGCAAGGTCAAGGGCGGCCTGACCGTGATGGTCAATGGCATCCGCGCGTTCCTGCCGGGCTCGCTCGTGGACGTGCGTCCGATCAAGGACACCACGCCGTACGAAGGCAAGACCCTCGAATTCAAGGTCATCAAGCTCGACCGCAAGCGTAACAACGTCGTGCTGTCGCGTCGCGCCGTGGTGGAAGCCACGCTGGGCGAAGAGCGTCAGAAGCTGATGGAAACGCTGAAGGAAGGCGCGATCGTCAACGGTATCGTCAAGAACATCACCGACTACGGCGCGTTCGTGGACCTCGGCGGTATCGACGGCCTGCTGCACATCACCGACCTGGCATGGCGCCGTGTCCGCCACCCGAGCGAAGTGCTGTCGGTTGGTCAGGAAATCACCGCCAAGATCCTCAAGTTCGACCAAGAGAAGAACCGCGTTTCGCTGGGCGTGAAGCAGCTGGGCGAAGATCCGTGGGTGGGCATCTCGCGTCGTTACCCGCAAGGCACCCGCCTGTTCGGCAAGGTGACCAACCTGACCGACTACGGCGCGTTCGTCGAGATCGAAGCCGGTATCGAAGGCCTGGTCCACGTGTCGGAAATGGACTGGACCAACAAGAACGTGGCCCCGTCGAAGGTTGTCCAGCTGGGCGACGAAGTCGAAGTCATGGTTCTGGATATCGACGAAGACAAGCGTCGTATCAGCCTGGGCATGAAGCAGTGCAAGGCGAATCCGTGGGACGATTTCAGCCGCAACCACAAGAAGGGCGACAAGCTGACGGGCCAGATCAAGTCGATCACCGACTTCGGCGTGTTCATCGGTCTGCCTGGCGGCATCGACGGCCTGGTGCACCTGTCCGACCTGTCGTGGCAGGAAGCCGGCGAAGAAGCCGTTCGCAAGTACAAGAAGGGCGACGAAGTGGAAGCCGTTGTACTGGGCATCGACGTCGACAAGGAACGCATCTCGCTGGGCATCAAGCAACTGTCGGGCGACCCGTTCAACAACTTCATCTCGGCCAACGACAAGGGCTCGCTCGTGCAAGGCACGATCAAGACCGTGGACGCCAAGGGCGCCGTGGTGCAGCTGGCTGACGACGTGGAAGGTTACCTGCGCGCTTCGGAAATCTCCGCAGACCGCGTGGAAGACGCCCGCAACGTGCTGAAGGAAGGCGAGCAGATCACCGCTCTGGTTGTGAACGTGGACCGCAAGGCCCGCAACATCAACCTGTCGATCAAGGCCAAGGACAGCGCAGAGCAGCAGGAAGCGATGCAGAAGTTCCAGGCCGACACCGGCACGGCTGGCACGACCAACCTCGGCGCACTGCTGAAGGCCAAGCTCGGCCAGGACAACCAGTAATCACCGCAGGTCCGAACCCCGCGCGGAACCGCCATGACCAAGTCCGAGCTCGTCGAAAAACTGGCTGCCCGCTTCCCGCAGTTGCTGCTGCGGGATGCGGACATCTCGGTGAAAACGATCCTCGACGCGATGTCCGAGGCGTTGGCCGATGGCCATCGCATCGAGATTCGCGGCTTCGGCAGCTTTGGTCTGAACCGGCGGCCGCCGCGTGTGGGCCGTAATCCCAAGTCCGGCGAACGGGTGCTGGTGCCTGAAAAGCGGGTGCCGCACTTCAAGGCGGGCAAGGAGTTACGGGAACGCGTGGATCGCCCGATGCCGCCGCAGGGTGGCATGGTCAACGGCAAGGTCATTGGCGCGGTGGGATTGTCTTCGGACAAGTCCGCCGCGGCGCATGGCCCGGCTGCCGCGTCGGGTACGCTCGACGAGGACAGCCAGTTGAACCTCGTGCGGTCCTGACACGCGTCTGCAATGCTGGATGTCTTTGGAAAGCGCTCCTCCGGGGGCGCTTTTTCATTGGTGCCGCGCCTGCGCCCGCACTTATCGGGCGTGAAGCGACTGGTTACCGTTTGCCAGAAGTGATTCCGCTACAATGCCGGGGTTCGCCAACCGCACCGCCAACCGCTAGCTGCCACTGCATGAGACTAGTCGCCTGGATCATCCGTATCGTCCTGTTCGCCCTCCTGTTCGTGCTCGCGCTGCGCAATACCGATGACGCCACGCTCCAGCTGTTCTTCGGGGCGGTATGGCATGCGCCGCTGATCCTGATCCTGCTGGCCGCGTTCGGCCTTGGCATCGTCGCGGGCCTCGCGGCGGTTGCGCCGGGGCTGATGCGCCAGCGCATGGAAGTGGCGAGACTGCGCCGCGCGCTCAACGACGCGCGCGCGAAGGCGCCCGCCGGCACACCCGGCCCGGGCGGCAATCCGCCGCCGGAGGCGCAGGTATCTCCTTACAACGTTATTGGCCCGAGCGGCCCGAGAGTCTGACCGATGATGTTTGAAACCTGGTGGCTGCTCGCGCTGCCGCTCGTCTTCGGCCTGGGATGGATGGCCGCGCGCTTCGACCTGCGCCAGCTGCTGAGCGAGCAGGGCGCGCTGCCGCGCTCCTATTTCAAGGGCCTCAATTTCCTGCTCAACGAGCAGCCGGACAAGGCGATCGACGCCTTTATCGAGGTGGCACGTCTCGATCCGGAAACCACCGAGCTGCATTTCGCGCTCGGCGCGCTGTTCCGCCGCCGTGGCGAGACCGAACGCGCGATCCGCGTACATCAGAACCTGGCGACGCGTCCCGATTTGCCGGAACCCGAACGTGAGCACGCACTCTATGAACTGGGTCAGGACTTCCTGCGCGCGGGGTTGCTCGATCGCGCCGAGGAGTCGCTGCGCCGGCTGATGTCGGGACCGTATGCGGCGTCCGCCAAGCGGGTGCTGCTGGAACTGTACGAGGTCGAGAAGGAGTGGCAGAAGGCCATCGAGGCCGCGCGCGAACTGCAGACGCTCGAGCAGAAGGACTATCGCGTGCAGATTGCGCAGTTCTGCTGCGAACTCGCGCAGGATGCGCTGCAGCGCAAGCGTCCCGAAGACGCCGTCGAATGGCTGCGCAAGGCGACGCAGGAGAATCCCGCCAACGTGCGCGCGCCGATCCTGCTCGGCGACGTGGCGATGGCGGCCGGCGATGCGCGTGGCGCGCTGTCGCACTGGCTCGGTATCGAGCAGCAGGACGCTTCGTTCCTGCCGCTGGTGGCGGACCGCGTGGTCAAGGCCTATGCGACGCTCGGCGAGCAGGGTCAGGCGCTGGCGTGGCTGCGCGAGCTGCTCAAGGGCAACCTTGCCGCGGAACTGCTCGACACCGCGTATCGCACCGAACTGGAAGTGAACGGTCCGGTCGCGGCCGCGACGCTGATGCGCGAGCAGTTGCGCCGTCAGCCGACGCTGCTGGCGCTGACCAAGTATTTCGAGGCGCAGGCCGAGCAGGCCAGCGCGACCGCGCCGGAGGGACAATCGCCGGAAGCCTCGCAGGAGACCTCGCAGGAGACCTCGCAGGAGACCTCGCAGGAGACCTCGCAGGAGACCTCGCAGGAGACCGCCGCGATTCGCGACCTGCTGCAGGCGCGCACGCGCAACCTCGCGCGCTATACCTGCCGCGAGTGCGGGTTCCGCGCGCGGCTGTTCTACTGGCAGTGCCCGGGCTGTAACCGTTGGGAAACTTATGCACCGCGTCGTACCGAAGCCCTCGGCTGAGCGTTATACGCACACTAGCCCATTGCTTCTGGAAATTCTGCTATGAAAGTCACAATTATTGGTAGCGGCTATGTCGGCCTGGTCACTGGCGCCTGTCTGGCCGAACTCGGCAACTCGGTGTTCTGCCTCGACGTCGACGAACGCAAGATCGCGCTGCTCAATGCGGGCGGCGTGCCGATCTACGAGCCGGGCCTCAAGGAACTGATCGAACGCAACCGCGCGGCGGGACGCCTGACGTTCTCCACCGACGTGGCCGCGAGCGTCGAGCATGCCGACGTGCAGTTCATCGCCGTGGGCACGCCGCCCGACGAGGACGGCTCGGCCGACCTCCAGTACGTGCTGGCCGCCGCGCGCAATATCGGCCGCCATATGACCGGCTTCAAGGTCGTGGTGGACAAGTCGACCGTGCCCGTGGGTACCGGCGACCGCGTTGCCGCGGTCATTCGCGAGGAACTGGCCGCGCGCGGCCTCGAGGACCTGCAGTTCTCGGTCGTGTCGAACCCCGAGTTCCTCAAGGAAGGCGCGGCGGTGGAAGACTTCATGCGGCCGGACCGCATCGTGCTGGGCTGCGACGCGAATGCCGCGGGCCGCCATGCGCAGGCGATCATGCGCCAGCTGTACTCGCCGTTCAACCGCAATCACGAGCGGACGTTCTACATGGACGTGCGCTCGGCCGAGTTCACCAAGTACGCGGCCAACTCGATGCTGGCCACGCGTATCTCGTTCATGAACGAGCTGGCCAACCTGGCCGACGAGGTCGGCGCCGATATCGAGCTCGTGCGGCTCGGCATCGGTTCCGATCCCCGCATCGGCTACAGCTTCCTGTACGCGGGCGCCGGCTATGGCGGTTCGTGCTTCCCCAAGGACGTGCAGGCGCTGATGCGCACGGCGTCGTCGTACGGCAAGCCGATGCGCGTGCTGGAGGCCGTGGAGGCCGTCAACGACAGCCAGAAGCAGGTGCTCGGCGCGAAGGTCGTGGCGCGCTTCGGCGAGGACCTGAGCGGCCGCACGTTCGCGGTGTGGGGCCTGGCGTTCAAGCCGAACACCGACGACATGCGGGAAGCGCCGTCGCGCGTGCTCGCGCGCGAGCTGGTGTCGCGCGGCGCGTCGCTGCGCGTGCACGATCCCGTCTCGATGGAAGAGGCGCGGCGCGTGCTGGAAACGGATCTGGCCGACATCGCCGGTGGCATGGCGCGCGTACACTTCTGCCAGCAGCAGATGGATGCGCTCGACGGTGCCGACGCGCTCGTGATCGTTACCGAGTGGAAGGTATTCCGCAGCCCCGACTTCGCGCAGATCCGGAGCCAGCTCAAGGAGCCGGTCATCTTCGATGGCCGCAATCTCTATGAACCCGATGCCATGGTCCAGGCCGGCATCGAATACCACGCGATCGGGCGTCCGACCCTGACGCGCTGATACGCGGACATCGCATGAGCAGAATCCAAATCCCGCAGGAACAGATTCAGCAGGCACAGGTCCTGGTGGTCGGCGACATGATGCTGGACCGCTACTGGTTCGGCAGCGTGGACCGCATCTCGCCGGAAGCGCCGGTGCCCGTGGTGCAGATCAAGCGCAGCGAGGAGCGCCTGGGCGGCGCGGCCAACGTGGCGCGCAACGCGGCGGCGCTCGGTGCACAGGTGGGCATGCTGGGCGTGATCGGCGACGACGAGCCCGGCCATACGCTCGAGACGCTGCTCGCGGAAAGCCACGTGCAGCCTTACCTGCATCGCGACCCGACGCTCAACACCACGATCAAGCTGCGCGTGGTCGCGCATCAGCAGCAGCTGCTGCGCGTCGATTTCGAGAATGCGCCGGCGACCGAGGTGCTCGCTTCGGTACAGGATCGCTTTCAGGCGCTCGTCGGCGACTATCAGGTGCTCGTGCTGTCCGACTACGGCAAGGGTGGCCTGACGCACGTCGGCCGTATGGTCGAGGCGGGCCGGGCCGCGGGCCGTACCGTGCTGATCGACCCTAAGGGCGACGACTACTCGCGCTATCGCGGCGCCACGCTGATTACCCCGAACCGCGCCGAGATGCGCGCGGTGGTGGGCGCGTGGAAGACCGAAGCGGACCTGACCATTCGCGCGCAGAACCTGCGGCGCGCGCTGCAGCTGGAAGCGCTGCTGCTTACGCGCTCGGAAGAAGGCATGACGCTGTACACGGAGGCCGAAGTGCTGCACGTGTCGGCGCAGGCGCGCGAGGTCTATGATGTATCGGGTGCGGGCGATACCGTGATCGCCACGCTGGCCACGATGCTCGGCGCGGGCGTGCCGCTCAAGGAAGCCGTGCAGCATGCCAACCGCGCGGGCGGTATCGTCGTCGGCAAGCTCGGCACCGCCGTTGTCACCTATCCCGAGCTGTTCGGTTAAAGGGCTGTTCGGTTAAACAAGGCTGTTCGGTTCACTCAAGCATTCATCATGACCATCATCGTCACCGGTGCCGCCGGCCTGATCGGCAGCAACCTCGTCAAGGGTCTCAATGACCGCGGCGAGTCCGACATCATCGCCGTGGACAACCTCACGCGCGCCGAGAAGTTCAACAACCTCGTGGACTGCGAGATTGCGGACTACGTGGACAAGCAGGAATTCCTCGCGCGCTTCGCGCGCGGCGATTTCGGCAAGGTCCGCGCGGTGTTCCACGAGGGCGCGTGCTCCGACACGATGGAGACCGACGGCCGCTACATGATGGAGAACAACTACCGCTACACGCTGGCGCTGATGGAGAGCTGCCTCGAGCAGGCCACGCAGTTCCTGTACGCGTCGTCGGCGGCCACGTACGGTGCCTCGACCACGTTCCGCGAGGAGCGCGAGTTCGAGCGTCCGCTCAACGTGTACGGTTACTCGAAGTTCCTGTTCGATCAGGTGGTGCGCCGGCGGCTGGCGTCGGCGCGCGCGACGGGCATGTCGCAGGTGGTGGGTTTCCGCTACTTCAACGTCTACGGTCCGCGCGAGGCGCACAAGGGCCGCATGGCGTCCGTGGCGTTCCACAACTTCAACCAGTTTCGCGCGGAAGGCACGGTCAAGCTGTTCGGCGAGTACGGCGGCTACGGCCCCGGCATGCACAGCCGCGACTTCGTGTCCGTCGAGGACGTGGTGAAGGTCAACCTGTTCTTCCTGGACCATCCGGGCAAGTCGGGCATCTTCAACCTCGGCACGGGCCGCGCGCAGCCGTTCAACGATATTGCGCAGACCGTGGTCAACACGCTGCGCGAAGCCGACGACAAGCCGCCCCTGTCGCTCGACGACATGGTGCAGGAAGGGCTGGTGGAATACATCAAGTTCCCCGACGCGCTGCGCGGCAAGTACCAGTGCTTTACGCAGTCCGATGTGTCGCGCCTGCGCGCGGCCGGCTACGAGGCGCCGTTCCTCACGGTGCAGGAAGGCGTGGCGCGTTACTGCAAGTGGCTGCTCGAACGCGCGGCCTGATTCAGAACGTTGCCGGTGAATTGACCCACAGGACGCGCGCGATACCCGTGCCCACGTTGCGATACCCATGCGCGACGTGGCTCGGGAAGTGGAACGCGTCCCCCGCCTGAATCACGTACGTCTCGTCGCCGAGCATCAGCTCGAGCGTGCCCTCCAGCACGTAGCCGACTTCTTCCCCCGCATGCACGATCTGCCCGTCGCTCGCCTCGCCGGGCGACACGATATGGATATTCGCCTGTAGCAGGCCGCCGCGCTGCGGCAGCACGAGCCGCTCCAGCGCGATGCCGCCCGCGCGGATCACGTGCCGCTCGCCGGCGCGGCGGATCGGGCTGTCGAGCGGGGCCTCCTCGCTCGTGAGCGCGGCGATATTGGTATCGAGCGCGACCGCGAGCCGGTGCAGCATCGCGAGCGATGGCGTGGCCAGTCCGCGTTCGAGTTTCGAGAGCAGGCTCTCCGAACAGTCGGCCTTGCGCGCGACCTGCAGCAGCGTGAGGCCGGCCACGAGGCGCGCGTGCTTGAGTCGCAGGCCGAGCGTCGCGGTCGGGCTCGGTGCGGGCCCCGCTGTCGGCGCCCGCGGTTTCCTTGCGGCGGGCTTGCGTGCCGGTGCGGATCCGGCCGTGGATTTCGCCGCGGATTTGGCCGCGGATGTCGGCGAGGGCTTAACGGTCGGCATAGGCAAGCGCCGTCACGGTATAGGCAAGTGCCTGCGCGCCGAGCAGCAGCGACGGCGCGTCGGTGAACTCCGCCGCGTTGTGGCTGATGCCATTGCGGCTCGGCACGAAGATCATCGCCGTGGGGCAATGCCCCGCGAGGTACATCGCGTCGTGGAACGCCCCCGACGTCAGCCGCACCGGCGCGCCATGTCCCCCTTGCGCCAGCGCGCGCGTGCAGGCGGCCTCGACGAGCGTCTGCATCGCGGCCGGGAAATGCGTCGGCGCCTGCCGGAAGAACCCTTCGACCGTGATGTCCTGGCGCGGTGTGCGGACCTCGGCGATGGCCGCGTGCAATGCCTGCTCGAAGCGATCGAGCACGGCTTCATCGACGCAGCGCGCATCGACCGTGAACGTGACGCTGCCGGGAATCGTGTTGACGGAATTCGGTGCCACCAGCCAGCGGCCCAGCGTCAGGCGCAACTGCGTGGCGGCCTCGGCCGCGGCATGGGCATAGAGCCGATGCGCGAGCGAGACCGCGCGGGCCATGGCGTCGGCGCGCTCGTCCATCGGCGTGGTGCCCGCATGCGCCATCTGGCCCATGCAGGTCACGCGATACCAGCGCACGCTCTGGATGCCGGTGACGACGCCGAGCGGCACGTTCGCGCGCTCGAGCACGGGGCCCTGTTCGATATGCAGTTCGACGCAGGACGCCATCGGACGCGCCATCGGCAGCACCGGTACGTCCGGCACCTCGGCAAGCGCGGCATCGAGCGCGTCGCCAAAGCGCACGCCGTCGCCATCGGCCGACGCACGGAAGCCGTCGAGCCGGGCCGGATCGACGAACGCGCTCGACCCCATGCAGCCCGGACCGAAGCGGCTGCCTTCCTCGTTGGTCCACGCCACGACCTCGATCGCACGCGGCGTGCGGATGCCCGCATCGTTGAGCGCGGCAATCACCTCGAGTCCCGCGATCACGCCATATGCGCCGTCGAGCTTGCCGCCCACGGGCTGGGTATCGGCATGGCTGCCGGTGAGGACCGGCGGCAGCGTGTCGTCGAGACCGGGCCGGCGGAAGAACAGGTTTGCGCACGCGTCGATGCCGACTTCGCAGCCGAGCGCGCGCGCACGATCGATCAGGTGGCGGCGCGCGGCGAGGTCGATGGGCGTCAGCGTCTGGCGCGATACGCCGCCGTCGTCGCGCGCCCCGAAGGCGGCGAGGTCGGCGATGGCGCGCTGCAGGCGGGCGTCATCGACGTGGTCCTGCGCGCGCGCGGCGGCGAGATCGGACGAGGCGCCGGTGCTGGCGGAGGAAGCGGGAATGCGGGGGGAATTCAAGCCGGGACTCCGTGGGTGACGGTGAGGCGTGGTCGTGTCGGGGATGGCATCAAAGGTCGTGCGCGAGCGCGCGCTCCAGCGCGTACGCGGCGGATAGCGCGGCGGCATCGCCATGGGCTGGCGCGATGACCGTGACGCCGACCGGCATGCCCGTGGCGCCGACGCCCGTCGGCACGTGCACGCACGGCACGCCGAGCAAGGTCCACATGCGATTGAACAGCGGATCGCCGGTGGCCTCGAGCCCGGCAGGCGCTTCACCGGGCGCGCTCGGGGCGACGATCACATCGACCTGCGCGAACGTTTCGGCCAGCGCGCGCCGCACCTCGGCCGCATGCGCGCGAGCGGCGGCATGGCGCGTGCCCTCGAGCGCGTTGCCGCTGGCGAGCAGCGACGCAAATCCCGTGCTGAAGCCGTCCGCGTGCGCGCGCGCCTCGGGCGCAAAGGCGGCGGCCGCCTCGATCGCCATGATGTCGATCTGCGCCTGTGTCAGGTCGGCGGTAAAGGCCGGAATCGTCAGATCGGCGACCGTCGCGCCCGTGCGTTCGAACGCGCGCGCGGCGGTCTCGAACGCGCCGCGGCCGCTGGCGTCGACGCGATCCCAGTGTGGCGTGCGGAACAGCCCCACACGGAGCGACCGCGGTGCCTGAGGCGTCAGCGGCAGCCGCGCGAGCGTGCCGATAAAGAACGCGGCATCGTCCACGCCGCGCGCGAGCACGCCGACGGTATCGAGGCTCGGCGCCAGCGGCTTGATGCCCGCGAGCGGCAGCGTGCCGTGCGTGGGTTTGTACCCGACCACGCCGCAGAACGCGGCCGGGCGGATGATCGACCCGGCGGTCTGGGTGCCGAAGGCCAGCGGCACCATGCCGGCGGCAACGGCCGCGGCGGATCCGCTCGACGAGCCGCCGGGCGTATGCGGGGCATCGGCGGGGGCACGCGGATTGCGCGTGGGCCCGGGCTGATAGGTTGCGAACTCGGTGGTCACGGTCTTGCCGAGGATCACCGCGCCCGCCTCGCGCGTGGCGGCCACGATGGCCGCGTCGTATTGCGGCCGATGGCCGGCGTAGATCGGCGAGCCATAGGCGGTCGGCAGATCGGCCGTGTCCATCAGGTCCTTCACGCCGACGGGCAGCCCGTGCAGCGCGCCCGTCACGGGACCCGCATCGAGCCGGCGCGCGGCCGCGAGCGCGCCGTCGGCATCGATCGCGGTCCAGGCACGCACATCGGGTTCGCGCGCCGCGATGCGGTCCAGGTGCGCGCGCACCACGTCCTCGGCGCGCAGTTCGCGCCGCGCGAGGCGGATGGCAAGCATGCGGGCGGGCAGGGTCAGCAGATCATCCATGGCGTTCCTCGTCTACGTTCCGTCAAAGCCGGTTCAGCCAAATCCGGTTCAGCCAAAATAAGCGGCGCGCACTTCATCGTTGCGCGAGAGCGCGTCGCAGGTATCGTGCGCGACCACGCGGCCCTGCGACAGCACGTAACCGTAGTGCGAGATCGCAAGCGTCTGGCGCGCATTCTGCTCCACGAGCAGCACCGTGATGCCGAGCTGGTTGATGCGCTCGATCACCTTGAAGTTTTCCTTCACGTACAGCGGCGAGAGGCCGAGCGAAGGCTCGTCGATCACCAGCAGCCGCGGCTGCGCCATCAGGCCGCGGCCGATCGACACCATCGCCTGCTCCCCGCCGGACATGGTACCCGCGAGCTGCTTCGCGCGCTCGCGCAGCCGCGGAAAGATCTCGTACACCTGCTCGAGCCGTTCCCGCACGCGCGGAGCATCCTTCTCCAGGAATGCCCCGAGCGCGAGATTCTCGGCCACGGTCATGCGCGGGAACACCTTGCGGCCTTCGGGAATGCAGGAGATGCCGCGCGCGATGATGTCGTGCGTGCGGCGGCCGGCCAGATCCTGCCCGTCCCACATGACCTGGCCCGCGCGCGGCGGCGTCAGGCCGAGAATCGCGCGAATGAGCGTGCTCTTGCCCGCGCCGTTGGCGCCGAGGATGCAGGTGATCTTCCCATCGGGCACGTCGATCGACACATCGTGCAGCACGTTGACCTTGTCATATCCCGTGGTCAGTCCACGGACGCTGAGCGTGTTCATGCGGCATCCTCCCCGAGGTAGGCGGTCTGCACGGCCGGGTCCGCCGTGATTTCCGCGTAGGTCCCTTCGGCAATCTTGCGGCCGTAGTTGAGCACCACGCAGCGGTCGGTGATGCGTTCGATCACGTTCATCTCGTGTTCGATCAGCACGACGGTCAGGTTGCCGAGCTTCGCGCGCACATCGAGGATGTCGCGCATGAGCGCATGCGTCTCGTCGTGCGTCATGCCGGCGGACGGCTCGTCGAGCAGCAGCAGGCGCGGCTGGCTGATCAGCGCGCGGCAGACCTCGATGCGGCGGCGGTCGATCATGCTGAACGTTTCCACCGGTTCGAACAGCCGCTCGGCCAGCGGCGGGCTGAAGATGCGCAACAGCCCGAGCACCTTCTCCACGTACATGTCGTACTGCGCGCGGAACGCCTTGCGGCGCAGCAGATTGAACACGAGCCCGTGATCCATGCGCTGGTAGTCGCCGATGACGATATTGTCGAACACGGTCAGCGGCAGCGACAGGCGCGAACGCTGGAACGTGCGCGCAACCCCGGCGCGGTAGACCTCCTGCGGCGTCCTGCCGATGATATTGCTGCCGTCATAGGCAATGGTGCCGCTGGTGGCCTTGTAGAGCCCGGTCAGGACATTGAAGAACGTGGTCTTGCCGGAGCCGTTGGGGCCGAGCAGGCCGAGCACCTCGCCCGTGCGGATGGACATGTTCAGGCCATCGAGCGCGGTCAGGCCGCCGAAGCGCATGGTGAGGTCGCGGACTTCCGCCAGGGTCTGGGTCATTGCGATTCTCCTCGCGGCGCGCGCGCGCCGAAGAACAGCCGCGTGCGCCGCGGCAGCAGCCCGTCGGGGCGGAACAGCAGGATGACGATCACGAGCGCCGCGTAGAACAGGAAGCGGTACTCCTGGATGAACTGCAGCTTTTCGGGCAGGACGAGCACGATGATTGCGGCGGGGATGAGGCCCACCGCATTGCCGAGCCCGCCGAGAATCACGATCGACAGCATCAGCAGCGAATCCGCGAACGTGAAGTTGTTCGGCGCGACGAAGCCCGTGACCATGCCGTACACGCTGCCCGCCACGCCGGCGAAGAAGTTGCCGAGCATGAAGGCCACGACCTTCCAGCGCGCGATATGCAGGCCGAACGTCGCGGCCGCGGTCTCGTCCGTGCGCACGACATCCATGGCCAGGCCGACCCACGACCGCTCGAGCGACTTCACGAGCGCGAACACGCCCGCGCAGATGCCGAGGCTCAGCAGCGCGTAGCTCACGTAGAACGAGGCTTCCACGCCGAACAGCGTGAAGCCGTCGTTCCACGCATAGCCGAACGTCGTCATGCCAGGCACCTGCATGCCCTGCGGACCGCCGAGCACGTCGTTGACCTCGATGAACGTGCGGAACAGGATGCCGAACGCGATGGTGACCAGTGCCGCGTAATGGCCGCGCGTGCGCAGCACGGGCGTGATCAGCAGCGAGCCCACGAGCGCCGCGAGCAGGCCCGAGATCACGATGATCAGCAGCTGCGGCAGGCCCGTATGCGTGGCGAGCACGGCGGTGGCGTAGCTGCCGATACCGAAGAACGCGGCGCCGGCGAAGTTGGCCACGCCGGAGAAGCCGAACTGCAGCGTGAGGCCCAGGCACGCGGTGGTGTAGAGCAGCACCGTGCAGACCATCAGCAGCGCGAAGTGCGTATCGAAGAACGCGGCGATCAGCGCAAGCGCGCCGCCGAGCGCCCACAGCGCGGCCAGGCCCGGATGCCGGGCGCCGGCCTGCTCGATGGCGGCGATGGCGCCGACGCGGCGGCCGGCCAGCGTGGCCACCACGGCCACTGCCAGCAGCACGCCGACCGCGAGCTGCGATTCGGCATGCAGGAACGACCACAGGTACACCGTGAGCACGACGCTTGCCAGCGCGAGCACGGTCTTGGGGGAACGCAGGGATGTCCGCATGATGTCAGACCCGTTCACTGGATTTTTCGGCGATCAGCCCGGTGGGCTTCCACGCCATCAGCAGAATGACCGCGGCAAACGCGAACACGTCCTTGTACGCGCTCGGGATGTCGGGGACGAGCGCGGGCAGCAGCGCGCTGCCGAAGACCTGCAGCGCCGCGAACAGGAAGCCGCCGATGATGGCGCCGTAGATATTGCCGAGGCCGCCGAGGATGGCCGCGGCGAAGCCGATGACGCCGAGCAGCAGCCCGACGTTGAAGTTGATCTCGTTGTAATAGAGCCCGTTCATGACGCCGGCCAGCGCGGCCATCGACGAGCCCAGCGCGAAGGTCAGCAGCACCACGGCCTCGAAGTTGATGCCCATGAGCGTCGCGGTCTCGCCATCCTGCGCCACCGCGCGAATGGCCATGCCGAAGCGCGTGCGCGTGATGAGCAGATGCACGCCCGCGATGATGGCGATGCCCGTGCCCAGCAGGATCACGTTGTCCGCGCGCAGTGCAAAGCCGCCGAGGTCGATCGACGCGGTGGGCAGCAGCGGCGGAAACGGCTTGGGGTTCGAGCCGTCGGGATAGAACAGCCGCACGCATTCGCGCAGCACCGTGCCCAGCATCAGCGTGGCCAGCAACGTATTGAGCGGCGGCGCCTTGCGCAGCGGCAGGATCAGGAAGCGCGCGATCACGGCGCCGAGCAGACCGGTCACGCAGACCGCGCAGACGACCACGGCCAGCAGCTGCAGCCATGGCGCATCGATATGCAGCATCACCATGCCGGCCGATGCGGCCAGGCCCGCGAACGCGCCGACCATCAGCGTGTCGCCGTGCGAAAACTTGATGACGTCGAGCACGCCGAAGAACAGCGTGAAGCCAACGGCGACCATCGCGTAGATCATGCCGAGCATCAGGCCGTTGAACACGTATTGGGCAATCAGGCTCATCGGAATTCCGGTAGGGTGGGGCGGCGCAAGGCCGCCCGGTGGATCGATTTACAGGCCGGCGAGCTTCTTCTTGCCCTTGCCGTAGCTGCTGTCTTCCCAGATCACCCACTTGCCGTCCTCGACGACATACTTGGTGACCAGCGGCACCACGTTCTGGCGATGGTCGTCGAACGTGACCTTGCCGATGACCGTGTCCGCGTCGCGCGTGCCGTTGAGCACGTCACGCACCTTCTTGCGGTCCGGGCCGACCTTCTCGATGGCATCGATGATCAGGTTCGTCGCGGCGAACGCGAACACGCCATAGGCCTCGGGCGGCTCGCCGTACTTCTGCTGCTGGTACTTGCCCGTGAAGAACAGGCCGCCGGGCAGCTTCTCCCACGGAGCGCCTTCGATGAATGCGAGCGAGCCTTCGGACAGCTGCTTGCCCGTGCCTTCGATATACGCATCGGACTTGATGCCGGAGGTGCCTTCGAACTGCGCCTTGATGCCGAGCTTCTCCATCTGCGTGCGGATGCGCACGCCGAGCGGCGTCAGGCCGCCGAAGTAGACGACGTCGGGCTTGAGTTCGCGGATCTTGGTCAGCTCGCTCGTGAAGTCCTGCTGGTCGGCGGTCACGCCGAACGTGCCGACGACGGTGCCGCCGTCGCGCTTCAGGAATTCGCTGAAGTACTTGTTGTGGCCCTTGCCGTAATCGGTGGTGTCATGAATGATCGCCCACTTCTTGTAGCCGAGGCCCGTCATGAACTTGGCGGCCACTTCGCTCTGGTTGATCATCGTGCCGTTGACACGATGGATCTCCTTGAAGTTGTTGCCGTACGTGATGTCCGGCAGCACCGCGCCCCAGACCACCACAGGCAGGCCGAAGCGGTTGTAGACGCCCACCGTGCCCATCGCCACCGCGGAGCAGAAATGCGTGACGCCGGCCACGATGCCGCGGTCCGCGCTGATCTTGGTGGCCACCTGCACGCCGACGTTGGGCTTGCACTCGTCGTCCTGCGTCACGAGTTCGTAGGTGTATTTGGTCTGTGGATCGGCATTGCGCAGCTTCACCGCGAGGTCCGCCGAGTTGCGGCCTCCCAGGCCGATCGACGACACGCCGCCCGTGAGCGGCCCGACGAACGCGATCTTGACGACTTCCTTGGCCGACACCGGCATCGACGCGATGGCCAGTGCCACCGACGTACCCAGCATCGCCGCCGCAACTCCGTATTGAATCTTTCGCACGCTGCTCCCCTTGATCGAGAATGGACTCAAGCGACTTGCGCTGAAGTACAGGGACATTCAAGGCATTCAAGTCACTTGAATGGCAGGGGTCGCAACAAGCGTGCCACGCGGTCGCCCGCGTTTTGCACCATGTTCTGCACGCATGCGACGCGCGCGCAGTGCAGCGCGCACCAGTCTCGGGCAGACACCTATCCACATCGCCTGCGTGGCAGTTTGTGTCGGACGCGTCCGATCGCGCGGCATGGACCTATGCTGTCGTGCGCCCTCGTTCAATCCAATGCAAGGAGAACGTTCCGATGTTCGATATGAGCAAGAGGCTGACGCTGGCAAAACAGCTGGCAAAACAGCTGGCAACGCGGCAGTTGTGCCGGCTGGCGGCGGCCATGGTGCTGTCGTGCGCTGGGCCCGCCGTGCCGGCATTCGCGGGCGTGGACGTGAATACGGCCACCGAGGCCGCGCTGACCGATGTGCGCGGCATTGGCCCGGCCATGGCGCGGCGCATCGTCGAGGCGCGCGCGCAGGGCGGGGCCTTTCGCGATGCCGACGACCTCGTGGACCGCGTGGCCGGTGTGGGGCCGAAGTCCGCGGCGAACCTGCAGGCTGCGGGGCTGACCTTCGGCAAGACCGGCGCGGCGCCACCGGGGAAGGGTGCGGCAAGGAGCGAAGGGAGGAGCGACGGGAGGAGCGAAGGGAGGGGCGGGACCTCGGCCGCCGGCAAGCGCTGATGTGCCGATGTCCGGACGCGCGGTATCATGCGGGCGCTGACGGCCGGGGCGATCCTCCGCGCCCGACAGCGCCATAACCATAGCCAGCGAAGACAGGGAGAAAAACATGAGCAATGGCGAGCGTGCAGACGACGGCGGGTTCCTGCCGACATGGCGGCTCAAGACAGAAGGCGTGATCGCGCCCGATGAGCGCCTGCCCGCGGGGCAGACCATCCTGGCCGGTATCCAGCACGTGGTGGCGATGTTCGGTTCCACGGCGATCGCGCCGATCCTGATGGGCTTCGCGCCCAATATCGCCATCCTGTTCTCGGGCATCGGCACCCTGATCTTCTTCCTCTGCGTGCGCGGCCGCGTGCCCAGCTACCTGGGCTCGAGCTTCGCATTCATCGCGGTGGTCATCGCGGCCACGGGCTACGGCGGCAGCGGTCCCAACGCGAATATCCCGCTCGCGCTCGGCGGCATCATCGCGGCCGGGGCGTTATATACGGTCATCGGCCTGATCGTGCAGGCCGTGGGCTATGGCTGGGTCGAGCGCCTGATGCCGCCGGTGGTGACGGGCGCGATCGTCGCGGCCATCGGCCTGAATCTGGCGCCGGTGGCGGTCAAGGCCGTCAGCGCCGCGCCGCTCGACACATGGATCGGCCTGCTGACCGTGCTGGCCGTGGGCCTGGTCGCGGTGCGCGCGCCCGGCATGGCGGGCCGGCTGCCTGTGCTGCTCGGCGGCCTGGCCGGCTACCTCGCTTACTTCGTGGCGACGAACCTGATGGGCATGGGCAAGCCGATCGACTTCTCGGGCGTGGCATCGGCCGCGTGGTTCGGCATGCCGGCGTTTACGGCGCCCGTGTTCGATGCGGGCGCGATGCTGCTGATCGCGCCCGTCGCGGTCGTGCTCGTGGCCGAGAACCTCGGCCATATCAAGGCCATCGGCGTGATGACGGGCCGCAATCTGGACCCGTACATCGGCCGCGCGTTCATCGGCGACGGCGTGGCGACGATGCTGTCCGCAAGCGGCGGCGGTACCGGCGTGACCACCTACGCCGAGAACATGGGCGTGATGGCGGTGACGCGCATCTACTCGACGCTGATCTTTATCGTCGCCGCGATCGTCGCGATCCTGCTCGGCTTCTCGCCGAAGTTCGGCGCGCTGATCCTGACGATTCCGGGTGCGGTCATCGGCGGGCTCACGATCGTCGTGTTCGGCCTGATCTCGGCCACCGCGGGCCGCATCTGGGTGCAGAACAACGTGGACTTCTCGAGCTCGCGCAACCTGATCACCGTGGGCGCCACGCTCACCGTGGCGGCCGGCGACCTCACGCTGCGGCTCGGCGGGCTGACGCTCGGCGGCATCGGCACGGCCACGTTCGGGGCCATCCTGCTGTATCACGTGCTGGGCGAAGGCAAGTCGGCGAAGGACGCCGCGCTGTAGGTCGTGCTGTAGGTCGCGCTGTGGGCCACATATCCGTGCTGGCTGCGGGGGTGTTTGTGGTGCATTACAATGGCCGCCGAACCCCCAAATAGCGCATCACATGGCCTACAAGACGATTGAGGACACCATCGGCAACACGCCGCTGGTCCGGCTGCAACGCATTCCTGGTGCCGCGCTCGAAGCGCGCGGCAATGTGATCCTTGGCAAGCTGGAGGGGAACAATCCCGCAGGCTCGGTCAAGGATCGTCCCGCGGTCTCGATGATTCGCCGCGCCGAGGAGCGCGGCCGCATCAAGCCCGGCGACACGCTGATCGAGGCGACGTCGGGCAATACGGGCATCGCGCTCGCCATGGCGGCAGCGATCCGCGGCTACCGCATGGTGCTGATCATGCCCGAGGACCTGAGCCTCGAGCGCCGCCAGAGCATGGCCGCATACGGCGCGGAAATCATCCTCACCCCCGTCAAGGGCGGTATGGAATACGCGCGCGACCTCGCCGACTCGATGGAGCGCGATGGCAAGGGCGTGATCCTCGACCAGTTCGCGAACCCCGACAATCCGCTCGCGCATTACGAGACGACCGGCCCCGAGATCTGGAACGATACCGAAGGCCGCATCACGCATTTCGTGTCGGCGATGGGCACCACCGGCACCATCACCGGTGTGTCGCGTTACCTGAAGGAAAAGAATCCGGCGATCCAGATCGTCGGCGCGCAGCCGGCCGAAGGCTCGCGCATTCCGGGCATTCGCAAGTGGCCGGAAGCGTACCTGCCCAAGATCTACGACGCGACTTTCGTCGATCGCACGGAACCCGTGAGCCAGGCCGATGCCGAGCACATGGCCCGCCGCATGGCGCGCGAGGAAGGCATCTTCTGCGGCATCTCGGCCGCGGGCGCGCTATGCGTGGCGCTGCGGGTCGCCGAGGAAGTGGAAAACGCGACGATCGTGTTCGTCGTGTGCGACCGCGGCGACCGTTACCTTTCCACGGGCGTGTTCCCGGCCTGATCGGCGGCCCGATCAGGCCATCGCGGCCTTGACGGCTTCGCCCAGCTGGTAGACGGCCAGCGCATAGAAGAAGCTGCGGTTGTACCGCGTCAGCACATAGAAATTGCGCAGGCCGATCATGTACTCGGTGGGCTGGTCCGGCGTGGGCAGGTCCACCACGAGCACGCCGGTCTCGCCTTCGCGCGCCGTATCGATCGGCTCGTCCACCCGCAGTCCCGCGCGCGTGAGCTGATTCAGCGTGCGCGTGGGCCACGGCTCGCCGTCGGCGGCGGCAATCGCCACGCCGCGGCTGCCGTCGTCGCCGGCGATGCGCCAGACCACGGGCCGGCCCTGTTCCCATCCATGCAGCTGCAGGAAGCGCCCGACGCTGCCGATCGCATCGACCGGGCTGTTGCGCAGGTCGATATGCCCGTCGTTGTCGTAGTCGATCGCGTATTCGCGCAGGCTGGTCGGCATGAACTGCGGAATGCCGATGGCCCCCGCGTACGAGCCCGTCACCGAGAACACATCGGTGCGCGTGTCGCGGCACCACAGCAAGTAGTCGGCCAGCTGGTCGCGGAACAGCTTCGTGCGCGCGTCGCGATTCGGCGTGTCGGGATAGTCGAACGCGAGCGTCGAGAGCGAGTCCATCACGCGGAACGAGCCCATGTCGCGGCCGTAGATCGTCTCGACGCCGATAATGCCGACGATGACGGAGGCGGGCACGCCGAACTCGGCTTCCGCGCGGCGCAGCGTCTCGCGGTTCTGCTGCCAGAACCGGACGCCGGCATTGATGCGGATGGGTTCGATAAAGCGGGAACGGTACGCGCGCCAGCTCTTCTTGCCGGGCGTGGTCGGCGGCATGATCAGCCGCGCCACGGTGGCGGAGTACGCGGTCTGGGCAAACCAGCCCTCGATGTCCGCGCGCGCGAAGCCGTTGCGCGCGACCATATCGTCGATAAACGCCCGAGCCTGCGGATGATTCTGATAACGGCCCGGATCGATCTCCTCTTCCCGTACGCTGACGCGGCGCTTGCCGGCGGCCAGCAGGGTAGGAGAGAGGCCGGAGAGGCCCATTGCGGCCGCACCGAGCGCGGCGCCCAATAACGTCCGTCGATGAGAGGTACGTCGATGAGACGGGCGTCGCGGGGTTCGCTGTTTCTCGTTCATGTTGTCCTTTGCCAGTCGCGGACGAGTATAACGGACCCATCCGACGTCCTGTGCTAACGTAACGTTCGGAGACAAACTTGAACCCACAAACACGATGCCAACGGGCTATTACACTCACCCGGCGTTCCTGTTGCACGAGATGGGGCATTTCCATCCCGAATGCCCGGAGCGGCTGCAGGCGATCGAGGACCACCTGATCTCGCACGCGGTGGACGGCCTGCTCGACCACCGCGAGGCGCCGGCGGCCACCAGCGAGCAGATCGAGCGCGTGCATCGGCCCGACTACGTGAGCGGGCTGGCGTCGATCAGCCCCGCCGAGGGGTATTTCCAGATCGATCCCGATACCGCGATGAACCGCCATACGCTGACCGCCGCCACCCATGCGGCCGGCGCGGCCGTGGCGGCCACCGACGCGGTGATCGCGGGCGAGCTCGAGAACGCGTTCTGCTGCGTCCGCCCGCCGGGCCATCACGCCGAGCCCGGCCGCGCGATGGGGTTCTGCTTCTACAACAACGTGGCCATCGCCGCGCGCCATGCGCTGGCGGCCCATGGGCTGAAGCGCGTCGCGGTCATCGACTTCGACGTCCACCACGGCAACGGCACCGAGGCCGCGTTCCGCAACGATCCGCAGGTGCTGATGTGCAGCTTCTTCCAGCATCCGTTCTATCCGTACAGCGGCACGGACAACGTCGCGCCCAACATGTCGAACATTCCGCTGCCCGCGTATAGCAACGGCATGGCCGTGCGCGAGGTGGTGGAAACGATCTGGCTGCCGCGGCTCGACGAATTCAAGCCCGAGATGCTGTTTATCTCCGCCGGCTTCGATGCGCACCGCGAGGACGACCTCGGCCAGATGGGGCTCGTGGAGCAGGACTATGCATGGATCACCGCGCAGCTGATCGCCGTGGCGCGGACCCATGCGCGCGGCCGGATCGTCAGCTGTCTGGAGGGCGGCTACAACCTCAGCGCGCTGGGCCGCAGCGTGCTGGCCCACCTGAAGGTCCTGCTGGAAACCTAAAGATGCATATAAAGCACTTTATGGTGTTTTATATGCCATCTATGCATAAGGGCATCGAAAAAATCTCGTTTGAGGTATGAAGGCGTTCGCATAAAATGCGGGCTTCGCCAAATCCAAGTGCGGCAACAGCGCTCGAGCCCGTCTCGCCTGTTGCCGTTTTCATTTCTCATGATCGAACTGCAAGGACTCTCGCAGCGCTTCCCCGGCGGGTCCGGTGAAGTCCATGCGCTACGGGATGTCAGCCTCGGCATTGCCGCGGGCGAGATCTTCGGCATCATCGGCCGCAGCGGCGCGGGCAAGAGCACGCTCGTGCGTGCCATCAATCTGCTGAACCGCCCGACCGCGGGCCGCGTGATCGTCGGCGGCCAGGACCTGACCGCGCTGGACACGGCCGCATTGCGCGAAGCCCGGCGCGAGATCGGCATGATCTTCCAGCACTTCAACCTGCTGTCGTCGCGCACCGTCTACGACAACGTGGCGCTGCCGCTGGAGCTGGCGGGCAAGTCGAAGCGCGAGATCGCCGAGACGGTGCTGCCGCTGCTCGAGCTCGTCGGCCTGTCCGCGCTGCGCGACCGGTATCCCGCGCAGATCAGCGGCGGGCAGAAGCAGCGCGTGGGTATCGCGCGCGCGCTGGCCAGCAAGCCCAAGGTGCTGCTCTCCGACGAGGCCACGTCCGCGCTCGACCCCGAAACCACGCGCTCGATTCTCGAACTGCTGCGCAAGATCAATCGCGAGCTGGGTCTGACCATTGTGATGATCACGCACCAGATGGAGGTCATCAAGCAGGTCTGCGATCGCGTGGCCGTGCTCGAGGCCGGCAGCGTGGTCGAGACGGGCCGCGTGATCGACGTGTTCCTGCGGCCGCAGCACGAGGTCACGCGCGCGATGATCGGCGACGTGATCGCGCAGGAGCTGCCCCAGAGCGTGCTCAAGCGCGTGGAGTCGCGGCTCGGCAATGGGCGCGACCACGTCTATCGCCTGGCCTTCACGGGCGAGAACGTCGATCAGCCCGTGCTCGCGCAGGCGATTCGCCAGCATGGGCTCGACTTCAATATCCTGCACGGCCATATCGACGAGATCCAGGGCCAGGCCTTCGGCTCGCTCGCGATCATGGCGACCGGCGAACCCGAGGATGTGCGGGCGGCCATGGAATACCTGCGCACGCAGGGCGTGGTGGTGGAGGAGATCGATCATGTGGTCTGAAGAATTGCTGGACCTGTTTCTGGGATCGTTCGGCGAGACCCTGCTGATGGTGGGCATCTCGGGCGTGGTCGGCGCGTTGTTCGGCGTTCCGCTCGGCGTGCTGCTGCACCTGACCAACCGCGGCGGCGTGCTGTCGCACCCGCTGTTCAACCGCACCATCGGCGTGGTGGTCAACGCGGTGCGCTCCATTCCGTTCATCATCCTGCTGGTGGTCGTCATTCCGTTCACGCGCTTTATCGTGGGCTCCTCCATCGGGACCACGGCCGCGGTCGTGCCGCTGACCATCGCTGCGGTGCCGTTTATCGCGCGCCTCGTGGAAGCGGCGCTGCGCGAAGTGGACAAGGGCCTCGTCGAGGCCGCGCAGGCCATGGGCGCGACCACGCGCCAGATCGTCTGGAAGGTGCTGCTGCCCGAGGCGATGCCCGGCATCGTCGCGGGACTGACCATCACGTTCGTGAGCCTCGTCGGCTATTCGGCGATGGCCGGCGCGATCGGCGGTGGCGGTCTGGGCGACCTCGGCATCCGCTACGGTTACCAGCGCTATATCACCGAGGTGATGGTCGCGGTGGTGATCATCCTGATCGTTTTCGTGCAGGCCGTGCAGAGTTTCGGTGACTGGCTGGTTCGCCGCATCAGTCATCGCTGATCAACGCATCACATCATCAAGCTAGAGAGAAATCGACATGCAACGTCGCAACATGCTGAAGACCGTCGTCGCGCTGGGCGCGGCATCGCTGGTGCTGTCCACGGGCGCGAACGCGCAGGAAAAGCCGATCAAGGTCGGCGTGACAGGCGGTCCGCACGCGCAGATCATGGAGCAGGTGAAGAAGGTCGCCGCCAAGGACGGCCTCAATATCCAGGTGGTCGAGTTCAGCGACTACATCCAGCCGAACGCCGCGCTGCAGGCCGGCGACCTCGATGCCAACAGCTACCAGCATCTGCCGTACCTCGAGGCGCAGATCAAGGACCGCGGCTACAAGTTCAGCAACGTGGGCTTCACGGTGACGTTCCCGATGGGCGTGTACTCCAAGAAGATCAAGTCGCTCGACCAGCTCAAGAACGGCGCGCGCGTCGGCGTGCCCAACGACCCGACCAACGGCGGCCGCGGCCTGCTGCTGCTCCAGGCCAAGGGCCTGATCAAGCTGCGTCCGGACGCGGGCCTGAAGGCCACGCCGCTCGATATCGTCGAGAACCCGCGCAAGATCAAGATCGTCGAACTGGACGCCGCGCAGCTGCCGCGTTCGCTGGATGACCTCGACGCCGCCGCGATCAACGGCAACTACGCCGAATCGGCCGGCCTCTCGCCGACGCGCGACGCGATCGCCACGGAAGGTCCGAAGGGCCCGTACGCGAACCTGCTGGCCGTGCGCACCGCGGACAAGGACAAGCCGTGGGTCGCCAGGCTGGTCAAGGCCTACCACTCGCCGGAAGTGAAGCAGTACATCACGACGACGTTCAAGGAATCGGTCATCGCGGCCTGGTGATCCGTCACCGGCGAGCGGCATGCCTCGGGCCCTCGGGTTTTCCCTGAAGGCAACCGAGGTTTTCGTCGAAACGCTGTCCACGGGCCGGAACCTGCGGCACAATGGTCGGCGAATCTGGATCTGCCGGGCGATGCCCGGCAATCTTAGCCGGAAAAATAGTACGATCGTTCGGAAAACCGGATCGGCCTGAAGCCGGTGGGTATAATGGCGGGCGATTTCAAATCTTTGACTATCCAGCAATCAGTGGAGTGAGCGCATGAAAGTACTCGTCGCAGTCAAGCGGGTGGTGGACTACAACGTGAAGGTCCGCGTGAAGTCGGATGGCTCGGGCGTTGACCTGGCCAACGTGAAGATGAGCATGAACCCGTTCGACGAGATCGCTGTGGAAGAGGCGGTCCGTCTGAAGGAAGCCGGCGTGGTGACCGAAGTGATCGCCGTGTCGTGCGGCGTGACGCAGTGCCAGGAAACGCTGCGTACCGCGATGGCCATCGGCGCCGACCGCGGCATTCTGGTCGAATCCGCCGAAGACCTGCAGCCGCTGGCCGTGGCCAAGCTGCTCAAGGCGCTGATCGACAAGGAACAGCCGCAGCTCGTGATCCTGGGCAAGCAGGCCATCGACGACGACTCCAACCAGACTGGCCAGATGGCGGCCGCGCTGGCCGGCCTGCCGCAGGCGACGTTCGCCTCGAAGGTCGTGGTCGCGGACGGCAAGGCTTCCGTGACGCGTGAAGTGGATGGCGGTCTCGAAACCATTTCGGTGAAGCTGCCGGCCGTGGTGACCACCGACCTGCGCCTGAACGAGCCGCGCTACGTGACGCTGCCCAACATCATGAAGGCGAAGAAGAAGCCGCTCGAAACCGTCAAGCCGGAAGACCTCGGCGTGGACGTCAAGCCGCGCCTCTCGACCGTGAAGGTCGTGGAGCCGCCCAAGCGCAGCGCGGGCGTGATGGTGCCGGACGTCGCGACGCTGGTGCAAAAGCTGAAGAACGAAGCCAAGGTTATCTGAGCGCGGAGAGAGAAAACATGACTGCACTCGTCATTGCTGAACACGACAATCAATCGATCAAGGCCGCCACGCTCAACGTCGTGACGGCTGCCGCCCAGTGCGGCGGCGACGTTCACGTGATCGTCGCCGGCGCCAATGCCAAGGCCGCCGCCGACGCCGCCGCGAAGATCGCGGGCGTGAGCAAGGTCCTGCTGGCCGACGCGCCGTACTTCGCCGACGGCCTGGCCGAGAACGTGGCCGAGCAGGTGCTCGCGATCGCCAGCGACTATTCGCACATCCTGGCGCCGGCAACCGCGTACGGCAAGAACATCCTGCCGCGCGTGGCCGCCAAGCTCGACGTCGCGCAGCTGTCGGATATCACGAGGGTGGATTCGCCCGACACGTTCGAGCGTCCGATCTACGCTGGCAACGCGATTGCCACCGTGAAGTCGGCCGACAAGATCAAGGTGATCACCGTGCGCGGCACGGCGTTCGACCCGGCCGCGACGGAAGGCGGCTCGGCCAGCGTGGATACGCTGCAGGCCGTGGCCGACGCGGGCATCTCCCAATTCGTGTCGCGCGAAGTCACCAAGAGCGATCGTCCTGAACTGACCGCCGCCAAGATCATCGTGTCCGGTGGCCGTGGCGTGGGGTCGGGCGAGAACTACACCAAGGTGCTGACGCCGCTGGCGGACAAGCTGAACGCGGCGCTGGGCGCCTCGCGCGCGGCCGTGGACGCGGGCTTCGTGCCGAACGACTATCAGGTCGGCCAGACCGGCAAGATCGTCGCGCCGCAGCTGTATATCGCGGTGGGTATCTCGGGTGCGATCCAGCATCTGGCCGGCATGAAGGACTCCAAGGTGATCGTCGCGATCAACAAGGACGCCGAAGCCCCGATCTTCTCGGTGGCCGACTACGGCCTCGTGGGCGACCTGAACACCGTGGTGCCGGAGCTGGTGTCCGCGCTGGGCTGATCCACCGGCACAAGAAGAAAAAAATAGCCGTTCCGGGCGCGTCCCGCGAGCGGCTTTTTTATACGTTCATACCGAGGACGAGGAGACATCGATGACCTACCGCGCACCGCTCAAGGACATGCTGTTCGTGATGAACGAGCTGGCGGGGCTCGAGGCCGTGAGCCAGCTGCCGGGCTTCGAGGAGGCCACGCCCGATACCGTGCAGGCCGTGCTCGAGGAAGCCGCGCGCTTCAACGAACAGGTGGTGGCGCCGCTGAACCGCATCGGCGACACCGATCCGAGCAGCTGGAAGGACGGCGAGGTCCGGACCACGCCCGGCTTTCGCGATGCGTTCCGCCAGTTCGGCGAGGGCGGCTGGCAGGGCGTGCTGCATCCGGCCGAATTCGGCGGACAGGGTTTGCCGAAGCTCGTGGCGACGCCGTGCAACGAAATGCTCAACACCGCGAACCTGTCGTTCGCGCTGTGCCCGCTGCTGACCGATGGCGCGATCGAGGCCCTGCTGACCGCCGGCACCGAGGCGCAGCGATCGACGTTCCTGCCGAAGCTGATCTCGGGCGAGTGGACCGGCACGATGAACCTCACGGAGCCGCAGGCCGGCTCCGACCTCGCCGCGGTACGCACGCGCGCGGAGCCGCAGGGCGACGGCACGTTCAAGCTGTTCGGCACCAAGATCTTCATCACGTACGGCGAGCACGACATGGCGAAGAACATCGTGCATCTGGTGCTCGCCCGCACGCCCGACGCGCCCGAGGGCGTCAAGGGCATCTCGCTGTTTATCGTCCCGAAGTTCCTCGTCAACGCTGACGGCAGCCTCGGCGCGCGCAACGACGTGCATTGCGTGTCGATCGAGCACAAGCTCGGCATCAAGGCGAGCCCGACTGCGGTGTTGCAGTTCGGCGATCATGGCGGCGCGATCGGCACGCTGGTCGGCGAGGAGAATCGCGGCCTCGAGTACATGTTCATCATGATGAATGCCGCGCGCTTCTCGGTGGGCATGCAGGGCATTGCGGTGTCCGAGCGCGCGTACCAGCAGGCCGCGGCCTATGCGCGCGAACGCGTGCAGAGCCGGCCTGTCGATGGCTCGGCGCGCCAGGCCGTGACCATCGTCCATCATCCCGATATCAAGCGCATGCTGATGACGATGCGCGCGCTGACCGAAGGCGCGCGCGCGGTGGCCTATGTGGGCGCCGCCGCAAGCGATGCCGCGCACAATCATCCCGATGCCGACGAACGCGCGCGCAACCAGGCGTTCTATGAATTCCTCGTGCCGGTCATCAAGGGGTGGAGCACGGAGATGTCGATCGACGTGACGAGCCTCGGCGTGCAGGTGCATGGCGGCATGGGCTTTATCGAGGAGACGGGCGCGGCGCAGCACTATCGCGACGCGCGCATCCTGCCGATCTACGAAGGCACGACGGCCATCCAGGCCAACGACCTCGTGGGCCGCAAGACGCTGCGCGACGGCGGCGCGGTGGCGCGTGACATCCTGTCGCGCATCGCCGAGACGGAGGCCGCGCTAAGCGGGCATCCGGCCGTGCGCAGGCAACTCGCGCGTGGCCGCGAGGCGCTGGCCGATGTGGTGGCGTTCGTGGTGGAGAACGCGAAGGCCGATCCCAATGCGGTGTTCGCGGGCAGCGTGCCGTATCTGCGGCTGTGCGGCATCGTGTTCTCGGGCTGGCAGATGGCGCGTGCGTTGCTGGCCGCCGAAGCGCGCCGGGGCGACGATCCGTCGTTCTACGATGCCAAGATTGCCACCGCGCAGTTCTATGCGCAGCATCTGCTGCCGCAGGCGACGGCGTTGCGCGATGCGATCGTCGAGGGCGCGGCTTCGGTCAACGCGCTGACCGAAGACCAGTTCTGAGGCGCGCGCCCCAAAGACAAAGGGCCCCGCAAGGGGCCCTTTGTCATTCGGCGGGTGCGATCGGGCAGGCAATCAGGCCGGTACCGGACGCAGATTGCCCTGCGAGCGCGGCACCTTGCGATACCGATCCACCGACAGATCGTCGGCGCGAATCGCGGGGCGCGTGCCGGACACCAGATCCGAGAGCAGCTTGCCCGAGCCGCATGCCATGGTCCAGCCCAGCGTGCCGTGGCCCGTATTGAGCCACAGGCCGCGAATACCGGCCGGCCCGACGACGGGCGTGCCATCGGGCGTCATCGGACGCAGGCCGGTCCAGAACGTCGCGCGGCTCACATCGCCGGCGCCCGGGAACAGATCGGTCACCACATGCTCGAGCGTGCGGCGCTTGGCCGGGTCGAGCGTGCGGTCGTAGCCAACGATCTGGGCCATGCCGCCCACGCGGATACGATCGTCGAAACGCGTGATGGCCACCTTGTAGGTTTCATCGAGCACCGTCGAGACGGGGCTGCGCGACGCGTCGGTCATCGGCACCGTGATCGAGAAACCCTTGAGCGGATAGACCGGCAGGTTCGACAGGCCCGGCAGCACATGCCGCACGAACGGCGTCGACCAGCTGCCGAGCGCCACGACGACGGCATCGGCCTGCATCGGCTTGCCTTCGATCATCGCGCCCGTGATGGCATCGCCTTCGGTCAGCAGACCGTCGATCGAGCGGTTGTACTGGAACGTCACGCCGATGGACGCGGCCATCGCGGCCAGGCGCTGCGTGAAGAGCTGGCAGTCGCCGGTTTCGTCGTTCGGCAGGCGCAGGCCGCCGGCCAGCTTGCCGCTCACCGCGGCCAGCGCGGGCTCGCAGGCGGCGAGTTGCTCGCGGGTCAGCAGTTCGTAGGGCACGCCGGCTTCCTCGAGCACCGCGATGTCCTTGGCCGCGCCTTCGTATTGCTCGGCCGTGCGGAACAGTTGCAGCGTGCCTTGCTGGCGGCCTTCGTAGGAGATACCGGTCTCGGCGCGCAGCGTGCGGATGCAGTCGCGGCTGTACTCGGCCAGACGCACCATGCGCTCCTTGTTCACCGCGTAACGGTCCTCGGTGCAGTTCCGCAGCATCTGCCACATCCACTGCAGCTGGAACAGCGTGCCGTCCGGCTTGATCGAGAGCGGCGCGTGTTCCTGGAACATCCACTTGATCGCCTTTAGCGGAATGCCGGGCGCGGCCCAGGGCGAGGCGTAGCCCGGAGAGATCTGGCCGGCGTTGGCAAAGCTCGTGCCGAGCGCGGGTGCGGCCTCGCGATCGATGACGGTTACCTCGTGACCCGCGCGGGCCAGATACCAGGCGCTCGTGACGCCAATCACACCACTGCCAAGGACCAGAACTCGCATTTTTTTCTCTCCCCGACCAGGCTGTCAGGCTTTCATGGATGGATTTAGGAAACATCTCTATATTATTGAGTTCAACCCAGTCAGAGTTACCGTATTTATCAAGGAAACAGGAATAGTTCATGAGAACGAGCCGTCAACCCGTACGTAGCCTCGATAAACTCGACCGGCGCATCCTCACGCTCCTGCAGAGCGACGGGCGGATGTCGATGAAGGACCTGGCCGAGGCCGTGGGACTGACCATCACGCCGTGCATCGAGCGCGTGAAGCGGCTGGAGCGCGACGGCGTGATCATGGGGTATTACGCGCGGCTCAATCCGACGCTGCTCGGCAGCGGGCTGCTCGTATTCGTGGAGATCTCGCTCGGCAACAAGGCCGGGAACATGTTCGACAAGTTCCGGCGCGAGGTGCTGCGCATTCCGGAGGTGCTGGAATGCCATCTGGTGTCCGGGGACTTCGATTACCTGATCAAGGCGCGCATCCGGGAGATCGCGGAATACCGGCGGCTGCTCGGCGACATCCTGCTGCAGCTGCCCGGCGCGGCGCAGTCGAAGAGCTACGTGGTGATGGAAGAGATCAAGGAGACGCTCGAGATCATGGTGGAAGGGCGCGACAGTCCGCAGGGCTGAGGAGATTGCAATCGCACCAATTGCGCAATCGCGCGCGATGGCTTGGATACTGTATAAATATACAGTATCATCGGTGCATGGACGCGCATGACGAGCATGACGAATTTCCCCCGCCGGATACCTACGCCGCGGCGCCCGTTCCCCGTGAGGTGCCTCGTAAAGGGCGCGGCGCGGTGGCCAACGTGCAGGGGCGGTTCGAGCGCGACCAGCGCGAGCGGTTCGACGACGGCTGGGCGGAAGCGGAGGGCGGCGGGGGCAATGGCGACGGCGATGGCAACGGCAATACGCCGCCGCGGCTCGTCACGCAGGTGTCCATCGAACGCGCGCGATCGATTCTCACGCATAATGCGTCGCCGGATATCCCGTTCGATACTTCGCTCAATCCCTACCGGGGCTGCGAGCATGGCTGCATCTACTGTTTTGCGCGCCCCACCCATGCGTACCTGGACCTGTCCCCGGGCCTCGACTTCGAATCCCGATTATTCGCCAAGACCAACGCGGCCGAACGGCTTCGCGACACGCTGGCCCGCCCGTCTTATCGATGCGAGACCATCGCGCTCGGCGTCAACACCGATGCGTACCAGCCGATCGAGCGCGAGCATCGCATTACGCGCGGCGTTCTCGAGGTGCTGCACGAGTGCGACCACCCGGTCGCGCTGATCACCAAGTCTTCGCTGATCGAGCGCGATATCGATCTGCTGGCGCCGATGGCGCGGAAGCGGCTCGCGGTGGCCGCGCTGACCATCACCACGCTCGATGCCGAGATCGCCCGCACGCTGGAACCGCGTGCGGCCACGCCGAGCCGCCGGCTGCGCGCGATTCGCACCTTGTCGGAAGCGGGCATACCCGTGGGCGTGAGCGTGGCGCCCGTCATCCCCTTTATCACCGAGCCCGATCTGGAGCGCATTCTCGAGGCCGCGCGCGAGGCGGGCGCGGTGTATGCGAACTACATCGTGCTGCGGCTGCCCTGGGAAGTGCAACCGCTGTTCGAGCAATGGTTGCAGGCGCATTTTCCCGACCGTGCGGAACGCGTGATGAACCGCATCCGCGATATGCGCGGCGGCAAGGCGTACAACGCGGATTTCGCCACGCGCATGCGGGGCAGCGGGATCTGGGCCGATCTCATGCGGCAGCGTTTCTACAAGGCCGCGGACAAGCTCGGCTTTCGCTACGACCGCTACGGACTCGATACCACGTTGTTCCGGCCGCCAACCGTCACCAAGGCGCCGGTGCGCGCGCCGCAGGCCGCCGCTGACGGCGCGCAGGGGTCGTTGTTCTAGCGGCCGTCTCGATTACTGGGACAGCGCCTTGGCGGCTTCCACCTGCGATTCGAAGAACGTCTGGAAGCTGATCGCGAGCCCGGCCATCAGCAGGCCGGTGCCGATCAGCAGCGACAGGATCACGAGGATCACGACGGGCCAGCCCGAGCGGGTCGGCTGGCCATGCGGGTTGTAGCGTGCGTCCCATTGTTCGTCGGGGCGCAGGCCAAACACGATGGCCGTCAGGAATGCGCTGATCACGGAGATGCCGCCGGCAACGGCGAACGTCCAGTTCATTGCGGGATTGCCGGTGTCGAGCAGCAGCGAGGCGAAGCCGATCGCGCCGGCCACCGTAGCGAGCAGATGGAGCCAGCCGAACTTGTCGCCAACACCCTTCAGATAGAAACGATGCGCGCCCAGGCTGCCGGCCACGAAGGCCAGCGCGACGGTGATCAGCTTGGATTTTCCGCGGGGCTGGACGGCCGGCGCGAACGCGGGGGACGCACCGGAAGGCGCACCGGAAGGGCGGGGGCTGGCGACAGGCATCGTTGCGGCGAGGGAAGCGCCGCCCAGAGCGGCATTGGCGCACATTGTACGCCGGCCGCCCGCGGGCGCCGCACGGGATGCAGGGATGGCGCGGGATCGGACTACCGCCCGCCGTCGCGGCTGCGCGCCTGCCAGCCGGGGCCCATGCCCGTGGGGCGCGGGTCGTTGCCGCCTTGCGCATCGGCCTGCGCCGAGCGGTCCGGCGCGCGCGCGGCACGTCCGTCGCCGCGGCCATCGTCGCGGCGGTCCGGATCGGGGCGGCCACTCAGACGGTCGTCGGCGCGTGCGCGCGCTTCCATGCGTTCGATTTGCGCGCGCACATGGTCGCGGCTTTCGGCGCGCACGCTGGCGACCTCCATGCCACCGGCCACGCGGGGACCGTGCGCGGTGCCGTGCGTGGTATTGCCCCCCGCGGCGTGGCGGAGGTGTTGCCAGAAGGAGACTTGCGCATGACTGGCGGCAATTCCGCCGAGCAGCCCGGTGGCGACCAGGCTGCCCGCCACCAGTCTGCGAAGGCGAGAGCGGTCAAACATGCGAAATCCAGTAAGCCCGAACACAGATATCCAAAATGAAAAAACCGGGCGATGGGTTCATGTTACGCATGCGTCCGCGTGACCGCCTATGCCAATCCCGTTACCGGTGTAACGGATTGTTTCCCCGTTGCCGGAGGCACCGGAATCGCGCCGTGGTGGCCGGTTTCACGATCGATGGCAAGGCCGCGGCAGGACGCGTTTCGGCGGGCGTTTCTGCGGGCGTTTGGGCGGGCGTTCGGCGGCCGTTTCGGCGACCGTTTCGACGGCAGTGCGGGGCGCCGATTCCGCCGAAACATGGCAGGCGGCGCGCGTGCGGCCGGCCCGTCGTTCCTACGCCACACCGGCGCTACACCCGGCGCGACATCCAGACCCGCGTTGTCGGCTATGCGCCGCACGGGCCGGCGCGTTTGACGCCGGGGCGGCTATTTGTTTGTTCGGGGTCGGTTAATGGGCTATACTCTTGCGTTTCGTGTTCGCACACCCCCCGTTTTTTTCGAGGAATAACCCATGGTCGTAATCCGTCTGGCTCGCGGCGGCAGCAAGAAGCGCCCGTTCTTCAACATCGTTGCTACCGATTCGCGCAACCGTCGTGACGGCCGCTTCATCGAACGCATCGGCTTCTACAATCCCCTGGCCGCTGGCAAGGAAGAAAGCCTGCGCGTCGCGCAAGACCGCCTGACGTACTGGGAAGGCGTTGGCGCGCAACTGTCGCCGACCGTTGCCCGTCTGGTGAAGCAAGCCGCCAAGGCCACCGTCGCTGCCTGATTGATCAAGGCGCGTACGTGTCGGCTTCGGAAAGTGGGCGCCCCGCGCGCAAGCCACTGAATCTGCCGCCCCGGTCGTCCGCGGGCGAGGATCGCGCAGGCGGTCAGCCGAAAGCATTACCGCAGGCACTGTTGTACACGGAGCCGTTGCCCGATGATCTCATCGAGGTCGGCTACGTCGCCGCCGCGTATGGCATTCGGGGTTGGATCAAGGTTCAGCCGCATGCGGACGACGCCTCCGCGTTGCTCCATGCGCGGCGCTGGTGGTTGCTGCCGGCAACCCCGCAACCCGACGGTGTCAGGGTCGCGTTGAAGATCGCGCAATCGCGCGAGCACAGCGGTACCGTCGTGGCCCAGGCCACGGGTGTCTCGGACCGCAATGTGGCCGAAGCGCTCAAGGGCCGCCGTGTCTGGATCCGGCGGTCGGACTTTCCGGCACCGGAAGAAGACGAGTTCTACTGGGTCGATCTGATCGGCTGCGCCGTGTTCAACGAACAGGGCGAGGCGCTTGGCGAAGTGTCGGGCCTGATCGACAACGGTGCCCACCAGATTCTGCAGGTGGCGTATCAAGGTGCCGATGGCAGTGCCGACGAGCGGTTGATCCCGTTCGTGGACGTCTATCTGCGTACCGTCGATATTGCCGGCAAGCGGATCGTCGTGGACTGGGGACTCGACTACTGAAGCAAGGGAGGCGCGGATGCAGTTCGATGTGATCACGCTGTTTCCCGAGATGTTTCGTGCGCTGACCGACTGGGGTATCACCAGCCGGGCGGCCAAGCAGCAGCGTTACGCGCTGCGCACGTGGAATCCACGCGACTTTACCGTAGACAACTACCGTACGATCGACGATCGGCCGTATGGTGGCGGTCCCGGGATGGTCATGCTGGCCAGGCCGCTCGAGGACGCGATTGACGCGGCTGGCGCGGCGCAGTCGCAGGCCGGCGTGGACAAGCCCCATGTGGTGCTGATGTCGCCGCAGGGTGCGCCGCTGACGCATGCAAAGGTGATGTCGCTGGCACAACGGCCCGGACTGGTGCTGCTGTGCGGGCGCTACGAGGCGATCGACCAGCGTCTGATCGACCGCCGCGTGGACGAGGAAATCAGCCTCGGCGATTTCGTGCTGTCCGGGGGCGAACTGCCCGCGATGGCGCTGATCGACGCGGTGGTGCGGCATCTGCCGGGGGTACTCGGCGATGCGCAGTCGGCCGTGCAGGACAGCTTTGTCAACGGACTGCTGGACTGCCCGCATTACACGCGGCCGGAAGAATATGAAGGTGTGAGGGTGCCCGATATACTGCTGGGCGGCCATCATGCCGAGATCGAGAAATGGCGGCGCCAGCAGGCGCTGGCCAATACCGTGCGCAAGCGTCCCGACCTGATCGAGGCCGCGCGCGGGCAAGGTTTGCTGACCCGTGCCGACGAGAAATTCCTGTCGGAATGGGCTGCGAAAGAAGGGCGGGAGCCTGCTCCCGCCAAGTGATAACCCCATCCTCTGCCGGGGCCCGGAAAATCCGGGGCATTTAACGCCGGCACGATGGTCAAGGAGAAAACGATGAACATCATCGAGCAGATCGAGAAGGAAGAGATCGCCCGTCTGACCGCCAACAAGACCATTCCGGCATTCGCCCCCGGCGATACCGTGATCGTCAGCGTGAACGTGGTCGAAGGCAACCGCAAGCGTGTGCAGGCTTATGAAGGCGTCGTGATTGCCAAGCGCAATCGTGGCCTGAATTCGTCGTTCATCGTGCGCAAGATCTCGTCGGGCGAAGGCGTGGAACGTACGTTCCAGCTGTACTCGCCGCTGATCGCTGGCATCGAGGTGAAGCGTCGCGGCGACGTGCGTCGCGCGAAGCTGTACTACCTGCGTGAGCGCTCGGGCAAGTCCGCGCGTATCAAGGAAAAGCTGGTGTCGAAGGCTGCTGCCGCTGCAAAGGCTGCACAGTAAGGACCGGCATCCCCGCCGGGCAACCGGCGGCGCATGGCGTTGCGAAAGGCACCTTCGGGTGCCTTTTTTGTTGGTCCCTGCACCGCGCGCGGCGCTCTGTCATACTTGCTCCGTTATGCGCCCGATATTCGATCCCGAAACGCTGCCTGTCATCGACACCGACATCCGCGGCATTCCCCTTTCCCACGCCCGCATGGAGCCGGAATTCATCCGGCGCCGGCTGCAGTCCCCGCCACCGGCCTGGGAGCCGCTGCTGACGGACGAATCGCGCGTCTACGACAAATCGCGCGCGCTGCGCAATGCCTCCGTGCTCGTACCGCTGGTGGCGCGCGAGGATGGGCTCTGGGTCCTCTTTACGCAGCGCAATGCCAACCTCAACGCGCATGCGGGGCAGATCAGTTTTCCCGGTGGACGGCAGGAGGCATACGATGCCGATCGCGTGGCCACGGCGCTGCGGGAGACGGAAGAAGAAATCGGCGTCGGCCCCGATTACGTCGAGGTGCTCGGCACGCTGCCGGACTACATCACGGGTACCGGTTATCACGTGAGCCCCGTGGTCGGGCTGATGCGTCCCGGCTACGTGCTGCGCCCCGATGCGGGCGAGGTGGCGGAAGTCTTCGAGGTGCCGCTCGCGTTCCTGATGGATCCGGCGCGCCACGAGCGCCGGTTATTGCGCTGGGTCGATGGCGAGCGGAAGTTCTACGCGATGCCGTATCCGCGCGAGGAGGGTGGCCACCGCTTTATCTGGGGCGCCACCGCGGCGATGCTGCGGAATCTTTATTTGCTGCTGGCCGCCTGAAGCTCAGGTTCAGGTTCAGGCTGCGGCGCCGGCGGTTGCGACCGAGGCGCACTGCGGGCAGCTCTTGCCGACCACATACGCGGGATCCTGCTGCTGCTCGGCCGTCACCACGGCGCGGCACGCAAAGCACTGGACCGGGCCGGACGGCTCGAGGTTCGGGTTCAACGCGGTCCGATAGTCGAACACGAAGCAGTCGCCGCGATAGTGGCTGCCGCCGACTTCCTCGAAATACTTGAGGATGCCGCCCTCGAGCTGGTAGACGTTCTCGATGCCGACTTCCTGCATATGGATCGCGGCTTTCTCGCAACGGATGCCGCCCGTGCAGAACGACACCACGGTCTTGCCTTCGAAATCGGCCCGGTGCTCGGCGACGGCCGGCGGGAAGTCGCTGAACTTGGCGATGTCGTACTCGACGGCGGCCTCGAACGTGCCCACGGCCACCTCGAACGCATTGCGCGTGTCGAGCATCACCACGGGGCGCCCGGCGTCGTCGTGGCCCTGGTCGAGCCAGCGCTTGAGATCGACGGGGCTGACAGACGGCGCGCGTCCGGCTTCGGGCCGGATCAGCGGCATCTTCATCGTGATGATTTCCTTCTTCGCCCGGACCAGCATCCGCTTGAACGGCTGGTTCTCGGACAGGCTTTCCTTCGGCGCGATGTCCGCGAAGCGCGCATCGGCGTGCAGCCACGCCATAAAGCCGTCGATGGCCTCGCGCGGGCCGGCCAGGAACATGTTGATCCCTTCGGGCGCCAGCAGGATCGTGCCCTTGAGCGAGAGCGCCTCGCAGCGCGCGCGCATTTCCGAACGCAGCGGTTCGATATCGTCGATGGAGACGAATTTGTAAGCGGAAATGTTGACGATCTGCATGGGAACACTGCTCGACCACGAGCCTGCGCACGTAGTAACTGCCTGATTGGAAACGCGAAATTATACGCTTCGGGCGCGCCCGCCGCATGATCGGGGACAAAAATCGCGGTCCCCGCGGGCGGGGGCTGCCGGTACAATGTCGGCCTGAGATTCCCTGCCCGCCAATGTCCGCGCTCCGCTACGTACACCTCCGCCTGCATTCCGAATACTCCATCGTGGACGGCATCGTCCGCCTGGAGGATGCCGTCAAGGCCGCCGCCGCCGACGGCATGGGCGCGCTCGCGCTGACCGACCTCGCCAACGCCTTCGGCCTGATCCGCTTCTACAAGGAAGCGCGCGGCGGCGGCGTCAAGCCGATCGTCGGCGCCGACGTCTGGATCGCCAATGGCGACGACCGCGACAAGCCGTCGCGGCTGCTGCTGCTCGTGCAGGACAAGCGCGGCTACCTGAACCTGTGCACGATGCTGTCGCGCGCATGGCTCGGCAATCAGCACCGCGGCCGCGCGGAGCTGGAGGCGGGATGGTTCGACGAGCCGGGCGAAGAGGGCCTGCCGCTCTCCACGGGCCTGATCGCGCTGTCCGGCGCGATGGGCGGCGATATCGGCCTCGCGCTGGCCAACGCCAATGTGGAAGGCGCGCGGCGCGCCGCGCAGCACTGGGCGCGCGTGTTCCCGCAGCGCTTCTACATCGAACTGCAGCGCGCGGGCCTGCCCGGCACCGATGCCTACGTGCAGCAGGCCGTGCAGCTGGCCGCATCGATGCAGCTGCCCGTGGTGGCCACGCATCCGGTCCAGTTCATGACGCCCGACGATTTCACCGCGCACGAGGCGCGCGTGTGTATCGCCGAGGGCGAGCTGCTCGCGAACCCGCGCCGCGTGCGCAAGTTCACGACGGACCAGTATTTCAAGACGCAGGACGAGATGTGCGAACTGTTCGCCGATATCCCGTCCGCGCTGCAGAACGCCGTGGAGATCGCGCGGCGCTGCAACCTGACGCTGGAGCTCGGCAAGCCGCGTCTGCCGCTGTTCCCGACGCCCGACGGCATGTCGCTGGACGACTACCTCGTGCTGATGGCGCGCGAAGGCCTCGAGCGCCGGCTCGAGGTGCTGTACCCCGACGAAACGGTGCGCGAGTCCAAGCGCGCCGAGTACCACGCGCGGCTCGACTTCGAGACCGGCACCATCATCAAGATGGGGTTCCCGGGCTACTTCCTGATCGTGGCGGACTTTATCAACTGGGCGAAGAACAACGGCGTGCCTGTCGGGCCCGGCCGGGGTTCGGGCGCCGGTTCGCTCGTGGCATACGCGCTTGGCATTACCGACCTCGATCCGCTCAAGTACGCGCTGCTGTTCGAGCGGTTCCTGAACCCGGAACGGGTCTCGATGCCCGACTTCGATATCGACTTCTGCCAGCACGGCCGCGATCGCGTGATCACGTACGTGAAGGAGAAGTACGGCAAGGACGCGGTATCGCAGATCGCGACGTTCGGCACGATGGCGGCCAAGGCCGCGGTGCGCGACGTGGGCCGCGTGCTCGACCTCGGCTACGGTTTCGTCGATGGCGTCGCGAAGCTCATTCCGTTCAAGCCCGGCAAGCTCGTGACGATCGAGGAGGCCAAGAAGGAAGAGCCGCTGCTGACCGAGCGCGAGAACAACGAGGAAGAAGTCCGCCAGCTGCTGGAGCTCGCGCAGCGCGTGGAGGGCATGACGCGTAACGTCGGCATGCACGCGGGCGGCGTGCTGATCGCCCCGGGCAAGCTCACCGATTTCTGCCCGCTGTACACGCAGGGCGCGCAGAACGACGGCATGAGCGGCGTGGTGAGCCAGTACGACAAGGACGACGTCGAAGCCGCCGGCCTCGTGAAGTTCGACTTTCTGGGCCTGACCACGCTGACGATCCTCGACTGGGCCGAGCGCTATATCCGCCGGCTCGATCCATCGAAGGCCGACTGGAACTGCAGCCATATTCCGCTCGACGACGGCCCCGCGTTCGACATCCTCAAGACGGCCAACACGGTCGCCGTGTTCCAGCTGGAAAGCCGCGGCATGCAGGGCATGCTCAAGGACGCCAGGCCCGACCGCTTCGAGGACATCATCGCGCTCGTGGCGCTGTATCGTCCGGGCCCGATGGATCTGATTCCGAGCTTCTGCGCGCGCAAGCACGGCCGCGAGAAGGTCGAGTATCCGGATCCGCGCGTGGAGCCCGTGCTCAAGGAGACCTACGGCATCATGGTCTACCAGGAGCAGGTGATGCAGATGGCGCAGATCATCGGCGGCTACTCGCTCGGTGGCGCCGATTTGCTGCGCCGCGCGATGGGCAAGAAGAAGGCCGAGGAAATGGCCAAGCATCGCGAACTGTTTCGCGAGGGTGCCGCCAAGAACGGCCTCTCGTCGCAGCAGGCCGACGATATCTTCGACCTGATGGAGAAGTTCGCGGGCTACGGCTTCAACAAGTCGCACGCGGCCGCGTATGCGCTGCTCGCGTACTACACGGCGTGGCTCAAGGCGCATCATCCGGCCGAATTCATGGCGGCCAACATGTCGCTGGCCATGGACGACACGGACAAGGTCAAGATCCTGTACGAGGACTGCCGCGTCAACGGCATCAAGGTGCTGCCGCCGGACGTCAATGCCAGTGAGTACCGCTTCGCGCCGACCGATGCCAAGACCATCCGCTACGGCCTGGGCGGCATCAAGGGATCGGGGCAGGGCGCCATCGAGGATATCCTGCGCGCGCGCGAAGAGGCGCCGTTCCGCGACCTGTTCGATTTCTGCGAGCGCGTCGATCGCCGGCAGGTGAACCGCCGCACGATCGAAGCGCTGATCCGCGCGGGCGCGTTCGACAGCCTCAACGACAATCGCGGCCAACTGCTGGCGTCGGTGTCCATCGCCATGGAAGCGGCCGAGCAGAAGGCGGAGTCGGCCAACCAGGTCTCGCTGTTCGACCTGATGGACGACGCGTCCGCGGAAGCGCACCGGCCCGAGCTCGTCGATGAGCCGCGCTGGTCGATGAAGCGCACGCTGCAGGAAGAGAAGCAGGCGCTCGGCTATTACTTCTCCGGCCACCTGTTCGATGCATGGCGCGAGGAAGTGCGCCGCTTCGTCAAGGGCACGCTCGGCAACCTCGAGAAGGAGGTGCAGGGCAACGGCGGCGGCTACGGCCGCGACGTGCGCGGCAAGACCATCGCGGGCGTGATCGCGGGCATCCGCACGCAGATGACGCAGCGCGGCAAGATGCTGATCGTGGTGATCGACGACGGCACCGGGCAGGTCGAGATGACGGTGTTCAACGAGCTGTTCGACGCCAACCGGCATATGTTCCGCGAGGACGAACTGCTGATCGCCAAGGGCAATGCGCGCCACGATACGTTCACGGGCGGTGTGCGCTTCACGGCCGAGTCCGTGATGGACCTCGTGTCCGCGCGCGCCGAATACGCCGATGCGGTCTGCCTGGCCTTCAATGGCAATGCCTCGACCGAGCGGCTGCGCGAACTGCTGACGCCGTATCTGGCGAACGTATCGCGCACGCCCGGCGTGCCCGTGCGCATTCGCTATACCAATCGCAATGCGCAGTGCGAGGCGACGCTCGGCGCGCAGTGGCAGATCACGCCGTCCGACGATGCGCTGACGAGCTTCCGCAATGCGCTCTCCAACGATGGTGGCGACGGCGTGCGGATGATCTATGGCTGACGCATTGGGCCATCGCGACCCCCGCACACGCATCCTGTTCCACGTCACGCACTTCCTGCATGGCGGTATCGAGACCGCGCTGGTCTCGCTGCTTGCTTCGCTCGATCCGGCTCGCTTCGACGTCGGACTGACCGTGACCTATCCGTCGGACGCGCTGGAGAACCACTTTCGCGCGCGGCTGCCTTCGCATGTGAAGGTGCACGTGCTTGCCCCCGAACGCTGGCTGTCGCATTGCCGTCAGCTCAAGAAGGCACGCAAGCTCGGGCCGCTCGGCAAGCTGTACGAAGAGGTGCTGCTGCCGCCGGTGCGCAAGCCGCTGATGAATCGCCGCTTCCGGAAGACCCTGTCCGACCGGGCGTACGAGGTCGTGGTGGACTACGACATGTCGCTGTCGCGGCTGACTGGGCGCCTGCCCGTGCCGATGATCGGCTATCAGCATTTCAGCGTGGCGCACCTCGCGCAGGGCCATGGCCGCAAGCTGCGCAAGCTCCGGCACCAGTGCCGCGTGGACTACGATCGCGTGGTCATGCTCAACGAGAGCATGCTCGCGGACGCGAAGCGGCTGATTCCCGAAGCCGCCGACAAGTTCGTGAAGCTTTACAACGCATTCGATCTCTCGCGTATCCGCTCGCTGGGCGATGTGGCGCTGCCCGAGTTGCCGACGGCGCCGTACATCGTTTCCGTGGGACGGCTGGAAGAGAGCCAGAAGGACTTCACGACGCTGCTGAAGGCTTATGCCCGGCTCGTGCGCGATGGGGTCGCCGAAGATCTCGTCATCGTCGGCGAGGGCGCGTCGCGCGCGCAACTGGAGGCACTGACGCGCGAGCTCGGCCTCGCCGAGCGCGTGCGCTTCGCGGGCTTTCAGTCCAATCCTTTCCCATGGATGCGTCATGCAAGGCTGATGGCGTTCAGCTCGCGCATGGAAGGGCTGGGCAATGTCCTCGTGGAGGCGCTGGCGCTCGATCAGGTGGTGGTGAGCACCGACTGCCCCGTGGGGCCGCGCGAAATGCTCGACGATGGCCGCGCGGGGCTGCTGGTGCCCGTGGGCGACGTCGATGCGCTGGCCGATGCCATGACGCGCGCGCTGCGCGATGCGGCGCTGCGTCAGACGCTGCTGGACCACGCGCGCGGGTTTGTCGCGGGCCTGGGCCTGGCGCCGACCGCCGAGGCGTTCAGCCGCGTGGTGGCGTCGCTGACCGGTCGTCCGGTTGCCGCGCCTGCCGGCACAGCAGCCACAGCTTGACGTACTTGTAGTAGCTGGCCTGGCCGTTCATCAGCGCCACGCCGAGCCCCTGCGCGCCGTCGAGAAAGCCGCGCCGGAATACCCACGTGCGCAGGAACGCCCAGACGCCGTGGCCGAGCGCGCTGGCTACCGTGGCCGTCTTGCCGCGGCGGAACGCCTGCTGGGCGCCCAGGGTCGAGTATTGGTCGATCTTGCGCAGGACCTGCGAGAAATCGTCGTAGGTATAGTGGAGCAGCGGCGTGCGCAGCCTTGCCACGGGTTGGTCGGCGACCACGTTCTCGTGGACGAGGTCGTCGGTGAAGCGGGCCTTGCCCACGCGGAACACGCGCGTCAGATAGTCGGGATACCAGCCGCCGTGGCGGATAAAGCGGCCGCAGAACCGGGAAAGACGCGGCATTTCATAGGCATCCGCGCTGCCGGATTCGATCGCGGCGAGGATTTCATCGCGCAGTTCGGGCGTGACGCGCTCGTCCGCATCGATCGACAGCACCCATTCGGTCTGGACCTTCGACAGCGCGAGGTTTTTCTGCGGGCCGAAGCCGGGCCACGTATCGGTCTGATAGACGTCCGCGCCGAGCGAGCGCGCGATCTCCACGGTGCCGTCCGTGCTACCCGAATCCACTATAATCGCGCGGTCGCACCAGGAAACGGACGCCAGGCACTCGGCGATGTTGTGAGCCTCGTTCTTGGTGATCAGGACGGCAGAGATTTTCATAGAGATGGTGGCGATGGAGCCCGGCCCGACCGGTTCGGCGAGGGCGCTCCCACAGACCCGCTATTCTAGCGGGACTTGTGTCCTCCACCGCGCCCCTGCGATCGGCCTTCGGCCGATGCCCCCGGATTAAGAAGCACTCCCCGCGCAAACGGGGTGGAGTCAATGTGAAAGACAAGCAAGCACAATCATCGTTGGTCAAGACGTCGCTGCAGGAGCGCGATACGCTCCGCCGCGTCTGGACCTACCTGCGGCCCGAGCTGCGTACCTTCCTCCTCGCGATTCTGGCGATGGGCGTGGTGGCGGCCAGCGAGGGCATCATCCCGAAGATCGTCAACGACCTGCTCGACAAGGGCTTTGGCGGCGCGTACGCGGGCAAGCTCTGGCACGTGCCGGCGCTGCTGACTGGCGTGGCGCTGATCCGCGGCGTGGCGCAGTTCACGTCGGGCTACCTGCTGAGCCGCGTGTCCAACAACGTGCTCAAGACGATGCGGCTGCAGATGTTCGAGCGCATGCTCCATGCGCCGGCGCTGTTCTATCACCGCAATACCGCGGCCTCGCTGATCAACGCGGTGGTGTTCGAGGTCAACCAGGTCATGCAGATTCTCACAGGCGTGCTCATCACGCTCGTGCGCGATTCGCTGACCGTGCTCGCGCTGCTGATCTACCTGTTCTACACGAACTGGCGCCTGACGCTCGTGGTGGCCGTGCTGCTGCCGTCCATCGGCTTCGTGATGTCGCGCGTGAATCGTCGCCTGCGCAAGCTCAATCGCGAACACCAGGCGATGACAAACACCGCGGCCTATGTGGTCGAGGAAGCGGCCGGCGGCTACAAGGTCGTCAAGCTGCACGGCGGCGAGGCGTACGAGATGGATCGCTTCCAGACCATGGCGGAGCGCCTGCGCGGTTATTCGATGCGCATGGCCGTGGCGGGCGGCCTGAATCAGCCCGTGACGGCATTCCTGGCGTCGCTGGCGCTGTCGGTGATCCTGACTATCGCCGTGGTGCAGTCGCAGGCCAGCCAGACCACGGTGGGCGGCTTCACGGGCTTCGTGATGGCCATGCTGCTGCTGATCTCGCCGCTCAAGCACCTGACCGACCTGAACCAGCCGCTGCAGCGCGGCGTGACGGCCGCGGAGATGATCTTCGGGCTGATCGACGAACCGATCGAGCCGCAGCAGGGCGGACTGCCGCTTGCGCGCGCCAAGGGCGATCTCGCGTTCGAGAACGTGGGCTTCCGTTATGGCGATGCGGGACGCGCGGCGCTGTCGAACGTCGCGTTCCGGGCCTCGGCCGGCGAAGTCGTGGCGCTGGTCGGGCCTTCGGGCAGCGGCAAGACCACGCTGGTCAACCTCGTGCCCCGCTTCTTCGATCCGACCGAAGGCCGCATCCTGCTGGACGGCCAGTCGATCGACGCGTTCGCGCTGGCCGATCTGCGCCGCCAGATTGCCTTCGTGAGCCAGGACGTGGTGCTGTTCAACGACACCGTCGCCGCGAACGTTGCCTATGGCGTGCATCCGGGCGAGCAGATCGACATGGCGCGCGTGGAGCGCGCGCTGGCGGCGGCCTACCTGACGGATGTCGTCAGCGGTCTGCCGGAAGGTCTGGAGACCAATATCGGCGACAACGGCATGAAACTGTCGGGCGGCCAGCGCCAGCGTCTGGCCATCGCGCGCGCGATCTACAAGGATGCGCCGATCCTGATCCTCGACGAAGCCACGTCGGCGCTGGACTCGGAGTCCGAGCGCCAGGTGCAGGCCGCGCTCGAGTCGCTGATGGTCGGCCGCACCACGCTCGTGATCGCGCACCGGCTCTCCACCATCGAGAACGCGGATCGCATCGTCGTGCTCGAACATGGCCGTGTGGCCGAGCAGGGCAGCCATGCGGAACTGCTGGCGGCCAACGGCCTCTATGCGGGGCTGCATCGGATTCAGTTCGCGACGTCGCAGTAAGCCTCCGCGCCGGATGGCGGTAAGATGCGGCTTCAGACGGGGACCATACCCCGAGGAGACTCGCATGACCGCCATCAGCCCACTTCCTGTTAGCGGATTTCCCGTTAGCCGGTTTCCCGTCCCCGAACTGAAGGACCTGCCCGACGATATCCGCGCGCGGATCGTCGAGGTGCAGGAAAAGGCGGGCTTCGTCCCCAACGTCTTTCTGGCGCTCGCGCACCGTCCCGACGAGTTTCGCGCGTTCTTCGCCTACCACGACGCGCTGATGCTCAAGGAGACGGGCAGCCTGACCAAGGGCGACCGCGAGATGATCGTGGTGGCCACGTCGGGCGCCAATCAATGTCTCTACTGCGTGGTCGCCCATGGCGCGCTGCTGCGCATCTACGAGAAAAAGCCGCTGATCGCGGATCAGGTGGCCACCAATTACCGCAAGTCCGATATTTCGCCGCGCCAGCGCGCGATGCTCGACTTCGCGATGAAGGTCTGCGAGGACTCGCGCGGCGTTTCGGAAGCCGACTATGATGCGCTGCGGGAACACGGCTTCAGCGACGAGGACGCGTGGGACATCGCGGCCATCACGGCGTTCTTCGGGCTCTCCAACCGCATGGCCAATACGATCGCCATGCGTCCGAACGACGAGTTCTACCTCATGGGGCGCGTGCCCAAGGCAAAGTAGCCGGTGCGCCGTCCTATTTGATGTCCGCGCAGTTGCCGCTGCGCGGGTCGAACAGCACGGGCCACGCCTGCTCGTAGATGCCGGCCGTGCAATGCTTTTCGCAGCGCGCATGCGCGAGTGTGACGCGCCGCGGATCCTGCCAGACCATCAGCTTGCAGCCGCTGCCATCGAGCGCGACGAGTTCGATATGCGGTGTCTGCTGCGTCTGTTTGAATTCGGACAGATTGAATTCGCACGAGCCGCGCTTCGACACCCATAGCTTCCAGCTCAGCGTCTTCACGTCGTTGTGCGAGATGCGCATCATGGCGTCCTCGCGAAAGCCGTCTTCTTCGGTCCGCTTGCAGTCTCCGGCCATGTCGATGACGCGGGCGGGAATCGGGGTCGACCGGGTTTCGGGCGCGGGTGGGTAAGTCTTGGGCGCGCTCGGGCCCTGCATGGGCTTCGAGCGGTCGGCGAGCATCGGCGGCGTGCACGCGGCGCAGAGCAGCGTGGCCAGCAGCACGGCTGGCGCGGTAAGACGGGATGGCATGACGACTCCTCGACGGCCCCTACATGATCAGTTATAGGGGGCGCGCCGGGGAATGGGATGGGTGCCGGCGTCGGTGATTATCCTAGAGGCGGCGTCAGGGTAGCCGTCTATAGTCAGAGGATGCGCCGGCGACGTCAGGCGACAGCCGCCTGCGACTCCCGTTGCCGAACGCTTTCGCTTTCCATACGCTCGTTCGGATATCCCGCCGCGAACACCAGCCGTCCCGCCGACCACGTATGCGTGACCAGCGGCTGCCCGGCCACCGTCCTGACCGCGATGACGTCCGCGCGTGCGCCGGCGCGCAGGCGGCCGCGGTCCGCCAGCCCGCAGGCATCGGCCGGGTTGGCCGTGACCAGTGCCAGTGCCGCGTCGAGCGGCAGTTCGGCCTGACGCGCCGCCGCAAACGCGGCCGCGATCAGCGTCGAAGGCTGGTAGTCCGAACACAGGATGCTGGCCACGCCCGCGAGAATCGCATCGAGCGCCCGCATCGAACCGCTCTGGCTCCTGCCGCGCAGCACATTGGGCGCGCCCAGGATCGTGGGCAGCGCCACATCCCTCGCGGCGCGCGCCGTGTCCACGTTGATCGGGAACTCGCTCATCCGCACGCCGAGCGCATGCATGGCGGCGATGCGTTGAGGCGAATCGTCGTCGTGGCTCGCGGTCGGAATGCCGTGCAGGCGCGCACGGTCCAGCAGGCGGTTGACGCGCTCGGGCGCGCCCTCGAGTTCGGCCTGCTTCTTCGCGGCGGCGTCCGCCGCCTCCTCGCGCGTCATGCCGTGGTTGCCCATCATGTACGCCAGGTAGGCATCCAGCGTCTTGAACTGGCCCTGTCCCGGCGAGTGGTCCATGACGGACAGCAGATCGACCGCGCCTTCGTCCATCAGCGCCTCGAGCACGGGTACGGCGGCCGGATCGGTGACTTCGTAGCGGCAGTGGATGCGGTTATCGACGAGGCTGTGCGCGTTGAATGCGGCCACGGTGCGTACGAGCGTCGCGGCCGTGTCGTTGTTGCGCACGCCGAACTGGTTGCTCGCGAACGACAGCGCGTGATACGGCGTGGTGATGCCGGCCGCCGCGTTGCGGCGATCGACCTGCGCCACGGCGAAGTCGAGCGGAAACAGCACGCCCGCGCGCGGTTCGGCTTCCTTCTCGATGGCGTCGCAGTGCACGTCGATCAGGCCGGGCATGACCGTATGGCCGCGCAGGTCGATCACGCTGGCGCGCGACGGCACCTGTGCGGCATCGGGTTCGATGGCGACGATATGGCCGTCGTCGATCAGCAGCGCGCTGTCGGCGAGCAGCCGGTCCGGCAGCACGAGCGTGGCGTGCGTGAGGTAGCTTGTGGACATGTCGGAAGGTCCGAAGAAGGGGTCAGGCCGCCGCGCCGGTGGCATGCACGGCGGGCTGCAACGGCAGCAGGCGTGTGGCCACGGCGTCGCGCACGGCTTCGTCGTGGAAGATGCCGATCAGGCAGCGGCCCGCGTCGAGCGCTTCGCGGATAAGCGCCACCACGACCGCGCGGTTGTCGGCGTCCAGCGATGCGGTCGGCTCGTCGAGCAGCAAAATCGGGTGGTTGCCGATCAGGCCGCGCGCGATATTCACGCGCTGCTGCTCGCCGCCCGAGAACGTCGCGGGCGGCAGGTCCCACAGGCGGCGCGGCACGTTGAGCCGCGCGAGCAGTGCCGCGGCGCGTTCGCGCGCCTCGGGCAGGGCCGTGCCGCGCTGCTGCAGCGGCTCCGCCACCACGTCGAGCGTGCTGACGCGCGGAATCGCGCGCAGGAACTGGCTCACGTAGCCGATGACGTCGCGGCGCAGGCGCAGCACGTGCTGCTCGGGCGCATCGGTCAGCTCGATCCACGGGGCGCCTTCCTGCGCGGTGTCGCGCAGGCGGATGGAACCTTCCGTGGCCAGGTAGTTGCCATAGAGGCAGCGCAGCAGCGTGCTCTTGCCCGTGCCCGAGGGGCCGGACAGCACGAGGCATTCGCCGCGGGCCGCATCGAAGTCGATCGCCTGCAGCACGGGCAGGCGGATGCCGCCCTGGTTGTGCAGCGTGAACATCTTGCCGAGGCCACGGACCTCGAACATGCGTTGGGAGTCGTCGTGCATTGCGATCAGCCTTGCAGGATGGAGGACACGAGCAGCTGCGTGTACGGGTGTTGCGGATCGTCGAGAATCTGGTCGGTCAGCCCCTGCTCGACCACGCGGCCGCCCTGCATCACGATGGTCCGGTGCGCGAGCAGGCGCGCCACGGCGAGATCGTGCGTGACGAGGATGGCGGCGAGCCCGAGGTCGTTCACGAGCCGGCGCAGCAGGTCCAGCAGGCGCGCCTGCACCGAGACGTCGAGCGACGCGGTGGGTTCGTCCATGAACACGAGGCGCGGATGCGTGACGAGGTTGCGCGCGATCTGCAGGCGCTGCTGCATGCCGCCCGAGAACGTCGCGGGAATGTCGTCGAGACGCGCGAGGTCGATCTCCATCTTCTCCAGCCACGCACCGGCGATTTCGCGCAGGTCGCCATAGTGGCGCTCGCCCACGGCCATCAGGCGCTCGGCGATATTCGCGCCCGCGCTGACCTGCATGCGCAGCCCATCGCGCGCATGCTGGCGAACGAAGCCCCAGTCCGTGCGCGCGAGCAATCGCATGCGCGCGCTCGACAGCGTGGCCAGATCGGTCAGCCCTTGTTCGCGTACGTCGTACCAGACGCTGCCGCGCTGCGGGGCGGCCTGCATCGACAGTGCCTGCAGCAGCGTGCTCTTGCCGGAGCCGGACTCGCCGACCACGCAGAGCACTTCGCCCGGATAGAGATCGAAACTGACGTCATGGCAGCCGTGAATGCCGTCCCACGTGCGGCTCACGTCGCGGACCGAGAGGAGGGGCGTCGCGCTCATGCTGCGGCTCCTTCGATGGATTGGCGGCGTTCCGCACAGTACTCGGTGTCCGAACACACGAACATGCGCGTGCCCGCGTCGTCGGTGATGATCTCGTCCAGATAGCTGTCGGTGGCGCCGCACTGCGCGCAGCAGCTCGACCACTTTTCGACCGTGAACGGGTGATCGACGAAGTCGAGGCTCTTGACCGACGTATAGGGCGGCACCGCGTAGACGCGCTTCTCGCGGCCCGCGCCGAACAGCATCAGCGCCGGGCTGTTGTGCAGCTTGGGGTTGTCGAACTTGGGAATCGGCGAGGGACGCATCATGTAGCGCTGGTTGACGATAACCGGATAGTCGTACGTCGTCGCGATATGGCCGTGGTGCGAGATGTCCTCGTAGAGCTTGACGTGCATCGCGCCGTACTCGGCCAGCGAATGCATCGTGCGCGTTTCCGCTTCGCTCGACTCGAGCCAGCGCAGCGGCTCGGGAATCGGCACCTGGAACACCATGACCTGTCCCGCGCGCAGCGGCGTTTCGGGAATGCGGTGGCGCGTCTGCACGATCGTCGCGTCGTGCGTGCGTTCCGTGGTGGCGACGCCCGTCACGCGGCCGAAGAAGCGGCGGATGTTGATGGCGTTGGTGGTGTCGTCGGACCCCTGGTCGATGACCTTCAGCACATCGCGCGTGCCGATGATCGCGGCGGTCACCTGGATGCCGCCGGTGCCCCAGCCATACGGCAGCGGCATCTCGCGGCTGCCGAACGGCACCTGATAGCCCGGGATGGCCACGGCCTTCAGCAGTGCGCGGCGCAGCATGCGCTTGGTCGATTCGTCGAGGTAGCCGAAGTTGTAGTGGTCGTCGCGCGCCACCTTGGTGGCGGCGGCTTCGCGGTCGCTGAACGGATTCACGGACTGGCTCATGCGAGCGTCTCCTCTTGCGGCTGGGGAGCGATAGGGGTGTCGGTGTCGGCCGCGAGCGGTTGCCGCGAGGCCGGCGCCGACGCGTCGGCCTGTTCCGCGCGCAGGCGGCGCAGCAGTTCGAGGTTGGCCTGGAAGTCGACGTAGTGGGGCAGCTTCAGATGCTGGACGAAGCCCGAGGCCTCGACGTTGTCGCTGTGATAGAGCATGAACTCGATATCGTTGGCCGGTGCGTCGCCGGCTTCGCCGAGCTCCGCCGCGCGCATCGCGCGGTCGGCCAGTGCCATCGACATGGCCTTGCGCTCGCCATAGCCGAACACGAGGCCATAGCCGCGGGTGAAGCGGGGCGCCTCGTTGGCGCTGCCCGCGAACTGGCTCACCATCTGGCATTCGGTCACTTCGATCTCGCCGATGGTCACGGCGAAGCCGAGCTCCTCGACGAACAGTTCGACCTCGGTGTTGCCATAGCGGATCTCGGCCGCGAACGGATGCGTATTGCCGTAGCCGCGCTGCGTCGAGTAGCCCATCGACAGCAGAAAGCCTTCGTCGCCGCGCGCGAGGTTCTGCAGGCGCGCGGCGCGGCCGGCGGGCAGCGTAAGCGGTTCGCGCGTGAGGTCGGGCGGTGCGGGATCGCCGGGCGGAATCGCATCGATCTCCACCAGCGATTCGGCTTCGAGCAGCGTCGTGACGCGCGGCATGGAGGCGGCGGGTTTGCCGGTCGCGACAGTGGTGGGAGCAGCGGTGGCAGCAGCGGTGCCGGCTTCGATATGGGGCTCGGCATTGCCTTCGACTTCCAGCGAGAAATCGAGCAGCCGCTGCGTGTAGTCGTAGGTCGGCCCGAGGACCTGTCCACCGGGCACATCCTTGAACGTCGACGAGATCCGGCGGTGCAGGCGCATCGCGCCCGTATCGAGCGGTTGCGTATAGCCGAAGCGCGCAAGCGTGGTGCGATAGGCGCGCAGCAGGAAGATTGCCTCGACCTGATCGCCGGCCGCCTGTTTCAAGGCCAGTGCGGCCAGGTGCGGATCGTAGAGCGAGCCTTCGGCCATCACGCGCGAGACCGCGAGCGGCATCTGCTCGCGAATCTGCGCGAGCGTGAGTTCGGGAACCGCGACGTTGCCGCGCCGATAGGCGTCGAGCCGGCGGTACGAGTTGAGGATGGCGCGTTCGCCACCCTTGACGGCTACGTACATGTCAGGCCTCCAGATGCGTGGTGCGCGGCAGCGCGCAGAAGCGGTCGCCAGCGGTCAGCAACAGATCCACGCCGAGCGGGAAGCCCGCGTTGTTGGCGCGCCATTGCGCGGGGAAATCGGTGGGCAGGCCGCTCGCGTACAGCGCTTGCGTGATCTCGATGCCGGGGCCGCGCAGCACGAACGTGTCGTCGGGCGCGGCCGTGTTCGCGAGGGACGACACTTCCACGAGCAGCGTGGCCGAGCGATCGGGGTAAGCGGGGTCGCCCTGCGCGCATTGCGCGAGCGGCGGCACGGCGTGGCCCGCGGGCACGCACACGAAGGTCGCCTGCCCCAGGGTCTCCGCCAGCGGGCAGCCGCAGTGGAAACGCAGGAACGCGCGCGCGGCCGAGCCGATATCGGCGGGCAGCCAGACGGGCGTGTCGCTGTCCGCGAGCGTGAGCAGCAGGGCGGTCATGGCCGGGGACAGGCCGTCCGGCAGTCCCGTGCTGGCGGCGGGCAGGGCCTGCAGCGTGCCGGGATGGGCAAACGCGTCGAGCGCCGCGCGGAAGACCTGCTGGGCGTCGTCGACGGGGTTGTCGAAGCCGGGCAGCAGCGACGGGCCCGTCGTGGCATCGACCCGAGCGGACAGGGAGGCCATCGTGGTGGTGTCGTGGGTATCGATAGGGGTCATGTCAGTCCTCGCCGCGTGCCATCGTGAAGAACTCCACGCGCGTGCGCGCGGCCTCGGCGGCCTCGCGCGCGGCGCGCGCGGCAAGTGCCGCGTCGAGCGGCGCGATCACCGACGCGTGGATACGGTCATGCCACGCGGGGAGTTGCAGCAATGCATCGAGCACCGCCGCGCGCTCCGCATGGCGCGCGCCACGGCCGCCGCAGCCTTGCAGATAGGCCACGCCCGCGACACCATCGGTGTCGAGCACCACGGCGCAGCGCGTGACGGACATCTCGCCGAGGTTGAACTGCGCCCCGGTGCCGCCGGCGCGCGCGCGGACCATCGTCATCCCGCTCTCGGGTTTGCGCAGGAAGCGGTAGGCGGGCATCTGCGCGCCGTCGGCGAGCAGGCGGTCCCATGCGGTGTCCAGTGCGTCCGGGCCCGACAGCGCGAGCGTGCGCATCCATGCGGCGCGGGCGGCATTCGCTGCATTCGCCACGTTGGTATCGCCGGAATCTTGGGTCTTCATTCTTACCCCTATACGTCTATACGTTTAGATGTACACTATCACAACTGGGCGCTACTAGACCACACAGGGATGACGCTTTGATGACGCGCCCGACGATCCTTTCCACCCCGCACACCGGCTCGCGGCCGTCGCCGCGCTGAGGCACAATCGCATGGTTTTGATGAATGCTTGATGACACGAGGCGGGACGAGATGTCTGAACGGGAAGTCGAACGCGGCTCGGGTGTGGCCGTGTGGCGCCAGATAGGCGAAGCGCTGGCGGATGACATTCGCAACAAGCTTTACGGGCCGGGCGAGCAGCTGCCGCCCGAACCCGAGCTGGCCACGCGCTTCTCGGTCAATCGCCACACGATTCGCCGCGCCATGGGCGAGCTGGAGCTGAGCGGGCTGGTCCGCATCGAGCAGGGGCGCGGCACGTTCGTGCAGGAGCATGCGATCGACTATGCGATCGGCCGCCGCACGCGCTTCTCGCGCAACCTTGCCGCGCAGGGCATGCGCGGGCATCTCGAAATCGTCGAGTCGCAGCTGCTGCGCGCGCCGGAAGTGGCCAGGCATCTGGGGCTTCCGCGTACCGCGCAGGTCCTGCATGTGCAGATGATCGGCAAGGCCGAGGACCGGACGATCGATGTGGCCGAACACTACTTCGATCCCGCACGGTTTCCCGGGCTTGCGGAGCGGTTGCACGAGACGAACTCGATCTCGCGCGCGCTCGCGCATTACGGCATTGCCGACTACACCCGCAAATGGTCGCGCATCACGGCGGCCATGCCTTCCGCGCCCGTCGCGCGCCTGCTGAGCCAGCCGAAGACGCGGCCGGTACTGCAGGTGGAGGCACTCAACGTCGATCTCGACGGCCAGCCGCTGCAGTACAGCATGACCCGCTTTGCGGGAGACTGGGTGCAGCTGACCGTCAGCGACACCGAGTAGAAACGCCTTGCGGGCGCGCGGCATGTGCTGCATGCCCGGCATATTGGTCTAGACATCTGCTTGTCATGTCTCAGGAATAACGTGACGTTCATGCATACGACCTCCTACACCCATCAGCCGCTTGCCGGCATCACGGGCCGCCGCGTGCTTGGCACCGGCGGCATTGGCCCCGCAACGCTCGGTATCGACGGCACGCGCCTCGCCGAGCAGCCCGCGCGCGGCGGTGCCTGCATCGATGCGGGCAACCTGCTCGTGCTGCCCGGCATCGTCGATATCCACGGCGATGCGTTCGAGCGCGCGGTGATGCCGCGGCCCGGTGTGAGCTTTCCGTACGCGAGCGCGCTGATCGACGTCGATCGCCAGCTGCTCGCGCACGGCATCACGACCGAGTTCCACGGCGTTACGCTGTCGTGGGAGGGCGGACTGCGTGGAGAAGCCTATGCGCTGCGCATGTTCGATGCGCTGGCGCAGCTGCAGCACGTGCTCGGTGCCTCGCACCGCGTGCATCTGCGCTTCGAGGCGTATCACCTGTCCGGCCTCGACACCGCCATGTCGTGGATTGCCGATGGCCGCGTGGGCCTGCTCGCGATCAACGATCACCTGCCGACGACGGCGCGCCGCATGACGGACGAGCGCAAGATGGCCCAGTACGCCGATCGCGCCGAGTGCGATGTGGAGACGTTCCGCGAGCGCCTGCGCACGGCCAGCCGCCATGCCCCCGACGTACCGGCGGCGATGTCGCGCCTGATCGCCGCCGCGCGCGCGGCCGGCCTGCCCGTGGCCTCGCACGACGATCCCGATGTGGCCACGCGGCAGCACTACCATCAGCAGGGCTGCGCGATCGCCGAGTTCCCGCTGACCGTCGATGCCGCGCGCACGGCGCGCCAGCTTGGCAACGAGACCGTGTTCGGCGCGCCGAACGTCATGCGGGGGCAGAGCCACACCGGTGCCCCCAATGCGACAGAGATGGTCGGCGCGGGGCTGTGCACGGTGCTGGCCTCCGACTATTACTACCCGGCGCCGCTGCAGGCCGCGTTCAAGCTTGCGCAGCTTGGCGTCGTGGACCTCGCCGGCGCCTGGAACCTCGTGTCGCGCAATCCCGCGCGCGCGGGCGGCCTGACCGATCGTGGCGTGCTGCTGCCCGGCCTGCGTGCCGATGCGATCCTCGTCGATGACAGCCAGCCCGGCCTCCCGCGCGTGTGCGCCGCCATCGTCGGGGGCCAGCTGCGCCACGCGACGCTGCCGCTGCCGCTCGTGGAAGCAGGCGCGATCGCCGACGGTACCGCCAGCCTCGCGGCCTGAGCGAGGGCGGTATGCAGGCACATCGCTACGCGATCTATCTCGCGCCCGCGGAACCGTATCGCACGATTGGCGCGCAGTGGCTCGGCCGTTGCCCCGATGCGGGTCGCGCAGGCCTGACGCCGGCGTTCGACGACCCGCGCCGCGCGGCATGGGTGGAGGCGCCCGCGCATTACGGGCTGCACGCCACGCTGAAGCCGCCATTCCGGCTCGCCGAAGGCACCGATGCCACGATGCTCGACGCCGCCGCGCGCGCGTTCGCGCACGGGCGCACCGCGTTCGACGCCTCGCTCGAACTGCACGCGCTGCGCGGCTTTATCGCATGGTGCCTCGGCGAGCATGGCGTTCAGCCCATGCATGCGCTGGCCGACGATGCGGTGCGCGCATTCGAGCGTTTTCGCGCGCCCGCCACCGAAGCGGAACTCGCGCGCCGCAATCCGGCACTGCTGAACGACGCCCAGCGCGCGATGCTCGCGCAGTGGGGCTATCCCTATCTGTTCGAGACGTTCACGTTCCATATCACGCTGACCGGCATGGTGCCGGAAGCGGAGCAGCGCGATGCGATGGCGCTGCTCGAGCGCCTGACGGCACCGCTGCGCGGTGTGCCGCTGCATGTCGATGGCATTGCGATCTTCGTGCAGCCGCAGCGTGGCGAGGACTTCACGATCGCGCGGCACTACGCGTTCGACGGCGCCGTGACCGATGGCGCGGGCGCCGCGTACATGGTGTCATGACGGGTGCCGCGCGGCAGGTCGCCGCACCCATGCAGGGTCCGAGCCGGGGCAGTGGGCTGTTCTACGTCATGGGCCCGTCGGGCAGCGGCAAGGACTCGCTGCTGCGCGCGCTGCGCGAGCGGCTCGGCCACGACGACCGTATCGTGATCGCGCATCGCTATATCACGCGCGAGGCCGATGCCAACGAGGCATCGGTCGCGCTGTCGCCCGAGGAGTTTCATCGCCGCGAGGCGCTCGGTTGCATGGCGCTGCATTGGCATAGCCATGGCCTGCACTACGGCATCGGCATCGAGATCGAGACATGGCTCGCGCAGGGCCTGCGTGTCGTCGTCAATGGTTCGCGCGAATATCTGCGCCATGCGGTGGCGCGCTATCCGGCGTTGTGCGCGGTGCATGTGCGCGTGCGGCCCGAGGTGCTGGGCAAGCGGCTGCGCCAGCGCGGCCGCGAGTCCGAGGATGCGATCGCGGCGCGCCTGGCGCGCGCGACGCAGCCGTTCGATGTGCCGGCGGAGTGCTGGCTCGTCGAGCTCGACAACAGTGGCAATCTCGACGACGCTGTCGAGCGGCTGGCGACGATCGTCGCCAGCTGACTTCTCCCGACGCGTCAGGCCGAAGCGCGCACGCAGCGCGCGGCCATCTCCATGTAGTGCGACAACGGCGGCGTCCGCAGATCGACGATCTTCGCGAGATCGTCATACCGGCGCAGGCGCACCGCGGCCAGTGCATGCGGCTGCCGCGCGAACGCGTCGGCCTGCGCCGCGTCGAACGGCCCGCCTTGCAGCACCAGGCTGTGCACCGATGCCGGCGACAGCGTGTCGTGATACCCGGCATCGCGCGCGCACAGATAGCGCTTGGCGGCCACATGCAGGCGCACGGGCTCCGTCACGGCGTCGTCGAACAGTTCGGCGAGCGCGCCCGCCGCGGCTTCCTGATGGCGCATATCGGTGGTCGAGCTCTCGGCGAGCATCAGGTGGCCCACGTCGTGCAGCAGCGCGGCGACGATCAGCGCCTCGGGCTCGCCGGCCTGCTCGGCCAGCTGCGCGCATTGCAGCGCATGCGCGGTCTGGCTGATGGCCTCGTCGCCGTAGTAGTTGGTGCCGTGGTTGGCGAACAGCGTTTCGATCTGGTCGAGTGTCAGCATGGGGACGTTGGTTCTTGTTGCGCGATGGCGTGGGTTACACGAGCACCTTGCGGATCTGCGCGGACAGCATGTCGATGGCGGTCACGAACAGCACGATGATGATCATCACCGCGCAGGTCTGCCCGTACTGGAAGCTTCGGATGATTTCCCACAGCACGGTGCCGATGCCGCCGGCACCGACGATGCCGACGACCGAGGCCGAGCGCACGTTGGACTCGAAGCGATAGAGCGCGAACGAGAGCCACAGCGGCAGCACCTGCGGGATCACGCCGTAGACGATCTCTTCGATCGGGCCGGCGCCGGTGGCGCGCACGCCTTCCACGGGGCGCGGATCGATGGCCTCGACGGCCTCGGCGAACAGCTTGGCCAGCACACCGGTCGTATGGACCCAGATGGCCAGCACGCCCGCGAACGGGCCGAGGCCCACCGCGACGATGAACAGCATCGCGAAGACCATCTCGTTGATCGCGCGGCACGCATCCATCAGGCGACGCGCCGGCTGGTAGATCCACGGCGGCACGATATTGGCCGCGCACAGCAGGCCCAGCGGCACCGCCAGCACGACGGCGAGCGCGGTACCCCAGACGGCGATCTGCACCGTGACGAACATCTCGTCGAGGTAGTGGCGCCAATCGCGGAAGTCCGGCGGGAAGAAGTCGGCGGCGAATTTCGCCATGTTGCCGGAGTCGTTCAGCAGGTCGAGCGGACGCATGTCCGCGCCATTCCACGATACGACGAGCGTCGCCAGCAGGATGGCCCAGATCAGCATCACGGCGAGCGACGTGCGCGGCGGGCGGGCCGTCGGGGGATTGGTGGGCGTGGCGGTCAGGGACATGGCGGGAGTGGGGGGATTCGGGTGAATCAGCGCACATCGGGCGCGGCGCAACGCGGCGCCACGCCCGATGGCGGCGTTACTGCGCGCTGGCGGCGAGCTTGTCGAGCTCGGCCAGGCGGCGGGAGACGTCGGCCAGCTGCTTGTCCTTGTCGGCGGCGGCGAGCGAGCCATCCTGCTCGATCCTGGCCTTTTCCTTGGCCAGGTCGAGCTGGCGAATCGGCACCAGCTGGGCGTCGGTGGAAGGACGGAAGCCCTGATACGTCAGCGTGGCAAGCAGCTGCTTCTCGCGCGCGGCGTCGGGACCCTTGCCGTAGTTCACGAAGAACGACTTGATCTTGGCCTTGGTATCGGCCGGCAGATCCTTGCGGTAGACCAGCGGATCCGCCGGGATCAGCGGCGACTTCCACAGCACGCGCACCTGGTCGAGCGCGTTCTTGCCGGTGCTGATGCGATAGCGCTCGATCGCCTCGGTGTTGGCGATCGCCACGTCCACCTGCTTGTTCATCACCGACAGCAGATTGGTTTCATGGTTGGCGATGCGCACGGCCTTGAACAGCGTCTTCGGCTCGACCTTGTTGGCGGCCCACAGGTAGTAGCCCGGCACCGCGGTGCCCGACGTCGAGTTCGGATCGCCGGCGCCATACGACAGGTCCTTGCCGCGGCGGATCACGTCCTCGACGGACTTCAGCTCGCTGTCCTTGTTCACGAGCAGCACCGACCAGTAGCCCGGATTGCCGTCCTTGTCGATCACGGACGCGAACACTTCACCGTTGGCGCGGTCCACCGCTTCGATGGCGGCCTTGTTGCCGAACCAGGCCACCTGCACCTTGTTGAAGCGCATGCCTTCGATGATGCCGGCATAGTCCGATGCGAAGAACGGCTTGACCTGCACGCCGAGCGCCTTGCTCAGGTCGTCGATCACGGGCTGCCAGGCATTCTTGAGGTTCGACGACGACTCCGTCGAGATAAAGCCGATGTTCAGGACCTTGGCGTCCTGTGCCAGCGCGGGCGTGGCAACGGTGCCAGCCATCACGACGGTCACGGCCGCGGCCGCGGCGAAGAAGGTTCTGCGAAGCATGGGTGACTCCGGTGTGAAAACGTTGGGGTAAAAGCGCAGGAAAAGAAGCTGGTTCAGGCGGCCATCGATCAGACGGCCATCACAGCGGCGGGCACGCGTTCGTCGGCGCCGGCCTTGCCGTCATGGGCACCGTGGTGCGTGTCGTGCAGCAGCTCGTCGGCTTCCGTGCCGTAGAGATCGCGCAGCATCGACGCGGTCAGCGCGGCGGAAGGGCCGTCGTAGACCACCTTGCCCTGGCGCAGCGCCACCACGCGGGGGCAGTAGCGCATGGCCACGTCCACCTGATGCAGCGAAACGACCACGGCCACCTTGCGCGTGCGATTGATCTGCGAGAGCAGCGTCATTACACGGCGCGAGGACTCGGGATCGAGCGAGGCGATGGGCTCGTCGGCCAGAATCACGTTGGCGTTCTGCACGAGCGTGCGGGCAATGGCGGCGCGCTGCTGCTGTCCGCCCGACAGCGTCGATGCCCGCTGAAACGCATAGTCGTCTATACCAACCTGAGCAAGGGCATCGAGGCCGGCCTGCACTTCTGCGGCACGGAAAATGCGCAGGAGGCTGCGCCACTTCGGCACACGCGTGAGCATGCCGACGAGCACATTGGTCAGCACGGGCAGACGGCCCACCAGATTGAATTGCTGGAATACGAAGCCGATTTCGGCGCGCACGCTGCGCACATTGCGCGCCAGGCGGCCATTGCGCTGGACGATGCGGCCATTGACGAGAATCTCGCCCGCGCCGGCATCGCCCGTGATGAATCCGGCCACGTGCCGCAGCAGGGTTGACTTGCCGGACCCCGAAGCGCCAAGCAGCGCCACCATTTCGCCGGGCGCAACCTGCAGCGTGACGTCGTCGAGCGCCTTGCGGTCGGCCCGGAAAGTTTTCGAGAGTCCGCGGACCTCGATGGCATGCGTCATGTCCACTCCTCGTTGAATGACACGGCGCATTCTGGAGGGAGCGGATGACAGAACGATGACGGCTACATCAGGATGATGTCGTACTGTTCCTGATGAAACGTCGACTCCACTTGCAGGGAGATGGGCTTGCCGATGAAATCGCCGAGCATCGCCAGATGCTGGCTTTCTTCCTCGAGGAAGAGGTCGATGACTTCCTGCGAGGCGAGGATGCGGAACTCGCGGGGGTTGAACTGGCGGGACTCGCGCATGATCTCGCGCAGGATGTCGTAGCAGACCGTGCGCGGCGTCTTGACCTGCCCCTTGCCGGTGCAAACCGGGCATTGCTCGCACAGCACGTGCGCGAGCGATTCGCGCGTGCGCTTGCGCGTCATCTCGACGAGGCCGAGCTGCGAGAAGTTGTTGACCGTGATGCGCGTACGGTCGCGCGAGAGCGCCTTCTTCAGTTCGGAGAGCACCTGCTCGCGATGCTCGGCGTTCTCCATATCGATGAAGTCGATGATGATGATGCCGCCGAGATTGCGCAGGCGCAGCTGCCGCGCGATCGTGTGCGCGGCTTCGAGGTTCGTCTTGAAGATCGTGTCGTCGAAATTGCGCGCGCCGACGTAGCCGCCCGTGTTGACGTCGATCGTCGTCATCGCCTCGGTCTGGTCGATCATCAGGTAGCCGCCGGACTTCAGGTCCACGCGCCGCGACAGCGCGCGCTCGATTTCGGCGTCGATATTGAACAGATCGAAGATCGGCCGTTCGCCCGTGTAGTGCGACAGGCGGGGCAGCACGGCGGGGGTGTACTCCTGCGCGAACTCGACGAGCTTGAGGTAGTTTTCGCGCGAGTCCACCTGAATCGAGCCCGTGGCCTCGCTGATGAAATCGCGCAGCACGCGCTGCGCGAGATTCAGATCCTGATAAAGCAGACTCGGCGCCGGCAGCGTCGTGGCGTTGAGCTTGATCGCCGACCAGATCTTGCGCAGATACGCGATATCGTTGCCGAGCTCGTCGTTGCTGGCTTCCTCCGCGATCGTGCGGACGATAAAGCCGCCACGCTCGTCGGTAGGGACCAGGCCCTGCACGCGCGCGCGCAGCGCCTCGCGATCGACCTCGCCCTCGATGCGCTGGGAGATACCGATATGCGGGTCCTGCGGCAGATACACGAGCGTGCGGCCCGCGATGCTGACCTGCGTCGACAGCCGCGCGCCCTTGGTGCCGATGGGGTCCTTGATGACCTGCACCATCAGCGCCTGGCCTTCGTACAGTGTCTTCTCGATCGCGAGCTGCACGCCGTTCTTGTTGTCGGGGTCGCGCGGGTGCCAGATATCGGCCACGTGCAGGAACGCCGCGCGTTCCAGTCCGATATCGATGAAGGCCGACTGCATGCCAGGCAGCACGCGCACGACCTTGCCCAGATAGATGTTGCCGACGAGCCCGCGCGTGAGCGTGCGTTCGACGTGCAGCTCCTGGACGGCGGCTTGCTGCACGATGGCGACGCGGGTTTCCTGCGGTGTGATGTTGACTAGGATGTCTTCAGTCATGGCGATGGGAAACGTGTCAGAACCGCAAGTCTCAGACCGCAAGTCTCAGAACCGCAATCCTGCCTCGCGCAACAGCGCGGCCGTCTCGAACAGGGGCAGGCCCATGATACCCGAATAGCTCCCCGAGATACGTTCGATGAACTCGGCGGCGCGGCCCTGGATGCCATATGCGCCGGCCTTGCCGAGCGGTTCGCGGCTCGCCACGTAGCGCTCGATCTCGTCGGCGCCGAGCTTGCGGAAAGTGACGTCGGAGATCGACAGCGCATGGCGCGTGCCGGCCACCGATACCACCGATACCGCGGTCAGCACGCGGTGGGTGGTGCCCGAGAGCGCGGCGAGCATCGCGGTCGCCTCGGCGGCGTCCGCGGGCTTGCCGAGAATGTCGCCGCCGCGGCAGACCGTGGTGTCCGAAGTCAGGATCGGCCGCGCGGGCAGGCCCCGTCGCTGACGGCGCTGCAACGCGGCCTCGGCCTTGAGCGCGCACACGCGCTGGACATAGGCGTCGGGCGACTCGCCAGGCAGCACGGCCTCGAGCGCCTCGGCATCTTCGGCCGCATCGGCCAGCAACAGTTCATAGCGCACGCCCAGTTGCGTCAGCAGTTCGCGGCGGCGCGGGCTTTGGGAGGCGAGGTAGAGAATGTCGTAGAGGGACAGGTCGATGGGCATGGGAAGAGGCCTGGCACCATGCCGGTCGGGCACGGCGCCTCAAACGCGATGATAGGGGTGGTTCTGCGTGACGGACCACGCGCGATACAGCTGCTCGGCCAGCAGCACGCGCACCATGCCGTGCGGCAGCGTCAGGCTCGACAGGCGGATGAGCGTGCTGGCGCGCGCCTTCAAAGCCGGATCGAGCCCATCGGCACCGCCGATCAGGAAGGCGACGTCGCCGCCCTCGCGCTGCCAGCCGGTCAGTTGCTCGGCCAGCTTGACCGTGGTGAGGTCCTTGCCGCGTTCGTCGAGCGCGACGATGCGCGGGCGCGTCAGCGCGCCCAGCGCGGCCTCGATGCGGGCCGCCTCGCGCTGCATCACCGTGGCGGCGTTATTGCTCGAGGAACGCGCTTCCGGCTTGATCTCGCGCAGTTCGATACGCAGCTCGGGCGGCATCCGCTTGGCATATTCTGCAAAGCCCGATTCGATCCAGGCAGGCATCTTGTGGCCGACGGCCACGATCACGAGTTGCATGCGGAAGTCGCCCGATCGTTACGGATGCCGCCTGTTCGGTCAGGCCGTACGCTTGCGTGCGGCCGTCTTGGCCGGTGCCTTGGCGGCTGTCTTGGTTGCCGTCTTGGTGGCCGTCTTGCGCGTGGCCGTGCCCGCCGTCGTCTTGGTGGCGGTCTTGGTCGCGGTCTTCGTCGCCGTCTTGCGTGCCGGGGTGCCCGCCGTCTTGCCGGCCGCCTTCCGCGCCGGCGCCGTCACCGGTCCCTTGACCGGCACGCCCGTCGAGGCCTTGCGCGTGACGGGCCTGCGGCCCATCGTCGCCAGGGCGTCCGGATCGGTGTCCTCGTGGCCCATCGGCGGCGACGGTTCCTTCATGCCCTCGGGCAGGCGCGCCAGCGCCGGCTTGAGGTTGGTCGCACGCCTGGCGCGCGGCGCACGCTCGGCGGTGTCCTCGTCGTCCTCGTCCATCGGCTCGCTGGCCTTGGCCAGGCCCTTGCCGCTCGCGAGCTTCATGCGCACCGGCTTGTCACCCCAGATTTCCTCGAGGTTGTAGTAGAGGCGCAGCTGCGGCTGCAGGATATGGACGACCGCGTCGCCGCAGTCCACCAGTACCCACTCGCCCGTTTCCAGGCCCTCGACGGCCACGATATGGCCGCCGGCATCCTTGACCGTGTCGCGGACCGAGGCGGCCAGCGCCTTCGTCTGCCGATTCGAACTGCCGCTGGCGATCACCACCCGGTCGAACAGCTCGGTCAGGTGAGTGGTGTCGAACACCTTGATGTCCTGCGCTTTGACATCCTCGAGCCCGTCGACGATGGCGCGTTGCAGTTTGCGAATATCCATGGTGTGTTCTTGTTCAGCCTTGATTCGAGTTGGGAGGCGAGTCGCTCCGGGCCTTGTGGTAAAGACCGTGACTCGCGATGTAGTGTGCCACGCCGTCCGGTAACTGGTCATCCGCAGTGTCACCACTGGCCAGACGGGCGCGCAGGCCGGTGGACGACAGATCGACGGCAAGCGTCTGATCGAGCCACATGTGGCCGGAGGGCGTGGATTGTATCAGGTGCCTGTCCGCCAGCCGTGCGCCCATGCTGGCGCGCACCGGTCCCTCGAGCGTGGCGAGGTCGAATCCCGGCCGTGTGGCCACGCACAGGTGCACGTGTTCGAACAGGTCTTCCCATCCGTGCCACGTGTGCAGGCGCAGCAATTGGTCGGCGCCCATGAGCCACGACATCGACGCTTCCGGGCCGTACTGCTCGCGCAGCTGCCGTACGGTATCGATGGTGTAGCTGGGGCCCGCGCGATCGACCTCCATGCGGCTCACGCCGACCACGGCGGCGGTCTCGCCCACGGCCGCGGCGGCCAGTTCCGTCATCGCGAACCGGTCGGCGGCGGGCGTCACATCGTCGCCTTTCTGCCACGACTGGCCCGTGGGAATCCAGACGAGCTCGTCGAGCCCGAGGTGTTCGATAAACAGTTGCGCGAGCGCGACGTGGCCGCGATGGGGCGGATCGAATGTGCCGCCGAGAATGCCGAGACGGTAGGGTCGTTGCAATGCGGGACGCTGCAATGCGGAATTCGGATGGGTCATCGCACCGCGCCCAGTGCCGCCCAGTCTCGCGGGGGCAGGAAGTCGCTGTATAGCGCGGCTTCGGGGGTTTCCGGCGCCGGCTGCCAGTCGTAGCGCCAGCTCGCCTGCGGCGGCATCGACATCAGGATCGATTCCGCGCGTCCGCCCGATTGCAGCCCGAACAGCGTGCCGCGGTCGAAGACGAGATTGAACTCCACATAGCGGCCGCGGCGATAAGCCTGGAATTCACGCTCGCGCTCGCCATAGGGCGTGTCCTTGCGTGCGGTCAGAATCGGCAGATAGGCATCCAGAAACGCGTCGCCCACCGATTGCATCATCGCGAAGCTGCGGTCGAAACCGAGCGCGGAGAAGTCGTCGAAGAACACGCCGCCGATGCCGCGCGCCTCGCCGCGGTGGCGCAGGAAGAAATACTCGTCGCACCACTGCTTGAAGCGCGGATACAGGTCGTCGCCGAACGGCGCGAGCGCGCGTTCGCACGTGCGATGGAAATGCACGCAATCGTCGGTTTCACCGTAGTAGGGCGTCAGGTCCATGCCGCCGCCGAACCACCAGACCGGTTCCGCATCGGGCTTCACGGCCACGAAGCAGCGCACGTTCATATGCACGGTCGGCACGTACGGATTGCGTGGATGGAACACCAGCGAAACGCCGGTGGCCTCGAAACTGCGGCCCGCGAGTTCGGGGCGGTTGGCCGTGGCCGAAGGGGGCAGCGTGTCGCCGCGCACGTCGGAAAAGCCCACGCCCGCGCGTTCCATCACGGCGCCGCCTTCGAGAATCCGCGTCCGGCCGCTGCCACGCAGGCGTTCGGTGGGCGGTTTCTCCCAGGCGTCGGTCAGGAACGCCTGGCCATCCACGGCCGCGATGGCATCGGTGATGCGGTCTTGCAGACCGAGCAGATAGGCACGGACTGCCTGAGTATCGATCATGATCGAAAAGATCGTAGGGGCCGGTAACAAAACCGCCGACGGATGGCATCCACTGCGTCGGCGGTCATCGTGGTGTCACGATTGTACCGGCTGGGCTGGCCCCACGTGCCGTGGAGCGCTCGCCGGTCGGGAAGGTGTCCGGCCGCCTCAGCGGCGGATGGCGCGGTAGCCAATGTCGGTCCGGTACTGCATGCCGTCGAACCGGATCTGTTCCACGGCCGCGTAGGCGTTCTTCTGCGCGGCCTTGACGGTGTCCGCGAGGCCCACCACGCACAGCACGCGGCCGCCCGAGGTCAGCAGCTTGCCGTCCTGGAGGGTGGTGCCCGCATGGAACGTCACGGCGTCGGCGGTCTCGGCCGGAATACCGGTGATCTCGTCGCCGTTGCGCGGCGTGTCGGGATAGTTGTACGCGGCCATCACCACGCCCAGCGCGGTCCGGCGGTCCCAGTCGAGCTCGACTTCGTCGAGGCGCATGGTCACCGCGGCTTCCATCACGTCCACGAGGTCGGTCTTCAGGCGCGCCATGATCGGCTGCGTTTCCGGATCGCCCATGCGGCAGTTGAACTCGAGCGTCTTCGGGTTGCCGTCCTTGTCGATCATCAGGCCCGCGTACAGGAAGCCCGTGTACGGAATGCCATCCTTCTCCATGCCGCGCACGGTCGGCATGATGATCTCGCGCAGCGCGCGCGCATGCAGCGCGGGCGTGACCACCGGCGCGGGGGAGTAGGCGCCCATGCCGCCCGTGTTGGGGCCGGCATCGGCGTCCAGCAGGCGCTTGTGATCCTGGCTCGTGGCCAGCGCGAGCACGTTCTTGCCATCGACCAGCACGATGAAGCTCGCTTCCTCGCCCTCGAGGAATTCCTCGATCACGACACGCGCGCCGGCATCGCCGAGCTTGTTGTCGGCCAGCATCATGTCCACGGCCGAATGCGCTTCTTCGAGCGTCATCGCCACGACCACGCCCTTGCCCGCGGCCAGGCCGTCGGCCTTGATCACGATCGGCGCGCCTTGCGCATCGATATAGGCATGCGCGCGCGTGGCGTCGGAAAACGTCTCGTACGCGGCGGTGGGAATGTTGTGGCGGTGCATGAAGGCCTTGGCGAAGTCCTTCGACGACTCGAGCTGCGCCGCCGCGCGCGTGGGCCCGAAAATGCGCAGGCCGCGCGCGCGGAACACGTCCACGATGCCGCGGGCCAGCGGCGCCTCGGGGCCCACCACGGTGAAGGCCACGCCTTCGCGCTCGGCGAATGCGGCAAGCACTTCCGGGTCGGTCAGCGGCACGTTCTGCAGGCGCTTGTCGAGCGCCGTCCCGCCATTGCCGGGCGCCACGTAGACGACCTGCACCTTGGGCGACTGGGCCAACTTCCAGGCCAGCGCATGTTCACGGCCACCGGAGCCGACTACCAATACTTTCATGTTCCACTGCCAGATAAGAAACGGATGCGCGGAGGGACTGCGGCCGTTTCGGGAGTTTTCGGGGGTCGAGTCGCGCCGAGGCGTTACTCCTCGATGACCGCGTTGGTGAAGACTTCCTGCACGTCGTCCAGATTTTCGATGGCGTCCAGCAGCTTCTGCATCTTCACGGCATCGTCGCCCGTGAAGCTCACCTCGTTCTGCGGCTTCATCACGACGTCCGCCACCTCGGCCTTGAAGCCCGCGGCTTCCAGCGCCGCCTTCACCGCCGAAAAATCGTTGGGCGGGCAGGTGACTTCGATCGATCCGTCCTCGTTGCCGACCACATCGTCGGCACCGGCTTCGAGCGCCGCTTCCATGAGCTTGTCCTCGGGCGTACCCGGGGCGAACAGGAACTGGCCGCAATGCGTGAACATGAAGGCCACGGAGCCTTCCGCGCCCATGTTGCCGCCGTGCTTCGAGAAGGCGTGGCGGACTTCGGCCACGGTCCGCGTGCGGTTGTCGGTCAGGCAGTCCACGATGATCGCCGCGCCGGCCAGGCCGTAGCCCTCGTAGCGGATTTCTTCGTAGTTGGCACCCTCGAGGCCACCCACGCCGCGCTGGATCGCGCGCTGGATGTTGTCCTTGGGCATGTTGGCGTCCATGGCCTTGTCGATCGACAGGCGCAGGCGCGGGTTGGAATCGGCATCGCCGCCGCCGAGCTTGGCGGCCACGGTGATTTCCTTGATGAGTCGCGTCCAGACCTTGCCGCGCTTGGCGTCAGCGGCGGCTTTCTTGTGTTTGATGTTGGCCCATTTGGAATGACCGGCCATGATTTCTTCTCTCCGAGGCGGAAACGCGTGACGGCGCGGCCAGCGCGCCATGTGATGGATGTGCCAATCTGCTGGCTATAATCAGCGCAGGATTTTATCACGCGGCCAACTCTCCCTGACGGCCGCACGTGCTTCCAGAGACTGCCATGGCCGATCCCATCCTCCTTGCCAAGAATGCCGAGCACGAACTGGTGCTGCTGCCCGAAATGGGCAACCGGCATGGCCTGATCACCGGCGCCACGGGCACCGGCAAGACCGTCACCCTGCAAACGCTCGCGCAGGGGTTCTCGCGGCTGGGCGTTCCAGTGTTCATGGCCGACGTCAAAGGTGACTTGACCGGCATATCCCAGCCCGGACAGGCATCCGAGAAACTCAAGGCGCGGCTGGCCGAGCATGGCCTGCCGGAGCCGGTATGGGGCGGCTGCCCGACCACGTTGTGGGACGTCTTCGGCGAGAAGGGGCATCCCGTGCGCGCCACGGTCTCGCACATGGGGCCGCTGCTGCTGTCGCGCATGCTCGAGCTCAACGACACCCAGCAGGGCGTGCTGAACCTCGTGTTCCGCATTGCCGACGCCAACGGCCTGCTGCTGCTCGACGCCAAGGACCTGCGCGCGATGCTCCAGTACGTGGGCGACAACGCCGCGCAGTTCACCACCGAGTACGGGAATATCTCCGCGGCGTCCATCGGCGCGATCCAGCGCGGCCTCGTCGCGCTCGAGTCGCAGGGCGCGGACCAGTTCTTCGGCGAGCCGATGCTGAACCTCGAGGACTTCATCCAGACCGAAAAGGGGCAGGGCGTCGTCAATATCCTGTCCGCCGACAAGCTGATGAACGCCCCGCGCCTGTACGCGACGTTCCTGCTGTGGATGCTGTCGGAGCTGTTCGAGAAGCTGCCCGAGGCCGGCGATCTGGAAAAACCCAAGCTCGTGTTCTTCTTCGACGAGGCGCATCTGCTGTTCAACGACGCGCCCAAGGGGCTGCTCGACAAGATCGAACAGGTGGTGCGGCTCGTGCGGTCCAAGGGCGTTGGCGTGTACTTCGTCACGCAGAACCCGCTCGATATTCCCGATACGGTGCTCGGCCAGCTCGGCAATCGCGTCCAGCACGCGCTGCGCGCGTTCACGCCACGCGACCAGAAGGCCGTGAAGGTGGCCGCGACGACGATGCGCGCGAACCCCAAGCTGTCGCTGGAACAGGCCATCGGCGAGCTCGGCGTGGGCGAGGCGCTGGTCTCGTGCCTCGATGCCAAGGGCACGCCGGGCATCACCGAGCGCGCGTGGGTGCTGGCGCCGGGCAGCCGTATCGGCCCGATCAACGACGACGAGCGCAAGCAGCTGATCGCCACGTCGCTCGTGGCGGGCGTCTACGAGCAGGCGATCGATCGCGAGTCGGCGTACGAGAAGCTGCGTGGGGAAGCGGCCAATGGCGGCCGCGGCAAGACCGCCGCGCCGTCCGCGAAAGCGCCCGCCGGCACGACCGCCGGCACCCCGCCGGAAGCCCCGTCCGAGGAAGGCGGCTGGCTCGGCCAGGCCGGCGATATCTTCGGCACGCTGACGCGCGGCACGGGCAAGAGCGGCCGCGGCGATTCCATCCTCGAGTCGATGGCCAAGTCCGCGGCGCGCACGGTCGGGTCGCAGGTGGGCCGCGAACTGATTCGCGGCGTGCTGGGCAGCCTGCTGGGATCGGGGCGCAAGAAATAGCGCGACATCCGCTTCGCCAAATGGAACAAGGGCCGCCTTTCGGGCGGCCCTTGTTTTTGCTGCAAGGAAAGTTGAGCATCGATGAAAATGCCCGAAGCGAATCGTATTTTCCTTGTGGCGCGGAATGAATAAGCCAAACCTTATTTAAGTGAAACGCTTTGTCTTATTTTCGTTTATATAGATCCATATCCTTGATTTGTAAGGAATAAATTTAGATAAAAGCGGTTTGTCCGGATGCAACAATGGCCCCGGATGCCATTGAGCATATCAAATCGATGATTTCATAATTGGCTCGCTCGCAAGAATTGGCTTGCGAAAATATAAGAGAGCATATTTATGAAATTGAAGGTTCTGCCTATTGCTGCCGCAGCCCTGCTTTCCACGTCGGCATTCGCGCAGTCGAGCGTTACGCTGTACGGCGTGCTCGATGCGGGCATCGAATATCGTACCAACACGCCGGTGGGCGGCAAGTCCGTGCTCGGCATGACGTCCGGCGGCCTCGCCGGCAGCCGCTGGGGCCTGCGCGGCGTGGAAGACCTCGGCGGTGGGCTGAAGGGCGTCTTCGTGCTGGAAAGCGGCTTCGATATCGACACCGGGAAATCGGGCCAGAACAACCGCCTCTTCGGCCGCAAGGCCTATCTGGGCCTGGCCGGCAACTGGGGCCAGCTGACCCTGGGCCGTCAGGAAACTCCGGCCTTCGACTTTGCGTTGCAGTTCGATCCGATGGGGCTCGCCAACTACTCGCTGGCCACGCAGGACGGCGCGTTCGCGGGCCGTGCCGACAATGCCGTCAAGTACGCGGCGAACTTCAACGGGCTGACCGTGAGCGCGCTCTACAGCTTTGGCGCGAACACGGGCGGCGGCGGCTGGGGCGAAGTGCCGGGCAAGGCGAAGCTGGGCGCGGAGACGAGCCTCGGCCTCGGCTATGCGTCGGGCCCGTTTGCCGTGGGCGCGGTCGTGGACCAGCTCAACGTGGGTCAGCCCAATGGTACGGTTGCCCGGATGCCGAATTCGGAAGACATGAAGATCCGCCGCGCGGCGCTGGGCGGGTCGTACGCGATCGGTCCGGTCAAGATGTATGCGGGCTATCGCTGGGCCAAGGCCTACAGCTTCGCCACGCTGCCGGGTACCGATGGCAAGAACGCATCGAACCTGTACTGGCTGGGCCTGGGGTATCAGGTCACGCCGGCCCTGTCGCTGACGGGCGCTGCCTACTATCAGGACGTGCGCGGCTCGGGTTCCGATCCGTGGACCTTCGTCGTGTCCGGCGACTACGCGTTCTCCAAGCGCACGGACATGTACTGGAACCTCAGCTATGCGATGAACCGCGAACGGTCCACGATGGGCGTGGCAGGTGTGGGCATCGGCGGCAGCGGTTACGGGTCGGCCGCCATCGGCCAGAGCCAGTTCGGCTCGACCATCGGCCTGCGCCACAAGTTCTGATGGCCTGAGGTCGGCGCGGGCAGGCGGGATGTGGCCGCTCGCCCGCGCGATGCTAGTTTTTCGTACCGAACAGACGGTCGCCGGCGTCGCCGAGGCCGGGCACGATGTAGGCGTGCGAGTCCAGGTGGCTGTCCAGCGATGCCACGAACAGCTTGACGCCCGGATGCGCTTTCTGGAAAACCTCCACGCCTTCCGGCGCGGCCACGAGCGCCACGAACGTGATGGCGTCATCCTTCACGCCCCGCTTCTTGAGCACGTCCACCGCATGCGCGGCCGAGTAGCCCGTGGCGACCATCGGATCGCAGAGGATGAAGCTGCGGTCCTCGAGATCGGGCAGGCGCACCAGATATTCCACGGGGCGGTGCTGCTCGTCGCGATACACGCCGATATGGCCGATACGCGCCGACGGCACCAGTTCCACGAGCCCGTCGCTCATGCCCACGCCCGCGCGCAGTACCGGGACGATCGTGAGCTTCTTGCCGGCGATGACCGGCGCTTCCAGCGGTGTCAGCGGCGTCTCGATATGGCGCGTGGTCAGCGGCAGGTCGCGCGTGATCTCGTATCCCATCAGCAGCGTGATCTCGCGCAGCAGTTCGCGGAACGTGCGCGTGGACGTTTCCTTGTCGCGCATGTGCGAGAGCTTGTGCTGGATCAGCGGGTGGTCGAGGATGAACAGGTTGGGGAAGCGCGGATCTTGTTTCATGCTGGCAGTCTGGAGTCCCGCCGAGGGGACTCGGCTAATGAGGAGCGGGCGCCGCGCGGCATGCCGGCGCGGACCCGATGCAGCGCGATTGTAATGGCATTGACCGCCGGACGGTCACAACCGCGCCACCGGACGCCCGGTCCACCGCTCAGTCCACGGTAATGGCGGCTTCCTTCGCGACCTTGCCAAAACGCTCGTACTCGGTCTGCGTCAGCGACTGCAGCTCGGCCGCGCTCGATCCCTTCGGATTGAAGCCCGCCGCCACCAGCTTGTCGCGCACGTCCGGCCGCGCCAGCGCCTCCACGAACGCGGCGTTGAGCGCCTGAACCACCGGCGCGGGAAGGTTCGCCGGCCCGTAGACGCCGAACCACGGCTCCACCGAGTAACCGGCCAGGCCCGCCTCGGCAAGCGTCGGCACGTTCGGCAGCGACGGCGAGCGCGTCTTGCCCGCCACCGCCAGCGCGCGCAGCTTGCCCGCCTGGATATGCGGCAGCGAGGCCGGCAGGTTGTCGAACATCACCTGCAGGTGGCCGCCGAGCATGTCGTTGATGGCCGGGCTGCTGCCCTTGTACGGCACGTGCACGAGCCCTGTCTGCGTCATCTGCGAGAACATCGCGCCGGCGAGGTGCATCGAGGTGCCGGTGCCGGCGGTCGCGTACGTCAGGCCCGGATGCGCCTTCGCGTAGGCGACCAGCTCGGGCACGGTCTTCACGGGCAGGCTCTCGCTGACCTCGAGCACGATGGTCGAGGTGCCCAGCAGGCTGATCGCCGTGAAGTCCTTGCGCGGGTCGAACGGCACATGCTTGTAGATATGCGGATTCAGCGCGTTGGTCGAGATCGCGCCGAAGCCGATCGTGTAGCCGTCGGCCGCGGCCTTGGCCACCGCGTCCATGCCGATATTGCCGCCCGCGCCAGGCCGGTTTTCGATGACCACCGGCTGGCCCAGCTTCTCGGCCACGCGCTGGCCCACCGTGCGTGCGACGAGGTCGGTGGTGCCGCCGGCCGCGTAGGGCACGACGAAGCGGATCGGCTTGGCCGGATAGGCGTCGGCGGCGCGCGCGGTCAGGACGGAGAAGGGCAGCGCGAGCGCGACGGGCAGGGCGAGGGCGGACTGGATCAGCGTGCGGCGGACGCGCGCGCGGCGGTGCGCCGGGCGAAGGGTGTACGGCATGACTCGAATGTCTCCTGGATAGTTGTCTTGGCGCCGGGCCGCGCTTGTGACGCGGGCCGGGCGCGAGCCATTGTAGGGGATCGGGCCGCCCTCGTGCTTGCGCCTTTTGACATACAATCGGCGGGTCCCGGCGCCCCGGCCTACCCGGCGCCGGCCCGCCTGACCGAACGCCGCCCGTGCCCGCTTCCCAGAAAACCCTTCCCCTCGATGTCCCCGCCGCGCAGCGCTATGGGCTGGCCGTCGCCGCCGTCGGCGCCGTGCTGTTCTCCGCCAAGGCGATCGTCGCCAAGCTCATGTACCGCTACAACGTGGATGCCGTCATGGTCATCACGCTGCGCATGCTGTTCGCGGTGCCGCTGTTCATGGCCATCGGCTGGTGGCAGGCGCGCAAGCTGCCCGCGCTGTCGTGGGCCGATCGCGGACGCGTGGTGTTCCTCGGCTTTATCGGCTATTACCTGTCGAGCTTCCTCGACTTCGTCGGCCTGCAATACATCACGGCGGGGCTCGAGCGGCTGATCCTGTTCCTCACGCCGTCGTTCGTGCTGCTGACCACCGCGTTCCTGTTCCGGCGGCCCATCCACGCGCGGCAGTGGATCTCGCTGCTGCTGGCCTATGCGGGCATCGTGCTCGTGTTCGCGCACGACCTCGACGTGAGCGGGTCGCAGGTCTGGCTCGGCGGCGGGCTGGTGCTCGGCAGTGCGTTGTCGTATGGTGTGTATCTGATTCTGAGCGGCGAGCTCGTGCAGCGCGTGGGATCGCTGCGGCTCGTCGCGTATGCGATGTGCGTATCCACCGCGTGCTGCGCGATCCAGTACGTGGTGCTGGGCCGGCCGCTGGCCGAACTGGCGCAGCCCGCGCCGGTCCTCTGGCTGTCCGTCGTGAATGCCGTGTTCTGCACCGTGCTGCCCGTCTCGATGACGATGGTCGCGGTGGCGCGCATCGGCGCGCCCATGGCCTCGCAGGCTGGCATGATCGGCCCGGTGTCCACGCTCGCGCTGGCGTTCTGGCTGCTCGGCGAGCCCGTCACCGGCGTGCAGCTTGCGGGGAGCGCGCTCGTGCTCGGCGGCATGTACCTGCTGTCCGCGCGCAAAGCCTGATTTGTTTCACCAGACAACACCCAACGGAGAGAGAAGACATGGATTTCGGATTGCGCGGTAAGCATGCGCTGGTGTGCGGCGCCAGCAAGGGTCTCGGCTTTGCGTGCGCGGACGCGCTCGCGGCGGAAGGCGTCGATGTGGTCATCGTCGCGCGCGGTGCCGAAGCACTGGAGAAGGCCGCGGCCGATCTGCGCGCGCGCCACGGCCGCCGCGTGATCGCGGTGGCGACCGACATCACCACGCCCGAGGGCCGCAAGCTGGCGCTCGACGCGGTGGCCAAGCTCGGACAGCTCGATATCCTCGTGAACAACGCCGGCGGCCCGCCCCCGGGCAACTTCCGCGACTGGGAGCGTGACGACTGGATCGCCGCGATCGACGCCAACATGCTGACGCCGATCGAGCTGATCAAGGCGACCATCGACGGCATGATCGCGCGCAAGTGGGGTCGCGTGATCAATATCACGAGCGGTGCGGTCAAGGCGCCGATCGACGTGCTGGGCCTGTCCAATGGCGCGCGCTCGGGTTTGACGGGCTTTATCGCCGGCCTCTCGCGCGAAGTGGCGCAGCATGGCGTGACGATCAACAACCTGCTGCCGGGGCCGTTCAATACGGATCGCCTGTACAAGACGATGGAAGGCGCGGCCAAGAAGGCCAACCTGACCATCGACGAAGTGTCGGCGCGCCGTGCGGCCGCCAACCCGACCCGCCGCTTCGGCGAGCCGGCCGAGTTCGGCGCGGCCTGCGCCTTCCTCGCCAGCAAGCAGGCGGGCTTCATTACGGGCCAGAACCTGCTGCTCGACGGCGGCGCGTTCCCCGGGACCATGTGACGCAGGAGCGGAACGAGATGGCACGTCCACGTATCGCGCTGATCGCGCACGATCACAAGAAGGACGACATCGTGGCGTTCGCGGGGCGGCATCGCGCGTTCCTCGCGCAATGCGAATTGCTGGCCACCGGCACCACCGGCGGCCGCATTGCCGACGAGACGGGCCTGACCGTCACGCGCATGCTGTCGGGACCGTGGGGCGGCGATCTGCAGATCGGCGCGCAGCTGGCGGAAGGGCGCGTCACCGCGGTGATCTTCCTGCGCGACCCGATGACACCGCAGCCGCACGAGCCCGATATCAACGCGCTCGTGCGCGCGTGCGACGTGCACAACGTGCCGTGCGCGACGAACCTCGCCACCGCGGAGCTGCTGATCGCGCAGCTCTCGCAGGACAGTCACTGAGGGGAGCGGGGCCCAGCGCGGTATTAGCGCGGTATTAGCGGTATTAGCGCGGCCTGACCGTGGTGGCGGTCGCGCGCAGGCTGGCCTGCCGCAGGATGTGAGGCGGCAGGCGCTTCAGCATCAGATGAACGGCGAGCGGAATCAGTACCACGTCATCGACGATGCCGAGGCCCGCGACGAAGTCGGGAATCAGGTCGATCGGCGACACCGCATAGACCAGCAGCGCGATGGTCGCCGGACGCAGCCATACGGGCGCGTCAGGGTGCCGCAGCGCAAACCAGAGCATCCGCCCGTCGCGGCGGATCATAGTCCACAAGGCGGAAAAACGTTTCCACATGGAAGGGCCTCCTCGATCACGCGGACCGTGCAAAGCACACGGCCCAGGCAATTAGCTTGGGCCGTTCTTCACTGCTTCAAGTTCCGCGCGCGGTATCAACCCGGCACGTTGCCCTCCACGCCTTCCACATAGAATTTCACGTTATGCAGGAACGCGTCGTCGGCCGTCTGGCCCGCGGCAACCTGTTCCTTGCCGGCGTTGTCCTTGATCGGACCCTTCCAGATCGGTGCCGAGCCGTCGGCGATGCCCTTCTTGCGTTCTTCCACGAGCGCCTTGACGTCCGCCGGCACGACGGCGTTGAAGCCCTTGAGGTCGATCATGCCTTCCTTCAGGCCCCACCAGATCGTGCTGTTCTTCCACTGGTTCTTCAGCACGTCATCGACGACCTTCGTGTAGTACACGCCCCAGTCGATCACGGACGCCGCGAGGTGTGCCTTCTCGCCGAACTTGCTCATGTCGCTGTCCCAGCCGAACGCGTAGACGCCTTTCTCCTGCGCGGTCTGGACCACGGCCGCCGAGTCGGTGTTCTGCATCAGCATGTCCACGCCCTGGCCGATCAGCGTGGTCGCGGCCTCGCGTTCCTTGCCCGGATCGAACCACTTGTTGACCCACACCACCTTGACCGTCGCATTCGGATTCACGCTGCGCGCGCCGAGCGTGAACGCATCGATATTGCGGATGACCTCGGGAATGGGCACCGAAGCCACCACGCCCATCTTGCCGCTCTTGCTCATCTTGCCCGCGACCAGACCGGCGAGGTACGCACCCTCGTAGGTGCGGACGTCATATTGCGCGAGGTTGTCGGCGGTCTTGAAGCCCGTGGCGTGTTCGAACTTCACGTCCGGGAATTCCTTCGCCACCTTGAGCATGGACTCCTGATAGCCGAACGTGGTACCGAAGATCAGCTTGTTGCCCTGGCTGGCCAGATCGCGGAACACGCGCTCGGCGTCCGAAGCGGACTCGGGCACGTTCTCGACGAACGACGTCTTCACCTTGTCGCCGAACTTTGCTTCCACCGCCTTGCGGCCGGCGTCGTGCGCATAGGTCCAGCCCGCATCGCCGACCGGGCCGATGTAGACGAACGCAACCTTGAGCGGCTCGCCTGCCGCGGCAGCGGGGGCGGAAGCGGGACCCGCCGAGGCGGCCGGCGCTTCTTCCTTCTTGCCGCAGCCCGCAAGCGCGAGCACGGTGGTCGCCGCGAGGGCCGCCAGCGTCGTTCTGCGTGTGATCTTCATGATCTCTCCTTATGTGATGTTGTGATAAGACTTCTTATGCATTGCCAGGGCGGAACGGCTTGCCCAGCGATGCCGGCATGTTGAGACGGATCCAGGCCGGATTGCGCGAAATCAGTGCGAGCACGACGATCGTCGCGGCATAGGGCAGCATCGACAGGAACTGCGGCGCCACCGCGATGCCCACGCCCTGCAGATAGAACTGCAGGATCGTCACGCCGCCGAACAGCCACGCGCCGATCAGCACGCGGCCCGGACGCCAGGTCGCGAACGTCGTCAGCGCCAGCGCGATCCAGCCACGGCCCGCGACGAGGTTCTCCACCCACATCGGCGTGTAGACCAGCGACAGATACGCGCCCGCCAGTCCGCAGCAGGCGCCGCCGAACAGCAGCGCACCGAAGCGGATCCAGCGCACGGGATAGCCGAGCGCGTGCGCGGACTCGGGCGATTCGCCGATTGCGCGCAGCGTCAGGCCCGCGCGCGTCCGGAACAGGAACCACATGATGGCCGCGCACAGCAGCAGGCTGAAGTACACCATCCAGTGCTGCTGGAAGAACGCGGGGCCGATGAACGGGATGTCCGCGAGGCCGGGCACGGCCTTCGCCTGCGCGGGCATCGCGTAGCCGACGAAGCGCTGGCCCATGAACGCGGAGAGGCCCGTGCCGAAGATCGACAGCGCGAGGCCGGTGGCGACCTGATTGGTGGCGAGGACCAGCGCGAGCCACGAGAACAGCGTGGCCATCAGCATGCCGGCACCGGCGCCGGCGATAAAGCCGAGCATCGGCGACTGCGTCTGGTAGCCGACCATGAAACCGAAGGCCGCGGCCACGAGCATCATGCCCTCGGCGCCGAGGTTGAGCACGCCGGCGCGCTCGTTGACGAGCAGGCCCAGCGCGGCCAGCAGCAGCGGGGTACCGGCATTGATCGCGGTGGCGATCAGGGGAGCGAGTTGTTCCATGTTCTTGTGAACTCCCTCAGGCGGCCGTGGCGCGCCAGCGCAGGCGGTTGTCGATCAGCGTGTCGCACGCCAGCAGGAAGAACAGCAGCATGCCCTGGAACACCCAGCCGAGTGCCGAGGGCAGGCCGATGCGCGACTGCGCCATCTCGCCGCCGATATAGAACAGCGACATCACGATGCCGCCGAACACGGTGCCCACGGGATGCAGGCGGCCGACGAACGCGACGATGATGGCCGTGAATCCGTACCCCGGCGAGATCGATGGCAGCAGCTGGCCGATCGGCCCCGTTACCTCGAACGCGCCCGCGAGGCCCGCCGTGGCGCCCGAGATCAGCAGCGCGCTCCAGAGCGACCCGCGCGCGGAAAAACCCGCGTAGCGCGCGGCCGCCGGCGCGGTGCCGCCGACCTGGAGCCGGTAGCCCGCGAAGCTGCGGAACACGAACACGGTCATGATGGCCACGAGCACGAGCATCACCGCGAAGCCCGCGTGCAGGCGCGAGCCCGACAGCAGGTTCGGCAGCAGGAACTCGGACGAGAACACCTTGGACTGCGGAAAGTTCATGCCCTGCGGATCCTTGAGCGGACCGTTGACGACCCAGAGGATGAGCTGCTGCGCGATATACGTGAGCATCAGCGAGACGAGGATCTCGTTGGCATTGAAGCGGTCCCGCAGCAGCGCGGTGATCGCGGCCCACAGCATGCCGCCGATGATGCCGGCGAGCGACGCCAGCACGAGTATCGGCAGGCCGCCGATCGTATGACCGGGCACGTCGAAGTAGAGCACGGTGGCGCCGGCAAAGATGCCGCCGAGAATCAGCTGTCCGTCCGCGCCGATATTCCAGACGTTGGCGCGATAGCAGACGGCCAGGCCGAGCGCGCACAGCACGAGCGGCACGGTCTTCAGCAGCACCTCGCCGATCGCGCGCTTGTCGCGCAGCGGATCGACGAGAAACACCTTCAGCGCGGACGCGGGATCCTTGCCGAGAGCCACGAACAGTAGCGCGCCAAACAGCAACGTGAGCGCGAGCGCGATAAACGGCGAGGCATAGGCCATCGCGCGCGAGGGCGTGCCACGCGGCACGAGCGACAACGGCAGGCGGAACTCAGCCATGGCTCACCTCCGCGTTGGCCTTGTCCCGCTCGGTCGCGGGCCCGCCGGGCCATAACCCGCTCATCCACAGGCCCACCTGTTCGCGCGTGGCGGTCTCCACGGGCATCGACGGCGACAGATGGCCCTTGGCGATCACGTGCAGCCGGTCGCAGATCGCGAACAGTTCGTCGAGTTCTTCGGAGACGACCAGTACCGCGCAGCCCGTTGCCTTGAGCGCGAGCATCTCGTTATGGATCTGCGCGGCCGCGCCGACATCGACGCCCCACGTCGGCTGCGCGACGATCAGCACCTTCGGGCCCGAAGCAATCTCGCGCCCCACGATGAATTTCTGCAGGTTGCCGCCGGACAGGCTGCGCGCGAGCGCTTCCGGACCGTTGGCCTTGACGCGGAAACGCTGGATCACGGTGGCCGCGAGTCCCGCCGCGGCCTTGGGCGAGATCAGCCCGCCGCGGACGAACGGCGGCGACTGGTGCGACAGCAGCGTATTCGCGGCGAGGCTCATGCCGGGCACGGCGCCGCGGCCAAGGCGTTCTTCGGGCACGAAGGCGAGGCCCGCGCGGCGGCGTTCTCGCGCGCCGAGCCGGCCCACCGCGCGGCCGTCGATCTGCACCGCGCCGCCCGTTTGCCGTCCATCCTCCCCGGACAGGGCCGCGAGCAGCTCCTGCTGGCCGTTGCCGGACACGCCGGCGATACCGACGATCTCGCCGCCATGCACGTCGAGCGCAATGCGTTCCAGCGCGGTGCCGAAGGCGTGCGAGCGCGGGAGCGACAGGTCGCGAACGGTGAGCCGCAGCGGCCCGCGTTCGGCGGCCACGCGCGCTTCACGCGGGGGTTCGCCGCCGATCATCAGGCGGGAGAGGGACGCCGCGCTTTCTTCGCGCGGATCGCACACGCCCGTCACGCGGCCCATGCGCATGACGGTGGCGCGATGGCACAGCGCGCGAATCTCGTCGAGCTTGTGGCTGATGTACAGGATGCTCGTGCCCTCGGCCGCAAGCTGGCGCAGCGTGACGAACAGCGTCTCCACGGCCTGCGGGGTCAGCACCGAGGTCGGCTCGTCGAGGATCAGCAGCTGCGGATTGGCCAGCAGCGCGCGCACGATCTCCACGCGCTGCCGCTCGCCCACGGAGAGCGTGTGCACGTGGCGCTGCGGCTCGAGCGGCAGGCCGTAGCGTTCCGCCGTCGTGCGGATGCGGGCGGCCAGCTGCTTCATGTTGCCGGCATCCCTGGGCGGCAGGCCCAGCGCGATGTTCTCGGTGACCGTGAGCGTGTCGAACAGCGAGAAATGCTGGAACACCATCGCGATGCCCAGGTTGCGCGCATCGTGCGGGCTGGCGATCGAGACCGGCGCCCCGTTGAAGTGCACCTCGCCGGCATCGGGCCTTACCGCGCCGAAGATGATCTTCATGAGGGTCGATTTCCCGGCGCCGTTTTCGCCGAGCACGGCATGGATCTCGCCGGGCGCGACGGACAGGCTGACGTCGTCGTTGGCGGTCACGCCGGGATAGCGCTTGGTGATGTGGGCAAGCGCCAGCCTGGGAGGGGTTTGTAATGTCACTGAGGCGGCTCGAATTGTTGTGGCAGCAACTTTCCTAGGTCAGAAACCTAGGGCCGGACACGCGCGCCATCATCATGGTTGACGTATGCCCAATATTTGCTCCGGATTATATAAGTGTGCAGGGGTCTGGCCGCGCGTTTTGCACGACTTGCCGCGCCCTGCAACGGCTGGCGGGAGGTTGCAAGTCGCATGCCGGAAACAAAAAAGGCCACGGCATTGCGCCGTGGCCTTGGGGAAAGCACGCAGGAGATACGTCAGCCGTGATTCTCGGCCGGGATCTTCGCGAAGCGGCCGTCGCGGTAGTCGGCCAGCGTCTGGTAGATCTGGTCCTGCGTGTTCATCACGAACGGGCCGTACTGCGCGATGGGCTCGTTCAGCGGTTGCCCCGCGATCAGCAGGAAGCGCGCTTCGGCGGTGGCGTGGATCACCACGCCGTCGCTCACGCCCGCATTGTCGAGCACGCCCATGCGTTGCGCTTCCACGACGGCGGCGTTCTCTCCATCGCCAACCGTGACCTCTCCGCGATACACGTAGAGGAACGCGTTGTGCCCCGCCGGCAGCGTCTGCGCAAAGCGCGCGCCGGCCGGCAGATGGACGTCGAGGTACAGCGGCTCGGTCACGGGTCGCGTGACGGCGCCCGCGATGCCATGCGACGACCCGGCGATCACCCGTACCGTGCCGCCCACCGTGTCACCACCGGGCAGCGCGACGGTCGGGATATCGCGCGATGGCACGTCGCGGTACCACGGCGTGGTCATCTTGTCGGCGGCGGGCAGGTTCAGCCAGAGCTGGAAGCCTTCCATGCGGCCGTCTTCCTGCTCGGGCAGTTCCGAGTGCACGACGCCCGAGCCCGCGACCATCCATTGCGCGCCGCCATTCTCGAGCAGGCCTTCGTGGCCCGCACTGTCGCGATGGCGCATGCGGCCGGCCAGCATGTACGTGATGGTCTCGAAGCCGCGGTGCGGGTGGTCGGGGAAGCCGCCGATATAGTCGTCGCGGTTGTCCGTGCCGAATGCGTCGAGCATCAGGAACGGGTCCAGGCGGCGTTGCAGGTTCTGCGTGAGGACGCGGGTCAGCTTGACGCCGGCGCCGTCGGACGTGGCAATGCCGCGCACGACGCGATCGACCGTGCGCGAGCGCGTAACGGTCTCTGCGGCGGTGGCGGGGGTGCGGGTTTCCATGTCGTTCTCCGGTTGAGGTGCTTGCATACCCATGCAATGTAAGGGTTTGGCGGAAATCCGGTAGAGGCCTCAAGGGCAAAAGATTGTTCCGTTGGCGGAACGGGGCAGCAACGTGGCCCGGCGGGCGGGGCGAATCCGGTCGTTCGACAGGATTGCAGAAATTGTGTAGAATAGCCGCCTGTTTGTCACACGTTGCGCAGAGATCGCAACAATCCCGATGGCCATCGAGGCCGGCGCACCGACCACAACCACGTGTGCTGCCCGGCTTCTTGCGCCGCTACCGGAACGACCACGCTGCCCTGTGGCCGCTCCATCCAAAGAGGTGCTCCGCCCAAGACCCTGAGGCGAAGCCCCGATAGTCCGTCCGCCGGCGCCCATGCCGGTCATGGCGGCAATGCAATCTGACCTGGCTCCGGCGGACATGTCCGCCTCGGACCTATTGTTTTTCGCTGTCGTCGTGTGGCGCTCCGTGCTCATGGAGTGCCATGGACCACCTTTGGCTTCAAGGAAAAGGACCCCATGACCAGACAAGCCGCTCGCCTCGCATGGGGTGGGCTTATTGCCATTGCACTGGCCGGCCTGATCGCCTGGATCGGCCCGGACGTCATCGCCGCCCATCGCGATCGCCTGCTGTACGACCTTGCCGATCATCTGCGCCTCGTGGCGATCTCGATGGTGCTCGCGCTTGCCACGGGCATTCCCGCGGGCATCGCGCTCTCCCGGCCGTGCATGCGCCGCTGGGCGGACCGGCTGATGCAGGTCTTCAACATCGGCAACACGGTGCCGTCGCTGGCCGTGCTGGCCCTGGCGCTCGCGGTGCTCGGCATCGGCGAGCGTCCCGCGATCCTCGCGTTGTGGCTCGCGTCGCTGCTGCCGATCGTGCGCAATACGTACGAAGGGCTGCGCAACGTGTCGCCCGCGCTGCGCGAAGCCGCGCGCGGTATCGGCATGACGCCGCTGCAGCGTCTCGCGCGCGTCGAATTCCCGAACGCGCTGCCCGTGGTGCTCGCGGGCGTGCGCATCAGCCTGGTGATCAATGTCGGCACGGTGCCGCTGTCGTTCCTGATCGGCGCGAACAGCCTGGGCGAGCTGATCTTCCCGGGCATTTACCTGAACAACCAGTCGCTGCTGCTGCTTGGCGCGGCGGCCACCGCGCTGCTCGCGCTCGTGCTCGATGCGCTGTTCGCGTATGCGGGGCACGTGTATCTGCGTCGCCGCGGGCTGGCGAATTGAAGGAGTCGGTACTCATGGCATGGAATCCGGAAACGGAGCGCAAGACGTTCTGGATCTTCGCGATCGTTGGAGCGATCTTCGCCGCGCTGCTGCTCGGCACCGCGCCGGCGCACGCGCAGGCGTCGCAGCCCGATGTGGGCACCAACGCGAACGCCGCCACAAACGCCACGCCCCTGCGCGTGGGCGGCAAGAACTTCACCGAGCAGTTGATCCTGTCCTCGATGACCACGCAGTACCTGCGCGCCAAGGGCTTCGGCGCCGAACTGACGTCGGGCCTCGGCAGCACGCTGATGCGGCAGGCGCTCGAGTCGGGGCAGCTCGACGTGGTGTGGGACTACACCGGTACCGCGCTGATCGTCTTCAACCACGTGGAAGAGAAGCTCGATGGCCCCGAGAGCTATGCGCGCGTGAAGGCGCTCGACGGCGAGAAGGGCCTCGTGTGGCTCGCGCCTTCGCGTATCAACAACACCTATGCGCTCGCCATGCCGCGCGCGCGGGCGGAGGCGGCCGGCGTGACCACGCTGTCGGCGCTTGCCGCGAAGATGCGCGCCAGCCCCGACGACAAGCATCCGTTCGCGGTGGATATGGAATTCGCGGCGCGCCCCGACGGTCTCGAGCCGCTCAAGGCCGCCTACCAGCTGCCCTTCACACGCAAGGATGTCATCCAGCTCGATCCGGGCCTCGTGTACACGGCGCTCAAGAACGATCAGGTGGAACTGGGCCTCGTCTACACGACCGATGGCCGCGTCAAGGGCTTCGACCTCGCGCTGCTCGAGGACGACCTGCATTTCTTCCCGCCCTACAACGCGGTGCCCGTGGTGCGCCGCGCGGTGCTCGACGCCCATCCGGAACTGGCGGGGCTGCTCGACGCGCTGTCGTCGAAGCTCGACAACGCCGCGATGACCGAGATGAACTATCAGGTCGATATCGGGCAGCAGCCCGTCGACAAGGTGGCCGGGGATTTCCTGCGCGCCAACGGCCTGATCTGACGTGACGACGTGACATGAGGAACCCATGGACCTGATTGCCTACCTTCAACACAGCTGGCCCACGCTGCTGCGGCTCACGGGGCAGCATCTCGCGCTCGTCGGTGCCGCCGTGACGCTGGCCATCGTGATCGGCGTGCCGCTCGGCATCCTGATCACGCGCCATCGCTGGCTCGCCACGCCGCTGCTCGCGCTGGCGACCATCGTGCTCACGCTGCCTTCCATCGCGCTGTTCGGGCTGATGATCCCGATCTTCGCGCGCTTCGGCCACGCGCTCGGCTATCTGCCGGCCGTGACCGCCGTGTTCCTGTACTCGCTGCTGCCGATCATGCGCAATACGTACACCGCGCTCGTCAATGTCGACGCCGGCATTCAGGAGGCGGGCCGCGGTATCGGCATGACGACGTGGCAGCGCATGCGTCTCGTCGATCTGCCGCTCGCGGTGCCCGTGATCCTCGGCGGCGTGCGCACGGCCGTGGTGATGAACATCGGCGTGACGACGATCGCCGCGCTGATCGGCGCGGGCGGCCTCGGCGTGCTGATCCTCCAGGCCATCAGCCAGAGCAACATGAGCAAGCTTGCGGTCGGCGCGGCGCTCGTGAGCGTGCTCGCCATCGTCGCCGACCTGTGCCTGCAGCGCCTGCAGCGCGCGCTGACACCGAAAGGAATCCGACTATGATCGAACTCGACAAACTCACCAAGACATTCGTGCAGAAGGACGGCACGCGCTCCAATGCCGTGGATGCCGTCTCGCTCGAGGTCCCGCGCGGGGAAATCTGTGTGTTCCTCGGTCCGTCCGGCTGCGGCAAGACCACCACGCTCAAGATGATCAACCGGCTGATCGAGCCGACGTCGGGCACCGTGCGCATCGATGGCGAGGATACCGCCGCGATCGACGGCGTGGCGCTGCGCCGCAAGATCGGCTACGTGATCCAGCAGATCGGGTTGTTCCCGAACATGACCATCGAGGAAAACATCATGGTCGTGCCGCGCCTGCTGGGCTGGGACAAGCGCCGCAGCCGCGAGCGCGCGCGCGAGCTCATGGCCATGGTGCAGCTCGACCCGGACCGCATGCTTGGCCGCTATCCGCGCGAGCTGTCGGGCGGCCAGCAGCAGCGTATCGGCGTGATCCGCGCGCTCGCGGCCGATGCACCCGTGCTGCTGATGGACGAGCCGTTCGGCGCGGTGGATCCGATCAACCGCGAGAGCATCCAGAACGAGTTCTTCCAGATGCAGCGGCAACTTGGCAAGACCGTGATCATGGTGTCGCACGATATCGACGAAGCGATCAAGCTTGGCGACAAGGTTGCCGTGTTCCGTCGCGGCCAGCTCGTGCAGTTCGATCATCCGGACGCGCTGCTTGCGCATCCCGCGGACGATTTCGTGCAGGCGTTCGTGGGCCACGACAACACGCTCAAGCGCCTGCTGCTGGTGCGCGCGGGCGATGCGGCCACGATGCCGCCGAGCGCGGCACCGGGCACCACGCTCGCGCAGGCGTTCGGCGTGATGGACGACGCCGACGTGCGGCATCTGCCGGTGGTCGATGAGGCGGGCAGGGCGGTGGGATATGTCTCGCGGCGCGACGCGCGCGCGGGCATGACCGGCGGCGGGACCTGTGCGGAGGTGCTGCGGCCGTTCGCGGCAACGGCCGCGTTCGACGAGCATCTGCGCATCGTGCTGTCGCGCATGTATCAGCACAACACGAGCTGGCTGCCGGTGGTGGATGCCGATGGCACGTACCTCGGCGAGGTCACGCAGGAGTCGATTGCCGACTACCTGAGCTCGGGCAAGTCGCGCGGCGCAAAGCTGGCGATGGCCGCATGATGCAAAAAGCCCCGCTTCCGTGAGGAAGCGGGGCTTCGAGGCGTCGCGCTAGGGCCCGCCGAGGGTCGCTTATGCGTGACCCAGTTCGCCATCCTTCAGGCGCCACAGGTTCAGCGGATTGCCATCCTTCACGGCTTCCGGCAGCAGGTCGGCCGGCACGTTCTGATAGCAGACCGGACGCAGGAAGCGATCGATCGCGGTGGTGCCCACCGAGGTCGTGCGCGTGTCCGACGTGGCCGGGAACGGGCCGCCGTGAACCATCGCGAAGCACACTTCCACACCGGTCGGATAGCCGTTGAACAGGATACGGCCCGCCTTGCGCTCGAGCGTGGGCAGCAGGCGGGCGGCCAGGGCGTGGTCGCCGGCGTCGGCCTGCACCGTCACGGTCAGCTGACCCTCGACGGCACGCGCCACGGCGACGAGGTCGTCGGCGTTACGGCAGGTCACGAGCACGGTCGACGGACCGAACACTTCGGCGTGCATGCGCTCGTCGGCCAGGAACTGCTGGGCCGATGCTTCGAAGAACGCCGGACGCGCCTGGTTCGGGCCCGTGGCCTCGAGGCCGCAGCCGACCTGCGACAGGCCGTTGATATCGGCCAGCTTGGCCACACCCTTCTCGAATGCGCCGTGAATACCCGGGGTCAGCATCGTCGCGGCGGGCTTGCCGCCGATCGCCGCGGTGGCCGCCGCGCGGAACTTGTCCAGTGCCGGGCCTTCGATCGCGAGCAGCAGGCCGGGGTTCGTGCAGAACTGACCCACACCCATGACCAGCGAATCCACGAGATCCTTCGCGATCGACTCGCCACGCGCGGCCAGTGCTTCGGGCAGCAGGAACACGGGGTTGATGCTGCTCATCTCGGCGTAGACCGGAATCGGCTGCGGACGGTTGTTGGCGACCTGCGTCAGGGCGAGGCCGCCGACGCGCGAGCCCGTGAAACCCACGGCCTGGATGGCCGGGTGTGCGACGAGCGCGGTGCCGACCGCGATGCTCGCGCCGCCGACCATCGAGAACACGCCTTCGGGCAGGCCCGCGTCCGCCACGGCCTTCTGGATCGCGCGGCCCACGAGTTCGGACGTGCCCGGATGCGCCGGGTGCGCCTTCACGACGACGGGGCAGCCCGCGGCCAGCGCGGAAGCGGTATCGCCGCCGGCCACCGAGAAGGCCAGCGGGAAGTTGCTGGCGCCGAACACGGCCACGGGGCCGATCGCGATCTTCTGCATGCGCAGGTCCGGACGCGGCGGCGTACGCTCGGGCAGCGCGCTGTCGAGCGTGGCGTTCTGCCAGCGGCCGTCACGCAGCAGGCGTGCGAACAGGCGCAGCTGGCCCGTCGTGCGGCCACGCTCGCCGGTCAGGCGCGCCAGCGGCAGCGCGGTCTCGGCATTGGCGCGCTGGAGCAGTTCGTCGCCCACCGCCTCGATGTTGTCGGCGATCAGCTCGAGAAACTTGGCGCGTTGTTCCGGCGACGTCGCGCGGAACGTGTCGAACGCGGCTTCGGCCAGCGTGCAGGCGCGGTCCACCTCGGCGGTGCCGCCACCATGGAACGTCGGGGTCAGCGCCTCGCCGGTGGCCGGGTTGATGGCTTGGAACGTGTCTGCGGTGCCGCGCACTGCGCTGGCGCCGATCAGCAATTCGCCGGTAATCGTCATGATGGGAAGTCCTGCTGGAAAGAAGGGGAGGAAATCGGAAGCGTTCCGCGTGGGAGGCAAGCATACAGGCGCATGCGGCGCGCCCCGGGAAAATCAGCTTTGCATTATCGACATGGGACGGTCGTCATAGGACATCATATGACATGGCGGGCCGGATCGCAACCGCGCGGCCGGGGCCGCGCCGCGCGCATTCAGGCGCCCGTCCCGGCGGCCATCGACGACGCCTTGCGCAGCCGCTCGCGGCTGTTGGTAAGGTGCATGCGCATCGCGGCCTTGGCCGCCTCGGGATCGCGCCGCTCGATGGCATCGTAGATGCTCTCGTGCTCGAAATTGACGCGCTCCAGATACTGCTCGCGCTCCGGCGTATTCACCTGCAGCCGGCTGCGCGGGATCACCATGGTACCCAGATGGCCCATGATGTCCGTGAAATAGCGATTGCCGGTCGCGCGTGCGATCGACAGATGGAATTCGAAGTCCGAGCGCACCGCATCGTTGCCCGCGGCCGCATTGCGCTTGAGTTCGTCGAGCGCGCGGCGCATCGCGTCCAGATGCTCGTCGGTACGGCGCGACGCAGCCAGGCTTGCGGCCTCGGCCTCGAGGCTCACGCGGAACTCGAGCATCGCGAGCACGTCCATCGCGGTGATCATCGCGGACGGATCGATGCGGAACGGCGAGTGGGTTTCGGCCGCACGCGCCAGCACGAACGTGCCGATGCCGTGACGGGTCTCGACCATGCCGCTCGCCTGCAGCCGCGACAGCGCTTCGCGCACCACGGTGCGGCTCACGCCCAGCGTCGCCATGATCTCGGATTCGGTCGGCAGCTTGTCGCCGGGTTTGAGCTGGCCCTGCTGGATGCTTTCCGAGAGATTGCCGACCACTTCCTCGGCGAGCGTGCGGCCGCGGCGGCGCAGCGGTGCGGGAGGGGCGATCGTGGCGTTGGACATGATATTCAGCGGAGATTCGGCGGAGATTCGACGAAAGCGGGCGTTCAGACGGCGGAGACGACGCTCCATTATACGTTGTCATAGGTCATACGACGACCGATAACGCACACCTAGCGTATGCGCGATCTTGCCGGTTGGCAAGGATTATGGCAACGGTGGGACGACTCGGGAAATGCCGGAAGACAGGTGGCGGAAGGCTGGCGGAAGCGGTGAGATTCGAACTCACGGATGGGTCACCCCATCGGCAGTTTTCAAGACTGCTGCCTTAAACCACTCGGCCACGCTTCCATCGGGACTGCAGAGAAGAGCGCGCATTATACAATCATGCGCATGAATAAAACGACGCTTCCGCCGTGTCAGTCTCCGTCGGACAGCGCGGAACCTTGTGGTGTGCGAAGGTCTCTTACCCGACGTGGACCCCTGAATGGGTTACGCATCGATCAATGACAGAGGAGGGATCCCTTATGCGCACTTCCAACAAGACCCATCGACACGGCGCCTATCGGCATGGCGCCATCATCGCCACCGTCATGGCCGCCGCCGCGCTCGCCGGCTGCGCCCAGCCGGGCGGCTACGGCAACTCGGCCTACAACGCGCCGCCCCCGCCGGGATACAACCAGCCCGGCTATAACCAGCCCGGCTATGGCCAGCAGCCCGGCTACCAGCAACAGGGACCGGCGACCTATCAGGCCCCCGCGGGCTCCGTGTTCACGGGCCGCGTGGAGTCGATCGAGCCGATCACGACCGAACAGAACAGCTCGGGTATTCTCGGCACGGTGATCGGCGGTGCGGCCGGCGGTCTGCTGGGCAACCAGATCGGCGGCGGACGCGGGCGTACCGCGGCCACCATCGGCGGTGCCGTGGTGGGTGCCGTCGCCGGCAATCAGGTGGAAAAGCGCACGGGCAGCAATACGAGCACCGTGTATCGCGTCAACGTGCGTCTGGACGATGGCCGCATGGCCAGCGTGACGCAGCGCGACGTCGGCGCACTGCGCATCGGCGATCGCGCGCGCGTGGCCAACGACATGGCCATGCCTTACTGACCGTCAGCGCCCGGACGGCCTACAGGAACATCTCCTGCAGGTCGTTCAGAAAGCGCCGTCCCAGCTCGGTCGGGCGGATCGTCGTCAGGTCCGCCTCGAGCAGTCCCTTCTTCTCCGCCGCCGCCAGTTGCTTGCTGATGGCATGCAGCGGCAATCCCGTGTAGTCGTGGAAGCTCGATGCGGGCACACCGTCGGTGAGCCGCAGCGCATTGAGCATGAACTCGAACGGCAGTTCCTTAGCGTCGACGTCGCGCGATTCCTGCACGGCCTCGCCCGCGAGCGCCTTCTCCATATACGTGGCCGGATGCTTGTAGCGCATCTGCCGCAGCACGCGATGCGGAAACGACAGCTTGCCGTGCGCGCCCGCGCCAATGCCGAGGTAATCCCCGAAACGCCAGTAGTTGAGGTTATGCCGCGCCTCGCGATGCGGCTGCGCATACGCCGACGTCTCGTAGTGGCGGAAGCCGGCCTGCGCCGTGCGCGCCTCGATCAGGTCCTGCATCTCGTACGCGATGTCCTCGTCCGGCAGCGCGGGCGGATATTTCGCGAACAGCGTATTCGGCTCGAGCGTCAGGTGGTACATCGACAGATGCGTGGTGCCGTAGCCCAGCGCCGACTCGAGGTCGTGCAGGCACTCGTCCAGCGTCTGCTGCGGCAGCGCGTACATCAGGTCCAGATTGACGTTGTCGAAGTGCCGCAACGCGATCTCGATCGCCGCGCGGGCTTCGCGCTCGCCATGAATGCGGCCCAGCGCCTGCAGATGCCGGTCGCTGAAGCTCTGAATGCCGATCGACAGCCGGTTGATGCCGCTCGCGCGGAAGCTCGCGAAGCGCTCGGCCTCGAACGTGCCGGGGTTCGCTTCCATCGTGATCTCGGCGTCCGCGTCCAGCGGCAGCAGCGCGCGGATATCGGACAGCAGGCGGTCCATGCCGGCAGCCGACAGCAGGCTCGGCGTGCCGCCGCCGATAAACACCGTATGCACGGGGCGGCCCCAAACGAGCGGCAGCGATTGCTCGAGGTCCGCGCGCAGCGCGTCGAGGTACATCGCCTCGGGAATCTCGTGCGTGCCGCCCGGTGCCGCGTGCGAATTGAAATCGCAGTACGGGCACTTGCGCACGCACCAGGGGATATGCACGTACAGCGACAGCGGCGGCGACCCCGGCAGGGCGATCTGCCCGGGCTTGAGCCACAGCTGCTGATTGTCGGCGGGGGAGAGCGTCGCGGGCTTTGCGCTGCCAGCGGGAACGATCGGAATCATGTACCGATCCGCATGCCGTGCGTCTGCAGGCGGGCCACCAGCCCCTGCAGCGCCAGCGCGCGATGGCTGACGGTGTTCTTCTCTTCCGCGCTGAGTTCGGCGGCGGTCCTGCCGATGCCGGGCAGCATGAAGTGCGGGTCGTAACCGAAGCCGCCGCTGCCGCGCGGCGCATCCACGACCTCGCCGGCCCACGTGCCTTCCGCGATCAGCGGACGCGGGTCGTCGGCATGCCGCACGAGGACCAGCACGCAGTAGTACTGCGCGCGGCGGTTGAGCTTGCCCGCCAGTTGCGAAATCAGGTGCGCGTTGTTGGCCGCGTCCGACTTGGGTTTGCCCACGCATTGCGCGTAGCGCGCCGAGTAGACGCCCGGCGCGCCGTCGAGCGCATCGACGCAGATGCCCGAGTCGTCCGCAAGGGCGGGCATCCCGGCCAGGCGGCTGGCATGGCGCGCCTTGGCCAGCGCGTTCTCGATGAACGTCGCATGCGGTTCCTCGGCCTCGGGAATGCCGAGCTCGCCCTGCGGCACCACGTCGAAGCCGAACGGCGCGAGCAGGGCGCCGAACTCGCGAAGCTTGCCGGCGTTGTTCGAAGCGAGGACCAGACGTTGCATGTTGCCTCCCACGCGTTTCAGAGTCCCAGCGCCTGGCGCTGATGGCGGACCAGTTCGGCGATGCCGGCTTCCGCGAGCCGCGTCATCGCATCGAGATCGGCACGCACGAACGGCGCGCCTTCGGCCGTGCCCTGGACCTCGACGAAACCGCCGCTGCCGGTCATGACCACGTTCATGTCGGTATCGCAGGTGCTGTCCTCAGCGTAGTCGAGGTCCAGCACGGGCATGCCATCGACCATGCCGACCGACACCGCCGCCACGAAGTCGCGGATCGGGCTCGCGGCGATCTGGCCGGCGGCCAGCATCTTGCTCACGGCGTCGTGCGCGGCCACGAACGCGCCGGTAATGGCGGCCGTGCGCGTGCCGCCATCGGCCTGCAGCACGTCGCAATCGAGGTGGATGGTGTACTCGCCGAGCGCGGCGAGGTCGAACACGGAGCGCATCGCGCGGCCGATCAGGCGCTGGATCTCCTGCGTGCGGCCGGTCTGCTTGCCGCGCGCGGCCTCGCGGTCCGAGCGCGTGTGCGTGGCGCGGGGCAGCATGCCGTACTCGGCGGTGACCCAGCCTTCGCCGGAGCCCTTCTTGTGCGGCGGCACCTTGGCGAGCACGCTGGCCGTGCAAAGGACCTTGGTATCGCCAAAAGCACACAGCACGGCGCCTTCGGCGTGGCGCGTGTAATGACGGGTCAGGGTGACAGGTCGCAGCGCATCGGCTGCGCGGCCGCTCGGTCGCATGGGGGAGTCTTTCGTGGAATCGATTGAGACCGCGATTCTAACGCCGCCCGGGTATGCGTGCTGCCAGAGGCCGCTTACCGCATGAAATTGCTGGTCTTGTCGATGGCGGCGCGGATCTCGGCAATCGAACGTTCGATTTCTTCCTCGGACAGCAGGTCGCTGTCGTTGCCCGTGCGCTCGAGAATCGACGTCGTGAACGCGTTGAGCGGCAGCGTGTCGGTCAGCACGGCTTCCTCGCTCGGCGTCGCGGTGTCCAGCTCCCACATCATCGCGATCGCGGTGGTGTTGTCGGCACCTTCGCCGGCATTGAGCAGCGCCTGCTCGATCAGGTCCGGAATGGCATGCACCACGGACAGGTTGGTCACCTTGTCCACGATGGCCCGTTCCTCGATGCTGCCCCACAGGCCGTCCGAGCACAGCATCGCCACGTCGCCCGGTTCCAGCCGCACCGGACCGCCGATATCGATCAGCGGCAGGTTGGGCGAGCCCAGGCAGTTGTACAGCTTGTTGCGCTCGGGATGGTTGGCCACATCCATCGGCAGCACGCGCTCCTGCTGCAGCAGGTTCTCGATCTTCGAATGGTCGCGCGTGCGAGTCAGCAGGGCGCCCTTGCGCACGAGATACAGCCGCGAATCGCCCGCATGGGCCCAGTGGATCTGCCCCTGCTGGATCAGGCAGCACACCACGGTCGTGCGTGGGATATCCGCTAATCGGTTGGCTTCCGCGTAACGGTGGATCTCGCGGTGCGCGAGCATGATCGTGTCCTGCAGGAAGTCCGCCGGGTTGCGGATGGCCGGGCGGGCCTGTGCCTGGAACTGGCGCGCGAGCGTCTGCAGCGCCTGCTGCGCGGCGACCTCGCCGAGCGCGTGGCCGCCAAGGCCGTCGGCCAGCACCATCAGCAGGGCATCGCGCGTGAAGCAGTAGCCCATGCGGTCCTGGTTGATGCGGCGGCCGCCCTTTCGGCTTTCCTGATAGACGGAGAATCGCATGTTGGCTATTCGGTAACGTTCTGGGGCGCGCCGGCCGGGCAGTGGGCCACGCCGTCGCGCCGTGATTCAATCGGCGCCCGCGACTCGCGCGGCGCCCGTTCTTTGTCCGCTCAGTCGGTCCCCACCTCGCGGCGGCGCAGCAGCGTCATGAACCGGCTCGTCGCGCCGGGGCGCTCGGGCATCGGCGCCGTGGCGGGCGATGCGCCGGCCAGCGCGGCCGCGGCGGACTGCTCGCCGAGCGCATTGCTCTGGTCGCGCAGTTCCTTCTGCAGGCGAAACACGCTCTGCGGCCGCTCGGACGGCGTCAGCCGCAGGCACCATTCGACCAGATCGACGAGGCCGTTCGTGTACGTGCTGCGCAGGCGCGACATCGCCTCGCCCATGCGGTCGTCCTTCTCGCGCTGGTTCGCTTCCTGCGGCGGCATGCCGGCCATGCAGGCATAGAGCGTGGCGCCCAGGCTGTAGATATCGGTCCATGGACCGAGTTCGGAGTGCTTGCCGTACAGTTCGGGCGCGGCAAAGCCGGGCGTGTACATCGGCTGGAAGCGCGCGGCCTCCATGGTCAGGATCTGCCGCGCGGCGCCGAAGTCGAGCAGGATCGGCGACTCGTCCTCGCGCAGGTAGATGTTGCCGGGCTTGATATCCAGATGCAGCAGCTTGTGGATATGGACCTCGCGCAGCCCGCTCATCAGGTCGTGGAACACCTTGCGGATGAAGCGTTCGCGCAGCACCTTGGCACGACCCTGCTGCCGGGCCTGCAGGATATGCTCCTGCAGCGTCTTGCCCAGCTCGTAGTTCATGACCATGTAGACCGTGGAATTCTCGCGAAAGAAATTCACGACGCGTACCACGCTCGGATGGGAAATACGGGCGAGCGAACGGCCTTCTTCGAAGAAATACTTGAGCCCGAGCCGGAATGACGCGGCATTTTCGTCGGGCACCACGGGAATCAGTTCGCCCGGGCTGCGGCGCGCGAGCGAGGAGGGGAGATATTCCTTGATGGCGACGGGCGCGCCGGTTTCGTCGGTCGCGAGATAGACGAAACTGAACCCCCCGCTGGCCAACTTCTTTACAATGCGGTAGTTGGCAAGCAGCGTGCCGATTGGCAGCGGCGCACTCTTGGGTGGGTTAGCGCCCTTGGACTCTGTCATAGGATTCGGGACCGGATTTGCTCACGGATTGTCCGGGCTAATCGGTCACTTGTAAAGGAACGTGTAGCGGGGTGTTGTCGCGCGGTGTCGCCATTATCCAACCCTCGCCGAATTTCATTCCGGCCTGCTGTTTTGCATGGCTTTTTCCCTGATTTTCGATGCCGCCCGGCCGCATTTCCGGCCCGGCCACCGACTTATTCGCGAGATTACCCAATGATTCACAGCATGACAGGTTTTGGTTCGGCCACGCGGCAGGCGCCGCTGACGAACGCGCAGGGCGAGCCCAGCGGGCGGACCGCATCGGTTTCGGTCGAGTTCCGGACTGTCAATTCGCGTTTCCTCGACCTGTTGTTCCGCGCGCCCGAGGAATGCCGCGCGTACGAGCCGGCGCTGCGTGAAATGCTGATGGGCGAACTGTCGCGCGGCAAGCTCGAATGCCGGATCAACCTGCAGCGCACGGACACCGGCGGCGCCACGCTGGCGCTGAACCAGGGCCTGCTGGACCAGATCCGCGCGCTGGAAACCACGGTAAGCGCCACCTTCGCGGGCGCGGGCTCGCTGCGCATGGGCGAGATCCTGCGCTGGCCCGGCGTTCTGGTGGAGCCGGAACTCTCGCAGGACGCCCTGCGCGAGGCCGTGATGGGCGCCGCCCGCGATGCGCTGAAGCAGTTGCTGGAAGCGCGCCGCCGCGAGGGCGAAGCCCTCAAGGCCACGCTCGAGGAGCGCGTCGATGCGATGCTCGCGATCGTCGAGCGCCTGACGCCGACGATTCCGCAACTGATCGCGCATCATCAGGAGAAACTGACCGAGCGGCTGCAGGAGGCGTTCAACCTCGCCGCGCCCACGGGCATGCCCTCGATGAGCCGCGACGAAATCGCCGAACGGATCCGCCAGGAAGCCACGGTGTACGGTATCCGCATCGATATCGCCGAGGAACTTTCGAGGCTCCAGGCCCACCTGAATGAAACGCGGCATATCCTGAAGAAGGGCGGCCAGGTCGGCAAGCGGCTCGACTTCATGATGCAGGAGCTCAACCGCGAAGCCAACACGCTGGGTTCGAAGGCAGCCGCCAAGGAACTCTCCGACGCCTCGATGGAGCTCAAGCTGCTGATCGAGCAGATGCGCGAGCAGATCCAGAACCTCGAATAACGATTTACCCGATCCACACGATTCACGATCATCATGAGCGACTCGACCCATACTGCCATCGACACCGCCTATCCCGGCAACCTGTTCATGGTGGTCGCGCCCTCCGGGGCCGGCAAGTCCACGCTGGTCAATGCGCTGCTCGCGCAGGACCCGGCCATCCGCCTGTCCATTTCGCACACCACGCGCGCGCCGCGTCCCGGCGAGCAGAATGGCCGCGAATACCATTTCACGACCATCGACACGTTCCGCGCCGCGCGCGACCGCGGGGACTTCCTCGAGTGGGCGGAAGTCCACGGCAACTACTACGCGACGTCGCGCGTGTGGATCGAGGAACAGATGGCGCAGGGCAACGACGTGCTGCTGGAGATCGACTGGCAGGGCGCGCAGCAGGTGCACAAGCGGTTCTCCAATGCGATGGAGATCTTTATTCTCCCGCCGTCGCTGACGGCGCTCGAGGAACGGCTCAAGAAGCGCGGCCAGGACGAGCCCAACGTGATCGTGCGGCGCCTGCTGGCCGCGGGGAGCGAAATGGCGCACGCGAGCGAGTCCGACTACGTGATCATCAACGAGGTGTTCGAAGACGCGCTGGAGCAGCTCAAGAACGTCGTTCGTGCGACACGTCTGCGCTTTTCGTCGCAGAAGGCGCGTCACGCGGAGCTCTTTATCGAGCTCGGAATCCACTGAGAACTTCAGTGAGTCATGGGCGGCCGGACCCGTTTCGGCCGCGTGCTGTAAAATGGCGGCCTGTCGAACAGGTTTTATCCCAAGGTGGATTTGATATGGCGCGTATTACCGTCGAAGATTGTCTGAAACACATCCCGAATCGTTTCGAGCTCGCGCTCGCCGCGACGTACCGTGCACGCCAGCTGGTGCAGGGTCACACGCCCAAGGTCGAAGCGAAGGACAAGCCCACGGTCGTGGCACTGCGTGAAATCGCCTCGGGCCAGGTCGGCATCGAGATGCTGAAGAAGGTCCCGACCTGATTGGTCAGGCGGCCCATCGTGTGTCCTCGCTACCAGCCGGATTCCATAGGCCGCCATCATGTCTTCCCTGCCGCCTGCACCCCCTGCTTCCTCCGGCCCCTCCGGTCCGGCCGGGCGTAGGCAAGGCAACCCCGGCTCGCCCTCAGTGACGGCACGCACCGGCGCACCCAATCTCCCCGATCCGCTCGGCAACGACGTTGTCGGGGAGCGGGCGGTCGTCCCGCCCATCGCGCAAACGAAGGCGCAGACGAAGTCCCGCGCAGCCACCGAGACCGAAGAGCTGCTGGCGGAGCCGCCCGCGAGCGTGCCGCCGCCGGCGCCCGGCAGCGACCTGTATATCGACGCGGTGCTGGCGCAGTCCTACCGGCACTTCTTCGGCCCCACGTCGCAACCCGCGGTCCCGCCGCGGCAGCAGGTCATCTCGATCGCTCGGCTCATGGAGAAGCTGGCTTATCTGAAGCCAGCCGATCAGGCCGTCGTGCGCGAGGCATTCCAGTTCTCCGACGAGGCGCACCTCGGCCAGTACCGGCAGAGCGGGGAGCCGTACATCACGCACCCCGTCGCGGTGGCCGAACTGTGCGCGGAGTGGAAGCTCGACGTGCAGTCGATCATGGCCGCGCTGCTGCACGACGTGATCGAGGACCAGGGCATCACCAAGAGCGAGCTCGCGGAGAAGTTCGGTCCCAAGGTGGCCGAACTCGTCGATGGGCTGACCAAGCTCGACAAGCTCGAATTCCAGAGCCGCGAACAGGCGCAGGCGGAAAGCTTCCGCAAGATGCTGCTCGCGATGGCGCGCGACGTGCGCGTGATTCTCGTCAAGCTGGCCGACCGCACGCACAACATGCGCACGCTCGGCTTCGTGCCGCCGGAGAAGCGCCGCCGCATCGCGCTCGAGACGATGGAGATCTACGCGCCCATCGCGCACCGTCTCGGTCTCAACACGATCTACCGCGAACTGCAGGAGCTGTCGTTCAAGGTCGGCTCGCCGTTCCGCTACGCCACGCTCGAGAAGGCCGTGAAGGCCGCGCGCGGCAACCGCCGCGAAGTGGTCAAGCGCATTCTCGAGGCCGCGCAGCATGCGCTGGCCGACGCGGGCATCGTCGCCGAACTGTCGGGCCGCGAGAAGACGCTCTACAGCATCTATCGCAAGATGCACGACAAGCAGCTGTCGTTCTCGCAGGTGCTCGACGTCTACGGTTTCCGCGTGGTCGTGGAAACGCAGATGCACTGCTACATGGCCATGGGCGCGCTGCACGGCCTGTACAAGCCGATGCCGGGCAAGTTCAAGGACTACATCGCGATTCCGAAGATCAACGGCTACCAGTCGCTGCATACGACGCTGGTGGGTCCGTTCGGCACGCCCGTGGAGTTCCAGATCCGCACGCGCGGCATGCATCAGATCGCCGAGGCCGGCGTGGCCGCGCACTGGATGTACAAGCATCAGGCCGATCACGCCAACGATATCCAGCAGCAGGCGCACCAGTGGCTGCAGTCGCTGCTCGATATCCAGAGCCAGACCGGCGATTCGCAGGAATTCCTCGAGCACGTCAAGATCGACCTGTTCCCCGACGCGGTCTACGTGTTCACGCCCAAGGGCCATATCCGCGCGCTGCCGCGCGGCGCCACCGCGCTCGACTTCGCGTACGCGGTGCACAGCGACCTCGGCAACCAGTGCGTGGCCGTCAAGATCAACAACGAGCTGCTGCCGCTGCGCACGGAGCTCAAGAGCGGCGATATCGTCGAGGTGGTGACGGCGCCGTACTCGAAGCCCAATCCGGCGTGGCTCGCGTTCGTGCGTACCGGCAAGGCGCGTGCGGCGATTCGCCATTACCTCAAGACGACCAAGCTCGACGAGGCGATCCAGCTCGGCGAGCGCCTCCTCGAGCAGGCGGCGCGGCAGCTTGGCATCGAGCTCAAGGCGGTGCCGCAGGCCGTGTGGGACCGCATGATCCAGTGGACCGGCAACAAGCATCGCGAGGATATCTTCGCGGACCTCGCGCTGGGCCGCCGCGTGCCGGCCGTGGTGGCGCGCCGCATGGAAATCCTGCTGCAGGAGTTGTCCGGCGACGTCGATAGCGCGCTGCTGGCCGCCGTGCAGACCTTCGCGGGCGAGGAAGCCCCGGCCGTGGCGATTACCGGCGACGAAGGCATGTCGATGATCTTCTCGGCATGCTGCCGCCCGATTCCCGGCGATTCGATCGTCGGCTATCTCGGCAAGGGGGAAGGCCTGCAGATCCACGTGCAGGATTGCAAGGTGGCCAAGCGGCTGCACAGCAAGGATCCCGAGCACTGGATCGAGGTCATGTGGGCGAAGAAGACCACGCGCGCGTTCGATGTCTCGATCAAGGTCATGGTGCACAACGTGAAGGGCATCGTGGCGCGCGTCGCTGCAGACCTCACGTCGGCGGACGCCAACGTGGCCCACGTGTCGATGGAGCAGCAGCAGGGCGGCCATCAGGAAGCCACGTACATGCAGTTCGTGATCCAGGTGCAGAACCGTCTGCACCTCGCCAACGTCATGCGCGCGCTGCGCCGCAATCCGGACGTGATCCGGATCTTCCGCGACCGTAACGACGGCTGACCCGCCGGTCAGGCCTCCGCTTGCCCCCGCTTCGGGTAGCGGACTTCCAGAATATCGATCTGTTCGATGCCGGCCGGCGTTCGCAGCGGCACGGTATCGCCCTCGCGCGCCTTGATCAGTGCCTTGGCGATCGGCGAGATCCAGCTCACGCGATGGGTGTCGAGGTCCACCTCGTCCATGCCGACGATGGTGATCGTGGTCTCCTCGCCGGCCTGGTTCGCATAGGTCACGGTGGCGCCGAAGAAGATCTGGTCGTTGTCGCCCTGCAGGGAGGGATCGACGACCTCCGCCTTGTCGAGCCGGCGCGTGAGAAAGCGGATGCGCCGATCGATCTCGCGCAGCCGCTTCTTGCCATAGAGGTAGTCACCGTTCTCCGAGCGGTCGCCATTCGATGCGGCCCACGACACGATCTGCACGACGTCCGGCCGATCCACGTCGATCAGATGCATGAGTTCGTTGCGCAGGCGGTCGTAGCCGGTGGCGGTGATGTAGTTCTTGGTTCCCGCCGGAATCGGTGTGGCGCCTTCCGGAAGGTCGTCGTCGTCCTCGTCGGACGACTCTTTGACAAATGCCTTGTTCATGGTCGGGATCACTTCATGAGGCTGTCATTATAGAAAGTTGCGGCTGTGCGGCCCCGATGGCGAAAAAAATGCACGAAGGGGCTTCCCAAAAATCAAAACTTCTATATAATCTCTTTTCTCGCGTGCGGCTGTAGCTCAGTTGGATAGAGTACTTGGCTACGAACCAAGGGGTCGTGGGTTCGAATCCTGCCAGCCGCGCCACCTATAGAGACGAAGGGCTTCCGGAAACGGAAGCCCTTTTTCTTTTCCGCTTCCTTTTCCGCTTCCTTTTCCGCTTCCTTTTCTCGCATCTTCCTCTCATTCCCGGAACGCCTTCCCGTCGCCAGGCTCCAACCTCTGTGATCACACACGGGAGAGACCTCATGGCAAGCGATGACTGGCGCGTGGAGCAATACCGCGGCAAGGACGCCTACGTCCTGATTTCGCCGCAGCGAGAGCACATCGCGGGCAGCGTCGATGAGACGCAGCTGTGGACCTACGAGGTTCGCATCGCGGAGGACGGCACCGATCCTGCCGACGCGGGCGATACCGAAGTGCTGCAGAGTGGCAATCATGTCTTCGCGACGCGTCATGCGGCCGAGACCGCCGCGTTCGCCGCGGCATACGCGCTGATCGACAAGCTGCTCGCATAATCCACCTTCCGCGGGGGGGGGGGGGGGGGGGGGGGGGGGGGGGGGGGGGGGGGGGGGGGGTGATGGGGAGGGCCGGGGC